>CP016836.1:2552582-2880728 GCA_002240395.1 Xanthomonas citri pv. mangiferaeindicae
TCCGATCGTACGTTCACCTTCATCACCAAGAGCACGCCGGCCACGGTGCTGCTGAAGAAGGCGGCGGGCGTGAGCTCGGGCTCCAAGCGTCCCAATACCGAGAAGGTCGGCAAGGTCACGCGCGCCCAGCTCGAGGACATCGCCAAGGCGAAGGAGCCGGATCTGACCGCAGCGGATCTGGATGCAGCAGTGCGCACCATCGCGGGCTCGGCCCGTTCGATGGGCCTGACGGTGGAGGGCTGAGACCATGGCACAGACCAAGCGACAGAAGCGGCTGCAGGCCGCGGTGCAGCCGGGCAAGAGCTACGGCATCGATGACGCGCTGAAGATCGTCAAGGACAACAGCAACGCCAAGTTCGCCGAGGCTGTGGACGTCGCCGTCCGCCTGGGCGTCGATGCGCGCAAGTCCGACCAGCAGGTCCGCGGCTCGACCGTGCTGCCTGCCGGCACCGGCAAGAGCGTCCGCGTCGCGGTGTTCGCCCCGGCCGGTGCCAAGGCCGACGAGGCGCTGGCTGCCGGTGCCGACGCCGTCGGCATGGACGACCTGGCCGAGAAGATGCAGGCCGGCGACATCAACTACGACGTCGTGATCGCCACCCCGGATGCGATGCGCGTCGTCGGCAAGCTCGGCACGCTGCTCGGCCCGCGCGGCCTGATGCCCAACCCGAAGGTCGGCACGGTCTCGCCGAACCCGGGTGAGGCGGTCAAGAACGCCAAGGGCGGCCAGGTCCGCTACCGCACCGACAAGGCCGGCATCATCCATTGCACGATCGGCAAGGCCGACTTCGACGCCGACAAGCTCAAGGAAAACCTGCAGGCGCTGCTGGCCGACCTGGTCAAGGCCAAGCCGGCCACCGCCAAGGGCCAGTACCTGCAGAAGATCTCGCTCAGCTCGACGATGGGCCCGGGCGTGATCGTCGACCAGTCCACGCTGAGCATCGCGCGCTGATCGAGTGGTGATATCGCGCGTCGCCCCGTCCGCGGGGCGACGCCACTTTTGGGGCATCGCGACGGACCTTTGGTCCAGCGCGGCGCCGTCAAAGACCGCAGGCGCGGTCTGGATCGACGTGGCGACGGGCATCGGATGCGTCCAACTGGCAGGGAATCGCCGCCACCGAGGATCGAGAGCGCTTAATCCCGAGGTGTCCGCACCGAAGGGCCTGCGCAGATGGTGATGCCCTTTCTGGAGTTTTCTGGTTCGACATGCGTCCAGCCAGGCGGGAAAGGCCACCACCGGGATGCTTCGCGCATCCCCGGTCTCCCAGGGACGGGGGCCGCTCAGGACCGCAAGCGGCAGGAGCCGTGAGCGGAGTTCACAACGAGGAGTGATGAATGGCTCTCAATCTGTCCCAGAAGCAGGAAGTTGTCGCCGAGCTGGCACAGGTCGCCGCGAACGCCCACTCCCTGATCGCCGTCGAGTACCTGGGCACCTCGGTCAGTCAGCTGACCGCGATGCGCAAGAAGGCTCGTGAGACCGGTGTGTACTTGCGTGTTGTCAAGAACACCCTGGCCGCGCGTGCCGTGGAAGGTACCGAGTACGAGTGCGCCAAGGACTCGCTGTCCGGCCCGCTGCTGTACGCGTTCTCGACCGAGGAGCCCGGCGCTGCCGGTCGCCTGATCAAGGAATTCGCCAAGACCAACGACAAGCTGCTGCCCAAGCTGGTCGTCGTGGAAGGCCAGCTGTATCCGGCCAGCCATGTCGACGTGCTGGCGTCGCTGCCGACGCTCGAGCAGGCGCTGTCCATGCTGGCCCGCGTGCTCTCCGAGCCCGCCGCGATGTTCGCCCGCGCCGTCAAGGCCGTCGGCGACAAGCAAGGCGGTGGCGAGGACGCGCCGGCCGAAGCTGCTGCTGAAAGCGCGACCGAAGCGACGGCGTAAGCCCGATCTGCTGGTCCAACGAACCCAATCCCAGAAAACTTTTCAAAGGTAATCACAATGTCCCTTACCACTGAGCAGATCGTCGACGCCATCGCCGAGAAGTCCCTGATGGAAGTGATGGAGCTGGTCAAGGCCATCGAAGAGAAGTTCGGCGTCTCCGCTGCCGCCCCGGTCGCCGCCGCTGCCGCCGCTGCCGGCCCGGCCGCCGCTGCCGAAGAGCAGACCGAGTTCACCGTCATCCTGAAGGCTGCCGGCGACAAGAAGGTCGAGTCGATCAAGGTCGTCCGCGCCATCACCGGCCTGGGCCTGAAGGAAGCCAAGGATCTGGTCGAAGGCGCGCCGAAGGAGATCAAGGAAGGCGCGACCAAGGAAGAAGCCGAGAAGATCAAGAAGGATCTCGAAGCCGCTGGCGCGACCGTCGAGATCAAGTAAGCGGCACCATGGCATCGCAGCACATGCTGACGATGCGCCGGGGCCGGGGGCGAAAGCTCCCGGCCCTTGGTCGTTCCGGAAACCGGACGGCCTGAACAGACAACGACGCAGTTGTCAGTGGGTAGTAGCGGGAGAAGGCGTGCTGGTGCCGGCAATACCAGCGACTACCCAGTGGCAACTCATGTTCCCGGATCGCCAGTCGGTCCACCGATCCATCGAGGCGTACTCCCCATGACGACGTCCCAGCTCCAGTCGACCCCGCACCAGGCGAACTACTCGTTCACCGAGAAGAAGCGCATCCGCAAGAACTTCGGCAAGCGCCGGCAGATTCTCGAGGTGCCGTTCCTGCTGGCCATCCAGGTCGACTCCTATCGCGAGTTCCTGCAGGCCGACCGCGACCCCGCCAAGCGCGAGGACCGCGGCCTGCATGCCGCACTCAAATCCGTGTTCCCGATCGTCAGCTACAACGGCTATGCCGCGCTGGAGTACGTCGGCTACAAGCTCGGGGAACCGGGGTTCGACGAGCGTGAATGTCGCAACCGTGGCCTGAGCTACGGCGCCCCGCTGCGCGTGACCGTGCGCCTGGTGATCTACGACCGCGAGTCGTCGAGCAAGGCCATCAAGTACGTGAAGGAGCAGGAGGTCTACATGGGCGAGATTCCGCTCATGACCGACAACGGCACCTTCATCATCAACGGCACCGAGCGCGTCATCGTCTCGCAGCTGCACCGCTCGCCGGGCGTGTTCTTCGACCACGACCGCGGCAAGACCCACAGCTCGGGCAAGCTGCTGTACTCGGCCCGCATCATTCCCTACCGCGGCTCGTGGCTGGACTTCGAGTTCGACCCGAAGGACGCGCTGTTCACCCGTATCGACCGCCGCCGCAAGCTGCCGGTGTCGGTGCTGCTGCGCGCGCTCGGCTACAACAACGAAGAAATGCTCAACGAGTTCTTCGAGATCAACAGCTACCACATCCTGCCCGAAGGCGAGGGTGTGCAGCTGGAGCTGGTCTCCGAGCGTCTGCGCGGCGAGACGTTGAACTTCGACCTGCTCGACGGCGAGAAGGTCATCGTCGAGGCCGGCAAGCGCATCACCGCGCGCCACGTCAAGCAGCTCCAGGCCTCGGGCATCACCGCGCTGGCAGTGCCGGACGACTACCTGGTCGGGCAGATCCTGTCGCACGACGTCATTGATCCGTCGACCGGCGAGCTGGTCGCCACCGCCAACGACGAGATCTCGCTCGAGACCCTCGAGGCGCTGCGCAAGGCCGGCATCGAGACCATCGGCACGATCTGGGTCAACGACCTCGATCGCGGTCCGTACCTGTCCAACACCCTGCGCATCGACTCGACCAAGACCCAGCTCGACGCGCTGGTCGAGATCTACCGCATGATGCGTCCCGGCGAGCCGCCGACCAAGGACGCCGCGCAGAACCTGTTCCACAACCTGTTCTTCACCTTCGAGCGCTACGACCTGTCGGGCGTGGGCCGGATGAAGTTCAACCGCCGTCTGGGCCGCAAGGAAGTCACCGGTGCGCCGGTGCTCTACGACGCGCGCTACTTCGCCGAGCGCAAGGACGAGGACTCGGTCAAGCTGCGCGAGCAGTACGGCCAGACGTCCGACATCCTCGACGTGATCCGCGTGCTGACCGAGATCCGTAACGGTCGCGGCGTGGTCGACGACATCGACCACCTGGGCAACCGCCGTGTGCGCTCGGTCGGTGAAATGGCCGAGAACGTGTTCCGCGTGGGCCTGGTCCGCGTCGAGCGCGCCGTGCGCGAGCGCCTGACGATGGCCGAGGCCGATGGCCTGACCCCGCAGGAGCTGATCAACGCCAAGCCGGTCGCGGCCGCGGTCAAGGAGTTCTTCGGCTCCTCGCAGCTGTCGCAGTTCATGGACCAGAACAACCCGCTGTCGGAAGTCACGCACAAGCGTCGCGTCTCGGCTCTGGGCCCGGGCGGTCTGACCCGCGAGCGCGCCGGCTTCGAAGTGCGCGACGTGCATCCGACCCATTACGGCCGCGTGTGCACCATCGAAACGCCGGAAGGCCCGAACATCGGCCTGATCAACTCGCTGGCGACGTTCGCGCGTACCAACAAGTACGGCTTCCTCGAGACCCCGTACCGCAAGGTCGTCGACAGCCGCGTCACCGACGAGATCGAGTACCTGTCGGCGATCGAAGAGAACGACTACGTCATCGCGCAGGCCAACGCCGTCCAGGACGAGAAGGGCGTGATGACGCAGCAGTTCGTCGACTGCCGCTTCCAGGGCGAGTCGCTGCTCAAGCCGCCGGCCGAGATCCATTACATGGACGTCTCGCCGATGCAGACGGTGTCGGTCGCAGCGGCGCTGGTGCCGTTCCTCGAGCACGACGACGCCAACCGCGCACTGATGGGCGCCAACATGCAGCGCCAGGCCGTGCCGACGCTGCGTGCGCAGAAGCCGCTGGTCGGGACCGGCATCGAGCGCGCCGTGGCGCGCGACTCGGGCGTGACCGTGAACGCCCGTCGCGGCGGCGTGATCGAGCAGATCGACGCCGGTCGCGTCGTGGTCAAGGTCAACGAGGACGAGATCTCCGGCGAGCACGATGCCGGCGTCGACATCTACAACCTGATCAAGTACACGCGCTCCAACCAGAACACCTGCATCAACCAGCGTCCGCTGGTGAACGTGGGCGACGTGGTCGCGCGTGGCGACGTGCTGGCCGACGGTCCCTCGACCGACATCGGCGAGCTGGCCCTGGGCCAGAACATGCTGGTCGCGTTCATGCCCTGGAACGGCTACAACTTCGAAGACTCGATCCTGCTGTCGGAACGCGTCGTCAAGGAAGACCGCTACACGACGATCCACATCGAAGAGCTGACCGCGGTCGCTCGCGACACGAAGCTGGGGCCGGAGGAAATCTCCGCCGACATCCCGAACGTGTCGGAGAACGCGCTCAACCGTCTCGACGAGTCCGGCGTGGTGTACATCGGTGCCGAAGTGCGCGCCGGCGACATCCTGGTCGGCAAGGTCACGCCGAAGGGCGAGAGCCAGCTGACGCCGGAAGAGAAGCTGCTGCGCGCGATCTTCGGTGAGAAGGCCTCCGACGTGAAGGACAGCTCGCTGCGCGTGCCCCCGGGCATGGACGGCACTGTCATCGATGTGCAGGTCTTCACCCGCGACGGCATCGAGAAGGACAAGCGCGCCAAGCAGATCGAAGAGTCCGAGATCAAGCGCGTCAAGAAGGACTTCGACGACCAGTTCCGCATCCTCGAGTCGGCGATCTACGCGCGTCTGCGCTCGCAGATCCAGGGCAAGGTCGCCAATGGCGGTCCGGGCCTGAAGAAGGGCGACACGGTCTCCTCGCTGGTGCTCGACGGCCTGAAGAAGTCCGACTGGTTCCAGATCCGCATGAAGGACGAGGACGCGGCCGACGCGATCGAGCGCGCGCAGAAGCAGATCGACGCGCACCAGAAGGAATTCGAGCGCCGGTTCGCTGACAAGCGCGGCAAGATCACCCAGGGCGACGATCTGGCACCGGGCGTGCTGAAGATGGTCAAGGTCTATCTGGCCGTGAAGCGTCGCATCCAGCCGGGCGACAAGATGGCCGGCCGTCACGGCAACAAGGGTGTCGTGTCGACCATCGTGCCGGTGCAGGACATGCCCTACATGGCCAACGGCAACACCGTCGACATCGTGTTGAACCCGCTGGGCGTGCCGTCGCGTATGAACATCGGCCAGATCCTCGAAGTGCACCTGGGCCTGGCGGCCAAGGGCCTGGGCGAGAAGATCCAGCGGATGCTCGACGCGCAGGCCAAGGTCAACGAGCTGCGTGCGTTCCTCGACCAGATCTACAACCACGACAAGTCGGTGGCCGCACAGCGCGTCGACCTGTCGCAGTTCAGCGATGAGGAGCTGCTGACGCTGGCCGGCAACCTGACCGACGGCGTGCCGATGGCGACCCCGGTGTTCGACGGCGCCGCCGAGTCGGAGATCAAGGCGATGCTGGAACTGGCGGACCTGCCGACCAGCGGCCAGACCCGCCTGTTCGACGGCCGCACCGGTGAAGCGTTCGAGCGCGAGGTGACCGTGGGCTACATGCACATGCTCAAGCTCAACCACCTGGTCGACGACAAGATGCACGCGCGCTCGACCGGTCCGTACTCGCTCGTCACCCAGCAGCCGCTGGGCGGCAAGGCGCAGTTCGGCGGTCAGCGGTTCGGCGAGATGGAAGTCTGGGCGCTGGAAGCCTACGGCGCGGCCTACACCCTGCAGGAAATGCTGACGGTGAAGTCCGACGACGTGCAGGGCCGCAACCAGATGTACAAGAACATCGTCGACGGCGAGCACGAGATGGTCGCCGGCATGCCCGAGTCGTTCAACGTGCTGGTCAAGGAAATCCGCTCGCTGGCGATCAACATGGAGCTGGAGGAGCACTGAGGCAGGGCGTCTCGTCGCGCGGCGCATGTGAGCGCGCCGCGCGCGACAACGATCCATCCCGCCCCAGGTTCCCCATTCCCGGAGTAAAGACATGAAAGACCTGCTCAACCTCTTCAACCAGCAGCGCCAGATCCCGGACTTCGACGCGATCAAGATCGCGCTGGCCTCGCCCGACCTGATCCGTTCGTGGTCGTTCGGCGAAGTGAAGAAGCCCGAGACGATCAACTACCGTACGTTCAAGCCCGAGCGCGACGGCCTGTTCTGCGCGGCGATTTTCGGTCCGATCAAGGACTACGAGTGCCTGTGCGGCAAGTACAAGCGCATGAAGCACCGCGGCGTGGTGTGCGAGAAGTGCGGCACCGAGGTCACGCTGGCCAAGGTGCGCCGCGAGCGCATGGGCCACATTGACCTGGCCTCGCCGGTCGCCCATATCTGGTTCCTCAAGTCGCTGCCCTCGCGCATCGGCCTGATGCTGGACATGACCCTGCGCGACATCGAGCGCATCCTGTACTTCGAGGCGTTCGTCGTCACCGAGCCGGGCCTGACCCCGCTCGAGCGCGGTCAGCTGCTCAACGAAGAGCAGTTCCTGCAGATGCGCCAGGAGCACGGCGACGACTTCGACGCCGCGATGGGCGCCGAGGCGGTGTTCGACCTGCTGCGCACGATCGACCTGCAGGCCGAGATGGCCCGCCTGAAGGAAGAGATCGCCGCGACCGGCTCGGAGACCAAGCTCAAGCGTTTGACCAAGCGCATCAAGCTGGTCGAGGCGTTCATCGATTCGGGCAACCGTCCCGAGTGGATGATCATGACCGTGCTGCCGGTGCTGCCGCCGGATCTGCGCCCGCTGGTGCCGCTGGACGGCGGCCGCTTCGCGACCTCGGATCTCAACGATCTGTACCGCCGCGTCATCAACCGCAACAACCGCCTGCGTCGCCTGCTCGAACTCAATGCACCCGACATCATCGTGCGCAACGAAAAGCGCATGCTGCAGGAATCGGTCGATGCGCTGATGGACAACGGCCGTCGCGGCCGTGCCATCACCGGCACCAACAAGCGTCCGCTCAAGTCGCTGGCCGACATGATCAAGGGCAAGCAGGGCCGGTTCCGCCAGAACCTGCTGGGCAAGCGCGTCGACTACTCGGGCCGTTCGGTCATCGTGGTCGGCCCGACGCTGCGCCTGCACGAATGCGGCCTGCCGAAGAAGATGGCGCTCGAGCTGTTCAAGCCCTTCATCTTCGCCAAGCTGCAGCGCCGTGGCCTGGCCACGACGATCAAGGCGGCCAAGAAGCTGGTCGAGCGCGAAGAGGCGGAAGTCTGGGACATCCTCGAGGAAGTCATCCGCGAGCACCCGGTCATGCTCAACCGTGCGCCGACGCTGCACCGCCTGGGCATCCAGGCGTTCGAGCCGGTGTTGATCGAAGGCAAGGCGATCCAGCTGCACCCGCTGGTGTGTACTGCGTTCAACGCCGACTTCGACGGCGACCAGATGGCCGTGCACGTCCCGCTGAGCCTCGAGGCCCAGCTCGAAGCGCGTGCGCTGATGATGGCGTCCAACAACATCCTCTCGCCGGCCAACGGTGAGCCGATCATCGTGCCGTCGCAGGACGTCGTGCTCGGCCTGTACTACATGACCCGTGCGCTGGAGAACATCCCGGGCGAGGGCATGGTGTTCGCCAACATCGCCGAGGTGCGTCGCGCGTTCGACAACAAGGCCGCCGGCCTGCACGCCAAGATCCGTGTCCGCATCAACCAGACCGTGATCGGCGAGGACGGCTCGCGCGAGAAGGTGACCTCGATCGTCGAAACGACCGTGGGTCGTGCGCTGCTGCTGGAGATCATGCCCGACGGCCTGCCGTTCGAGCTGGCCAACGTCGAGCTCAACAAGAAGAACATCAGCCGGCTGATCAACGCCTGCTACCGTCGTCTGGGGCTCAAGGACACGGTCGTGTTCGCCGACAAGCTGATGTACACCGGCTTCGGCAACGCGACCCGTGCCGGCGTGTCGATCGGCATCAACGACATGACGATCCCCAACGAGAAGAAGGGCATCCTGGCCGAGGCCGAGACCGAGGTGCTGGAGATCCAGCAGCAGTACCAGTCGGGTCTGGTCACCGCCGGCGAGCGCTACAACAAGGTCGTCGACATCTGGTCGCGCACCAACGAGCGCATCGCCAAGGCGATGATGGACGCGATCGGCACCGACCATGTGACCAACGCCAAGGGCGAGACGGTCGCGCAGAAGTCGATGAACTCGCTCTACATCATGGCCGACTCCGGCGCGCGTGGTAGCCAGGCGCAGATCCGTCAGCTGGCCGGTATGCGCGGCCTGATGGCCAAGCCGGACGGCTCGATCATCGAGACGCCGATCATCGCGAACTTCCGCGAAGGCCTGAACGTGCAGGAGTACTTCAACTCCACGCACGGTGCCCGTAAGGGTCTGGCCGACACCGCGCTCAAGACCGCGAACTCCGGTTACCTGACCCGTCGCCTGGTCGACGTGGCCCAGGACGTGGTGATCACCGAAGTCGACTGCGGCACGCTCGACGGCCTGACCATGACCCCGATCGTCGAAGGCGGCGACGTGGTCGAGCCGCTGCGCGACCGCGTGCTGGGTCGTGTCGTGGCCGAGGACGTGTTCCTGCCGGGCAACGACGAGGATCCGATCGTCACGCGCAACACGCTGCTCGACGAGCAGTGGGTCGTGCGTCTGGAAGAGGCCGGTGTGCAGTCGATCAAGGTCCGCTCCACGATCACCTGCGAAAGCGCGTTCGGCGTGTGCTCGAGCTGCTATGGCCGCGACCTGGGCCGTGGCCACCTGGTCAACCAGGGCGAGGCCGTGGGCGTGGTCGCCGCGCAGTCGATCGGCGAGCCCGGTACCCAGCTGACGATGCGCACGTTCCACATCGGTGGTGCGGCGTCGCGTGCGGCCGCCATCGACAACGTGACGGTCAAGACCACCGGCTCGATCAAGTTCAACAACCTCAAGTTCGTGACCCACGAGAGCGGCAACCTGGTCGCGGTCTCGCGTTCGGGCGAGCTGTCGGTGCTCGACGGCCACGGCCGCGAGCGCGAGCGCTACAAGCTGCCTTACGGCGCGATGATCACGGTCCGTGATGGCGATGCGATCAAGGCCGGTCAGACCGTCGCCAACTGGGATCCGCACAACCACCCAATCGTGTCGGAAGTGGCGGGCTTCATCCGCTTCGTGGACTTCGTCGAGGGCGTCACCGTCATCGAGAAGACCGACGAACTGACTGGTCTGGCGTCGCGCGAGATCACCGATCCCAAGCGCCGCGGCTCGCAGGGCAAGGACCTGCGTCCGATCGTGCGGATCGTCGACAAGGCCGGCAACGACCTCAACATCCCGGGCACCGACCTGCCGGCGCAGTACCTGCTGCCGCCGCGCTCGATCGTCAACCTGCAGGACGGCGATGCCGTCGGCGTGGGCGACGTGGTGACCAAGGTGCCGCAGGAAGCGTCCAAGACCCGCGACATCACCGGTGGTCTGCCGCGCGTGGCCGACCTGTTCGAGGCCCGCAAGCCGAAGGACCCGGCGATCCTGGCCGAGAAGTCGGGCATCGTCAGCTTCGGCAAGGACACCAAGGGCAAGCAGCGCCTGATCATCAAGGGTGCCGACGGCGAGGACCACGAGGAGCTGATCCCCAAGTACCGCCAGATCATCGTGTTCGAGGGCGAGCACGTCGAGAAGGGCGAGACCGTGGTGGACGGCGAGCCGAGTCCGCAGGACATCCTGCGCCTGAAGGGCGTCGAGGAGCTGGCGTCGTACCTGACCAAGGAAATCCAGGACGTCTACCGGCTGCAGGGCGTGAAGATCAACGACAAGCACATCGAGGTGATCGTTCGCCAGATGCTGCGCAAGGTCGAGATCACCGATCCCGGTGACAGCCGCTTCCTCCATGGTGAGCAGGCCGAGCGCCAGCGCGTCATCGAGGACAACGCCAAGCTGATCGCACGCAACGAGCTGCCGGCCAAGTTCGATCCGGTCCTGCTGGGCATCACCAAGGCCTCGCTGGCGACCGAGTCGTTCATCTCGGCGGCCTCGTTCCAGGAGACCACCCGTGTGCTGACCGAGGCGGCCGTGCGCGGCACGCGCGACAGCCTGCGCGGTCTCAAGGAGAACGTGATCGTCGGTCGCCTGATCCCGGCCGGTACCGGCCTGGCCTACCACACCCAGCGCCGCCGGGCGGCGTCGGGTCTGACCGAGTCCGAGATGGACACGCTGTCGGGCGGTTCGGTGGCCGAGGACGTGGTCGAGACGGCGGCGCCGGTGGCGCTGTCGCCCGATCAGGTGATGCTTGAGGACGCTCCGGTGTCCCAGGTGGCTGACAGCGACGAGAACGCAGGCTAAGATAGCCCACCTTTGGCGGCCCTTCGGGGCCGCCCAGACTCCGAAATGAGGCGCAGGACGCGGCTCGTATTCGGTCCAGGACGGACGGGACGCGTTGTAGGCCGGGTCGACCCTGTGGGCGGCCGGCGGCAGTAGAGCTTGCGTTGACGCGTTGCGTCAGCGCGGGCTATACTTTTTCGTCTGGCAGACGGCACGTTCCGTCTGCCTTCGTTTTCACCGGGCCCAGGCCCGATCCACAGACCAGAGACTGATGGCAACGATCAACCAGCTGGTGCGGAAGTCGCGCAGCCCCGAAACCTACAAGAGCACTTCGCCCGCGCTGGCGAACTGCCCGCAGCGCCGTGGCGTCTGCACCCGCGTCTACACCACGACCCCGAAGAAGCCGAACTCGGCGCTGCGCAAGGTCGCCAAGGTCCGCCTGACCAATGGCTACGAGGTCATCTCGTACATCGGCGGCGAAGGCCACAACCTGCAGGAGCACTCGGTGGTGCTGATCCGCGGCGGTCGCGTCAAGGATCTGCCGGGTGTGCGTTACCACACCGTTCGCGGTTCGCTCGACGCTGCCGGCGTCGCGAAGCGCAAGCAGGCACGTTCGAAGTACGGCGCAAAGCGTCCGAAGGGCTGAGGATTAGAGAATGTCGCGTAAAGGAAACACCCCGCAGCGCTCGGTGCTGCCCGACCCGAAGCACGGCAGCGAGACGATCGCCCGCTTCATCAACATGGTCATGAAGAGCGGCAAGAAGTCGGTCGCCGAAAAGATCGTCTACGGAGCGATGGACGTCATCGGCGAGAAGAACCCCGAAGCGCTCGAGCTGGTCGAGAAGGCGCTGGGCAACGTTTCGCCGGCCGTCGAGGTCAAGTCCCGCCGCGTCGGCGGCGCGACCTACCAGGTGCCGGTCGAAGTGCGCGCCTCGCGCCGTATGGCGCTGGCGATGCGCTGGCTGATCGAGTCGGCGCGCAAGCGCGGCGAGAACAGCATGCCGCGCAAGCTCGCCGCCGAGCTGATCGACGCCTCCGAGAACCGGGGCGGCGCGATCAAGAAGCGTGAAGAGACCCACCGCATGGCCGACGCCAACAAGGCGTTCGCGCACTACCGCTGGTAAGCGGACCCGCGGGCTCCGGTTGAACCCGGGGCCCGCTGGCACCATTTCAGGTGCCTCCAGGCGGTCATCGACCGCACGCAGGACCGACAAGCCGCCGCAAGGCGGCATTCGTCCATTCAAGCGATTTCATCGCGAAGGCGCCCAGGCTCTGTCGGGTCCTTCCATCCAAACGAGAATACTGACGTGGCTCGCACGACTCCCATCGAACGCTACCGCAACTTCGGCATCATGGCTCACATCGATGCCGGCAAGACGACCACTTCCGAGCGCATCCTGTTCTATACGGGCAAGAGCCACAAGATCGGCGAGGTGCACGACGGCGCCGCGACCATGGACTGGATGGAGCAGGAGCAGGAGCGTGGCATCACGATCCAGTCCGCAGCCACCACCGCGTTCTGGAAGGGGATGGACAAGTCCTTCCCCGAGCACCGCTTCAACATCATCGACACCCCCGGACACGTCGACTTCACGATCGAGGTCGAGCGCAGCCTGCGCGTGCTCGACGGCGCGGTGTTCGTGCTGTGTGCGGTCGGTGGCGTGCAGCCGCAGTCGGAGACGGTGTGGCGCCAGGCCAACAAGTACCACGTGCCGCGCATCGCGTTCGTCAACAAGATGGACCGCACGGGCGCGAACTTCCTCAAGGTTCGCGACCAGCTGAAGGCGCGCCTGGGTGCGGTGCCGGTGCCGATGCAGGTGCCGATCGGTGCCGAGGATGGCTTCGAGGGCGTGGTCGACCTGCTGAAGATGAAGGCGATCCACTGGGACACCGCGTCCCAGGGGCTCAACTTCGAGTACCGCGACATCCCGGCCGAGCTGCAGGCGCAGGCCGAAGAGGCGCGTGCCTTCATGGTCGAGTCGGCCGCCGAGGCCAGCGAAGAGCTGATGGACAAGTACCTGGAGAGCGGTGAGCTGTCCGAGGACGAGATCGTCAACGGCCTGCGCGAGCGTACGCTCAAGACCGAGATCGTGCCGATGTTCTGCGGTACGGCGTTCAAGAACAAGGGCGTCCAGGCGATGCTCGACGGCGTCATCAAGCTGCTGCCGTCGCCGGTCGACGTGCCGGCGGTCAAGGGCGTGGATGTCGACGACGAGACCAAGGAGCTGTCGCGCGAGTCGAGCGACAAGGCCCCGTTCTCGGCGCTGGCGTTCAAGATCATGACCGACCCGTTCGTGGGTTCGCTGACGTTCTTCCGCGTCTACTCGGGCACGCTCAACGCCGGTGACCAGGTCTACAACTCGGTCAAGGGCAAGAAGGAGCGCATCGGCCGTCTGCTGCAGATGCACTCCAATAACCGCGAAGAGATCAAGGAAGTGCTGGCCGGCGACATCGCTGCGGCGGTGGGTCTGAAGGACGTCACCACCGGCGACACGCTGTGCGCGCAGGACGCGCCGATCGTGCTCGAGCGCATGAGCTTCCCCGAGCCGGTGATCTCGATGGCGGTCGAGCCCAAGACCAAGTCCGACCAGGAGAAGATGGGTCTGGCGCTCGGTCGCCTGGCGCAGGAGGATCCGTCCTTCCGCGTGCGCACCGACGAAGAATCGGGCCAGACGATCATCTCGGGCATGGGCGAGCTGCATCTGGACATCATCGTCGACCGCATGAAGCGCGAGTTCAACGTGGAGGCCAACGTCGGCAAGCCGCAGGTGGCCTACCGCGAGACGATCCGCAAGTCGGTGAAGTCCGAAGGCAAGTTCGTGCGCCAGTCGGGCGGTAAGGGCCAGTTCGGTCACGTGTGGCTGGAGATCTCGCCGCAGGAGCCGGGCACCGGCTACGAGTTCGAGAACGCCATCGTCGGCGGCGTCGTGCCCAAGGAGTACATCCCGGCGGTCGACAAGGGCATCCAGGAAGTGCTGGCCAACGGCATCATGGCCGGCTACCCGATCGTGGACGTCAAGGTCCGTCTGGTCGACGGCTCCTACCATGAAGTCGACTCGTCGGAAATGGCGTTCAAGATCGCCGGCTCGATGGGCTTCAAGGAAGGCTTCAACAAGGCCAGCCCGGTGCTGCTCGAGCCGATCATGAAGGTCGAGGTCGTCAGCCCCGAGGACTACCTGGGCGACGTGATGGGCGACGTCAGCCGCCGTCGCGGCATCCTGCAGGGCCAGGACGACAGCCCGTCGGGCAAGATCATCAACGCGATGATCCCGCTGGGCGAGATGTTCGGTTATGCCACGCAGCTGCGTTCGATGTCGCAGGGTCGCGCGACCTTCACGATGGAGTTCGACCACTACGCGGAAGCGCCGGCGAACATCGCCGAGACCGTCACCAAGAAGTAAGCGTGATTCGTGACGCGGGATCCGTGATTTGAAAGAACACGGGTCCCGCTTTTCACCGATCACCAATCACCAATCACGAATTACGGAGTTATTACGATGGCAAAGGGTAAGTTCGAGCGCACCAAGCCGCACGTCAATGTCGGCACGATCGGTCACGTCGACCATGGCAAGACGACGCTGACGGCGGCGCTGACGAAGATCGGCGCCGAGCGTTTCGGCGGCGAGTTCAAGGCCTACGACGCGATCGACGCGGCGCCGGAAGAGAAGGCGCGCGGCATCACGATCTCGACCGCGCACGTGGAATACGAGAGCCCGACGCGCCACTACGCGCACGTCGACTGCCCGGGCCACGCGGACTACGTCAAGAACATGATCACCGGCGCGGCGCAGATGGACGGCGCGATCCTGGTGTGCTCGGCCGCTGACGGCCCGATGCCGCAGACGCGCGAGCACATCCTGCTGTCGCGTCAGGTCGGCGTGCCGTACATCGTCGTGTTCCTGAACAAGGCCGACATGGTGGACGACGCCGAGCTGCTCGAGCTGGTCGAGATGGAAGTGCGCGAGCTGCTGAGCAAGTACGAGTTCCCGGGCGACGACACCCCGATCATCTCGGGTTCGGCGCGCCTGGCGCTGGAAGGCGACCAGTCGGAGATCGGCGTGCCTGCGATCCTGAAGCTGGTCGACGCGCTGGACACCTGGATTCCGGAGCCGGAGCGCGACATCGACAAGGCGTTCCTGATGCCGGTCGAGGACGTGTTCTCGATCTCGGGTCGCGGCACGGTGGTCACGGGGCGTATCGAGCGCGGCATCATCAAGGTCGGCGACGAAATCGAAATCGTCGGTATCCGTCCGGTGCAGAAGACGACCGTCACGGGCGTGGAAATGTTCCGCAAGCTGCTCGATCAGGGTCAGGCGGGCGACAACGCCGGTCTGCTGCTGCGCGGCACCAAGCGTGACGACGTCGAGCGTGGCCAGGTGCTGGCCAAGCCGGGTTCGATCAAGCCGCACACCGACTTCGAGGCCGAGGTCTACGTGCTGTCGAAGGATGAGGGTGGTCGTCACACGCCGTTCTTCAAGGGCTATCGTCCGCAGTTCTACTTCCGCACCACCGACATCACCGGTGCGGTCGAGCTGCCGGAAGGCACCGAGATGGTGATGCCGGGCGACAACGTGAAGATGGTGGTCACGCTGATCAACCCGGTGGCGATGGACGAAGGCCTGCGCTTCGCGATCCGCGAAGGCGGCCGGACCGTCGGCGCCGGCGTGGTGGCCAAGATCATCAAGTAATCCCACGGCTCGCGCGCTTTCGCGTGTCGGGGCGGTGGTACCAGCGAGCGGACCGGTCCTGCCGGTCCGCTCGCTTTTCCGCAGGGCAGGGCTTGCGCTGGCCCAGCGGGACCCGCTAGAATGCAAGACCCTCGCGGGTTGGTCGATTCAAGGCTGCCCGCGAAATCGCGAAATGAGGTGCAGGATGCCCTCGTCTTCGCCAGACACGGAAATGTCGCGAGGCTGCGCTCCACCCGTTCCGAAGGTCTTCGGAGCACGATGGGATGGAGCGGGTCATTGCGTCTGCAATTCCAGGTCTGGGCGGATCGGGCAACCGGTCTGCCTTTCGTTTTTCCAGGGAAAGGCCCCGGGGCGCGGGTGAATGCTCCGGCCAGCCACGATTTCACAGGGGTTCCGCGCACCCAGCCGCGGGCCCGTCGCTCTTTTAACGAAGGATATTTCCGTCATGACGGACCAAAAGATCCGGATCCGCCTCAAGGCGTTCGATCATCGTCTGATCGACCGTTCGGCCAGCGAGATCGTCGAAACCGCCAAGCGGACGGGCGCCCAAGTGCGCGGCCCCATCCCGCTGCCGACCAAGATCGAGCGTTACACCATCCTGACGTCGCCGCACGTCGACAAGGATGCGCGTGACCAGTACGAGACCCGCACGCACAAGCGCGTGCTCGACATCGTCGACCCCAACGACAAGACCGTGGACGCGCTGATGAAGCTCGAGCTCGCGGCTGGCGTCGACGTCCAGATCAAGCTGACCTGAGGGCCGCCACCATGACCGCGAAGATTCATTCGTTGGGCATCGTCGGCCGCAAGGCCGGCATGAGCCGCGTGTTCACCGAAGACGGCAAGTCCGTGCCGGTGACGCTGATCGAAGCCACCCCCAACCGTATCACCCAGGTGAAGACCCCCGAGACCGACGGCTACAGCGCCGTGCAGGTCACCGCCGGCAGCAAGCGTGCCGTGCTGGTCAACAAGCCCGAAACCGGTCACCTCGCCAAGGCGAAGGTCGAAGCCGGTCGTGGCCTGTGGGAACTGCGCGTGGCCGACGACAAGATCGCCGACTTCAGCGTTGGCGGCGAAATCCGCGCCGACATCTTCGAAGTGGGCCAGCTCGTCGACGTCCAGGGCGTCACCAAGGGCAAGGGCTTCCAGGGCACGATCAAGCGCTGGAACTTCAAGATGGGCGACGCGACGCACGGTAACTCGCTGTCGCACCGCCAGCCCGGTTCGCTGGGTCAGCGCCAGACGCCGGGCCGCGTGTTCCCGGGCAAGAAGATGTCCGGCCACATGGGCGCCGATCAGCAGACCACGCAGCGCCTGCAGATCGTCAAGGTCGACGCCGAGCGCGGCCTGATCGCGGTCAAGGGCGCCGTGCCGGGCGCGCCGGGCGGCGACGTGATCGTGCGTCCGTCGAGCAAGGCATAAGGAGTAGCACGATGGAACTCGCAATCAACAACAGCAGCAGCAAGCTGTCGGTCTCCGACGCCGTGTTCGGCCGCGATTTCAGCGAGGATCTGGTCCACCAGGTCGTCGTCGCCTATCGCAACGCCGGCCGCGCCGGTACCAAGGCCCAGAAGACCCGTTCGGAAGTCAACGGCACGACCAAGAAGTCGAAGAAGCAGAAGGGTGGCGGTGCACGTCACGGCGCCCTGACCGCTCCGATCTTCGTCGGCGGTGGCGTGACCTTCGCGGCCAAGCCGCGCAGCTTCGAGCAGAAGGTCAACCGCAAGATGTACCGCGCGGCGATGTCGGCGATCCTGTCCGAACTCAACCGCCAGGGCCGTCTGACGATCGTCGAGGCGTTCGACCTGACCGAGACCAAGACCAGCGGCATGGTCGCCAAGCTCAAGGAATTCGATCTGGGCAAGCGTCCGCTGATCGTGACCGAAGACGCGTCCGAGCACCTGTACCTGTCGGCACGCAACCTGCCGTACGTCGAGATCCGCGACGTGCAGGGCCTGGATCCGGTCGCGCTGGTCGGCGCCGATTCCGTGCTGATCACCACCGATGCGGTGAAGAAGATCGAGGAGTGGCTGGCATGAACGACGCCAAGCTCTATGAAGTGATCCGTGCGCCGCGCGTGTCCGAGAAGACCGCGCGCCTGCAGGAACTGTCCAACCAGTACGCGTTCGAAGTGTCGACGGTCGCCACCAAGGCCGACATCAAGGCCGCGGTCGAGAAGCTGTTCGACGTCAAGGTCGAGGCGGTCAACGTCGTCAACGTGAAGGGCAAGAACAAGTCCTTCCGTCAGCGTCAGGGCAGCCGCGGCGACTGGCGCAAGGCCTACGTGAAGCTGGCCGACGGCCAGTCGATCGACGTCATGAACGCGAAGGTCTGAGGAAGCCCCGATGCCATTGATGAAATTCAAGCCCACGTCCGCCGGTCGCCGCTCCGCGGTCCGCGTCGTGCACCCCGAGCTGCACAAGGGTGCGCCGCATGCCGCGCTGGTCGAGAAGAAGAGCAAGTCGGGTGGTCGCAACCACCACGGCCGGATCACCACGCGCCACATCGGCGGCGGTCACAAGCAGCACTACCGCATCGTCGACTTCAAGCGCGACAAGGAAGGCATTCCGGCGCGCGTGGAGCGTATCGAGTACGACCCCAACCGCACCGCGCACATCGCGCTGCTGGTGTATGTCGACGGTGAGCGCCGCTACATCATCGCCCCCAAGGGCCTGAAGGCCGGCGACCAGGTGATCGCGGGTTCCGATGCGCCGATCAAGACCGGCAACACGCTGCCGCTGCGCAACATCCCGGTCGGTTCGACGATCCACTGCATCGAGATGAAGCCGGGCAAGGGCGCGCAGATCGCGCGTGCCGCCGGCGCCGCCGTCCAGCTGATCGCGCGCGAAGGCGTCTACGCCACCGTGCGTCTGCGTTCGGGCGAAGTGCGTCGCGTGCCGTCGGAGTGCCGCGCCACGATCGGCGAGGTCAGCAACGACGAGCACAGCCTCGAGAAGCTCGGCAAGGCCGGCGCCAAGCGCTGGCGCGGCGTCAAGCCCACCGTCCGCGGTGCGGCGATGAACCCGGTCGACCATCCGCACGGCGGTGGTGAGGCCCGCGCCGGACAAGGCAACCCGCACCCGGTCACCCCGTGGGGCGTGCCGACCAAGGGTTACAAGACCCGCCATAACAAGCGGACGCAGCAGTTCATCGTGCGCGACCGTAGGAGCTGATAGACCATGGCACGTTCACTCAAGAAGGGTCCGTTCGTCGACCACCACCTCATCAAGAAGGTCGAGGCCGCCGGCACCAACACCAAGAAGCCGATCAAGACCTGGTCGCGCCGCTCGATGGTCCTGCCGGAAATGGTCGGCTTCACGATCGCCATCCACAACGGCAAGAACCACATTCCGGTGCTCGTCAACGAGAACATGGTTGGCCACAAGCTCGGCGAGTTCGCCCTGACCCGGACGTTCAAGGGTCACGGCGGCGACAAGAAGTCGGGCAGGTAAGGAGCGCACAATGGACAAGGCAACGAAAGCCCGCCTCGAAGAGCAGAAGCGCGCTCGCACCGAGGTCAACAAGCGCACCGCGATCCTGCGGACCGCGCGCATCTCGCCCCAGAAGGCCCGCCTGGTCGCCGACCAGGTCCGCGGTCTGCCGGTCGAGCGCGCCGTCGGTCTGCTGAAGTTCTCGGACAAGAAGGCCGCGCACCTGATCAAGAAGGTCGTCGAATCGGCCATCGCCAACGCCGAGAACAACGCCGGCGCCGATGTCGACGAGCTGAAGATCGCCACCATCACGGTCGACGAAGGTCCGACGCTGAAGCGCTTCATGGCGCGCGCCAAGGGACGCGGTACCCGCATCCTCAAGCGCACCAGCCACATCACCGTCGTCGTGGGAGAGGGCAAGTAAATGGGTCATAAAGTTCATCCCACCGGTATCCGTCTGGGCATCGCCAAGGACTGGAACTCCAAGTGGTACGCCGGCAAGAAGGAATACGCCGAGTACCTGGCCGCTGACCTCAAGGTCCGCGAGATGCTGCGCAAGCGCCTGGCGCAGGCCGGCATCAGCAAGATCCTGATCGAGCGTCCGGCCAAGACCGCGCGTGTGACGATCCACACCGCCCGCCCGGGCGTGGTGATCGGCAAGCGCGGCGAGGACATCGAGAAGCTGCGTAAGGACGTGAGCCAGATGATGGGCGTTCCGGCGCACATCAACGTGACCGAGGTCCGCAAGCCGGAGCTCGACGCGCAGCTGGTCGCCGAGTCGATCGCGCAGCAGCTCGAGCGCCGCATCATGTTCCGCCGTGCGATGAAGCGTGCGGTCGGCAATGCGATGCGCCTGGGCGCACTGGGCATCAAGGTCAACGTCGCCGGTCGCCTCAACGGCGCCGAGATCGCACGTTCGGAGTGGTACCGCGAAGGTCGCGTGCCGCTGCACACGCTGCGCGCCGACGTCGACTACGGCTTCGCCGAGGCCAAGACGACCTACGGGATCATCGGTATCAAGACCTGGATCTACAAGGGCGAGATCTTCGATTTCTCCCAGGTCGGCCAGGAGAAGCAGGACGACACGCCGCGCGGCGAGCGTGGTGACCGCGGAGACCGCGAGCGCCGTGGTCCGCGTCGTGAACGCGAGGCGAGGGACTAATCATGCTGCAACCCAAGCGAACCAAATACCGCAAGATGCACAAGGGCCGTAACGAAGGCCTGTCGTGGAGCGGCAACGCCGTCAGCTTCGGCGAGTACGGCCTGCGGGCGACCGCGACCGGCCAGCTGACCGCGCGTCAGATCGAAGCCGGCCGCCGGACCATCAGCCGTCACGTCAAGCGCGGCGGCAAGATGTGGATCCGCGTGTTCCCGGACAAGCCGATCACCAAGAAGCCGATCGAAGTCCGAATGGGCTCGGGCAAGGGCGGTGTGGAGTACTGGGTCGCCCAGATCCAGCCCGGCCGCATGATCTACGAGATCGAGGGCGTCGAGGAGACGGTGGCACGCGAAGCGTTCCGCCTGGCTGCCGCCAAGCTTTCGGTCACCACCCAATTCGTGACCCGGACGGTGCGCTGATGGCTACGACCAAGGAACTCCGCGAGAAGTCGGCAGAAGAACTGCAGTCGCATCTGCTCGAGCTGCACAAGGAGCGTTTCTCGCTTCGCATGCAGAAGGCGACCGGTCAGCTGACCAAGACGCACGAAGCCCGTCGGGTGCGCCGCGAGATTGCGCGCGTCAACACCCTGATCGGCCAGAAGAAGTAAGGACCCGACCATGAATACCGAGAAGAAGCAGCGCACGGTCCAGGGCCGCGTGGTCAGCAACAAGATGGACAAGACCGTCACGGTGCTGGTCGAGCGTCAGGTCAAGCACGCCCTGTACGGCAAGTACATCAAGCGTTCGACCAAGCTCCACGCCCACGACGCCGAGAACGCCTGCCAGGAAGGCGATCTGGTGAAGGTCGTCGAGATCGCGCCGATGTCCAAGACCAAGAACTGGCGTGTGACGGAAATCGTCGCGCGCGCGGCCGAATAACGAGGAGCTCGAAATGATCCAGATGCAGAGCCACCTCGACGTGGCCGACAACAGCGGTGCCAAGGAAGTGATGTGCATCAAGGTGCTCGGCGGCTCCAAGCGCCGCTACGCCGCGATCGGCGACATCATCAAGGTGTCCGTGAAGGAAGCGATTCCGCGCGGCAAGGTCAAGAAGGGCGAGGTCTACGACGCCGTCGTGGTGCGTACCCGCAAGGGTGTGCGCCGTCCCGACGGTTCGCTGATCCGCTTCGATGGCAACGCCGCGGTGTTGCTCAATAACAAGCAGGAGCCGATCGGCACCCGCATCTTCGGGCCCGTGACCCGTGAGCTTCGTTCCGAGAAGTTCATGAAGATCGTGTCGCTCGCTCCCGAAGTGCTCTGAGCGGAGAGAACGAACATGGCCAATCGAATCAAGAAGGGCGACCACGTCATCGTGATCGCCGGCAAGGACAAGGGCAAGCGCGGTGATGTGGTGCGCGTGGTCGGCGACAAGGTCGTCGTCTCCAACGTCAACCTCGTCAAGCGCCACACCAAGCCCAATCCGCAAGCCGGCCAGGCCGGTGGCGTGATCGAGCGCGAAGCTCCGATCCACGCTTCGAACGTGATGCCGTTCAACCCTGCCACCGGCAAGGGCGAGCGCATCGGAACCAAGAAGCTCGAGGATGGACGCACGCTGCGCGTGTTCCGCTCGAGCGGTGAGGCGCTCGACGCCTGAGGATGCTCAAAATGACGACCCGTCTGGAACAGTTCTACAAGGATGAAGTGGTACCGAAGCTCATGGAGCAGTTCGGTTACGACAACATCATGCAGGTCCCGCGCCTGACCAAGATCACGCTCAACATGGGCGTGGGCGAGGCGGCCGCGAACAAGAAGATCCTCGAGAACGCCACCGCCGACATGGCCAAGATCAGCGGCCAGAAGCCGCTGGTGACCAAGTCGCGCGTGTCGGTCGCCTCGTTCAAGATCCGCGACGGCTGGCCGATCGGCTGCAAGGTCACGCTGCGCCGCAACCGGATGTACGAGTTCCTCGACCGTCTGGTGAACGTCTCGCTGCCGCGCGTGCGCGACTTCCGTGGCGTGTCGGGTCGTTCGTTCGACGGCCGCGGCAACTACAACATGGGCGTGAAGGAACAGATCATCTTCCCGGAAATCGACTTCGACCAGGTCGACGCGATCCGCGGCATGGATATCGCCATCACCACCACCGCACGCACCAACGAAGAAGCCAAGGCACTGCTCGAAGCCTTCCGCTTCCCGTTCCGCAACTGAGGAAAGCACATGGCAAAGACGTCCATGGTCAACCGCGAGGTCAAGCGGACCAAGCTGGCCAAGCAGCACGCCGAGAAGCGTGCGGCGCTGAAGAAGATCATCAGCAGCCAGACCGCGAGCTACGAGGACAAGATCGAGGCCGCGACCAAGCTGCAGAAGCTGCCGCGCGATTCGTCGCCCTCGCGTCAGGTCAACCGTTGCGCCCTCACGGGCCGTCCGCGTGGCGTGTACAGCAAGTTCGGCCTGGGCCGCAACAAGCTGCGCGAAGCCACGATGCGCGGTGACGTGCCGGGCCTGCGCAAGGCCAGCTGGTAATCGAGCGGGCGGGGTACGGGTCTGGCGTTCCGGCGCCGGGCCTGTACAATACCGCCCCTCACGCTGTACCCCGGCCGGGCCACCGGTCGGTTCAAAACTAGAATTCGCGAAAGCGGATATCGGTGCACTCAGAAGGTAATCATCATGAGCATGACTGATCCCATCGCCGACATGCTGGTCCGCATCAAGAATGCGGCAGCGGTTGGCAAGCAGACGGTGAAGATGCCGTCCTCCAAGATCAAGGTCGCCATTGCCACCGTCCTCAAGGACGAGGGGTACATCGGCGATTTCCGCGTGACCGAGAACGGCGCCAAGGCCGAGCTCGAGATCGTCCTCAAGTACTACGAAGGCCGCCCGGTGATCGAGCGCCTGCAGCGCTTCTCGCGTTCGGGCCTGCGCCAGTACCGCGGCAAGGATGCGCTGCCCAAGGTCCTCAATGGGCTCGGCATCGCCATCATCTCCACGTCGAAGGGCATCATGACCGATGCGCAGGCGCGCCAGCAGGGCGTCGGCGGTGAAGTCCTGTGCTTCGTGGCCTAAGGGAGTAAGCGCACAATGTCCCGCGTCGCCAAGAAGCCCATCGCCCTGCCCAAGGGCGTCGAACTCAACATCCAGCCCGAGCTGGTCAGCGTCAAGGGCCCGAAGGGCACCCTGTCGCTCGCCAAGCCGGCGTCCATCGAGGTCAAGGTCGAGGACGGCACTGCGCTGCTGTCGGCCGCTGACCCGTCGCAGATCGCCCTGACCGGCACCCTGCGCGCGATCGTCGCCAACATGGTCCACGGCGTGTCCGAAGGCTTCGAGCGCAAGCTCGAGCTCGTCGGCGTCGGTTACCGTGCCGCAGTGCAGGGCAAGGACCTGAACCTCTCGCTCGGGTTCTCGCACCCGGTCGTGTTCCAGGCGCCCGAAGGCATCACCCTCAGCACTCCCACCCAGACCGAGATCCTGGTCCAGGGCGCGGACAAGCAGATGGTCGGCCAGGTCGCCGCGAAGATCCGCGGATTCCGTCCGCCGGAGCCCTACAAGGGCAAGGGCGTGAAGTACTCCGACGAAACCATCATCCGTAAGGAAGCCAAGAAGGCGTAAAGGCCGGGAATCGGGATGGGGAAATCCGGATGCATGCGAGCCACCGTCAGGTGCGCGCCTGCACCGCCGCGGTTTCCCAGTCCTCACCCCCGACTTCTGTGTCCAGGCCGATCCGCTTCCACGAGGTCACCATCATGAGCATCAAGAACACCGCCCGCCTGCGTCGTGCCAAATCGACCCGCGCGCGCATCCGCGAACTGGGCGTGCCGCGCCTGTCGGTGCTGCGCACCGGTCAGCACATCTACGCCCAACTGTTCAATTCGGACGGCTCGAAGGTCCTGGCTTCGGCCAGCACGACCCAGAGCGATGTCCGCGAAGGTCTGAAGAACGGCAAGAACGCCGACGCCGCAGCCAAGGTTGGCCGCGCCATCGCCGAGAAGGCCAAGGCTGCGGGCATCGAGCGCGTTGCGTTCGACCGTTCGGGCTACCGCTACCACGGTCGCATCAAGGCGCTGGCTGACGCTGCGCGCGAAGGCGGCCTGCAGTTCTGATTCATGCTGTCGGCGCCGCGCCCTGTGCGCGGCGTCGCCTGACGCGCCGGCACGCGATGTGCCGGACGCCCGCGGCCTTCTGCGCCGCGTCCGCGTTCCACCGCACCAGATCACAACGCCAAGCGGCCTAAGCCGTACATCATTTCTCCAATACAGGCATCCAAGATGGCAAACGAAAGGGAAAACCGCGGGCGCGACCGTAATCGCGACCGCGAAGAACTCGACGACGGCATGATCGAGAAGCTGATCACGGTCAACCGCGTCAGCAAGACCGTCAAGGGCGGTCGCCAGTTCACGTTCACCGCGCTGACGGTCGTCGGCGACGGCAACGGCAAGGTCGGCTTCGGTTACGGTAAGGCGCGCGAAGTGCCGGTCGCGATCCAGAAGTCGATGGAGCAGGCCCGCAAGAACCAGAAGGCCGTCGATCTCAACGGCAGCACCCTGTGGCACACGGTCAAGTCGCGCCACGGTGCGGCGAACGTGTTCATGCAGCCCGCCTCCGAGGGTACCGGCGTGATCGCCGGTGGCGCGATGCGCGCCGTGCTCGAGGCCGTTGGCGTGAAGGACGTGCTGGCCAAGGCTGTGGGTTCGCGCAACCCGATCAACCTGGTGCGCGCGACGATCCGCGGCCTGTCGGAGATGCATTCGCCGGCACAGATCGCGGCCAAGCGCGGCAAGAAGCTGGAGGACATCACCCATGGCTAAGAACGAAGCCGCTGGCGGCACCGTCAAGGTGCGCCTGGTGAAGGGTCTGCGCGGTTCGCAGGCCAAGCACCGTCTGTCGGTCAAGGCGCTGGGCCTCAACAAGCTCAACGACGTGCGCGAACTGAAGGACAGCCCGCAGGTCCGTGGCCTGATCAACAAGGTCCACTATCTGGTCCGGGTCGAGGAGTAATCGATATGAAGCTCAACACTCTCAAGCCCGCACCGGGCGCCCGCACCGAGCGCACCCGCGTCGGTCGCGGTATCGGCTCGGGCCTCGGCAAGACCGCCGGCCGCGGCCACAAGGGTTCGTTTGCACGTTCGGGCAAGGGCAAGATCAAGGCCGGCTTCGAAGGCGGCCAGATGCCGCTGCGCAAGCGTTTGCCGAAGGTCGGCTTCCGTTCGCGCCTGAAGAACGACACCGCCGAAGTCTTCCTGTACCAGCTCGAGAAGCTCGAAGGCACGGTCGATTTCGCCGCGCTGCGCGCCGCCAAGCTGGTGCCGGCGACCGCCAAGCGCGCCAAGATCGTCAAGAACGGCGAGATCGGCAAGGCGCTGACCTTCAAGGGCCTGCTGGCCACCGCTGGCGCCCGTGCGGCGATCGAAGCGGCCGGCGGCAAGGTCGAGGAGTAATCGCCGATGTCGCGGAGCGGCAGCGCAATGGGTGGGGTTGGCGCCGGGCTCGGTAAGTTCACCGAGCTCCGCCAGCGCCTGCTGTTCGTGCTCGGGCCCTGATCGTCTATCGCATCGGGTGCTTCATCCCGGTCCCGGGCGTCAATCCCGAGGCCATGCTGCAGCTGATGGAGCAGCAGGAAGGCACGATCGTGGACATGTTCAACATGTTCTCCGGTGGTGCGCTGTCGCGCTTCAGCCTGTTTGCGCTGAACGTGATCCCGTACATCTCCGCGTCCATCGTCATGCAGCTGCTGGTGCAGGTGGTGCCGAGCCTGAAGGCCATCCAGAAGGAAGGCGAGTCGGGCCGGCGCCGCATCACCCAGTGGTCGCGCATCGGTGCGATCCCGCTGGCGATCTTCCAGTCGGCGGGTATCGCGGTGGCGCTGCAGAGCTCGGGCGCCAACAACGGCATCCCGGTCGTCTATTCGCCGGGCATGGGCTTCGTGCTGACCGCGATCGTCGCGCTCACCGCCGGCACCATGTTCCTGGTCTGGCTGGGCGAGCAGGTCACCGAGCGCGGTATCGGCAACGGTGTGTCGCTGATCATCTTCGCGGGCATCGTCGCCGGCCTGCCGGGTGCGGTGTTCGGCACGATCGAGTCGCTGCGCAATGGCGACATGAGCCCGATCGCGGCGATTCTGCTGGTGGCGGTGGTGCTGGCGGCGACGTTCTTCGTGGTGTTCGTCGAGCGTGGCCAGCGTCGGATCACTGTCAACTACGCGCGCCGCCAGGGCGGTCGCAACGCGTACATGAACCAGACTTCGTTCCTGCCGCTCAAGCTCAACATGGCGGGCGTGATCCCGGCGATCTTCGCTTCGTCGATCATCATGTTCCCGGCGACGGTCTCGACCTGGTTCGGTGAGGCCGGATCGGCGACCTGGCTGCAGCGCTTGGCACAGGCGATGTCGCCCGGTGAGCCGCTGTACGTGCTGCTGTTCGGTGGTCTGATCGCCGGTTTCGCGTTCTTCTACACCGCACTGGTGTTCAACTCGCAGGAAACCGCCGACAACCTGAAGAAGTCCGGTGCGCTGATCCCGGGCATCCGTCCGGGCAAGGCCACCGCCGACTACATCGACGGCGTGCTGACCCGGCTGACTGCGGTGGGTGCTGGCTACCTGGTGCTGGTCTGTCTGTTGCCGGAGTTCATGCGCGCCGAGTTCGGCAGTTCGTTCCACTTCGGTGGCACGTCGCTGCTGATCGTGGTGGTGGTGGTGATGGATTTCATTGCCCAGGTGCAGTCGCATCTGATGTCGCACCAGTACGAGAGCCTGCTCAAGAAGGCCAACCTCAAGGGCGGCTCGCGCCCCCGCTGACGGTTCGTCGTTCGGCGCCGCCTCGCAGTCCGGGGCGGTGCGTGGTGCCGCCCTGCGCCGATGGCGTGCGGCGGGCGTCACTTGGTGGTATGCTGTTCTGCTGCCGCCGGTTGCCTCGTGCGCCGGCACAGAATTCTTCGCGGTCCGGGACTCTCCCCGGCATCGCACGTCTCGCCCGGCAGGGTGGGGCACGGGGGCCGGACACACGCGCCGGACCCCAGGATGGGCGACTCGCGCGGCGGTCTCGGGCGCGGGTGGTGCAGGGTGATCCGCACGCCAGAGTAGCGCGCGGGGCTTTTGGGGAGTCGTCCCCGGTTGCCGCCCCGGTACCGTCGCCGGAGCATGGGCACACTCCCCATGCCGGGTCGAGCCGCTTGTTCAGGGCGCGACTGCACGCAGTTCCGAGGCCTTGCTATCATTTCATGTTCCCTTTTGTCGGGATTGAACCCCCGGCAGCCCCAACAGTTGGAGATCCGCGCATGGCGCGTATTGCAGGCGTGAACCTGCCTGCCCAGAAGCATGTCTGGGTCGGGCTTCAGAGCATCTACGGCATCGGCCGTACCCGGTCGAAGAAGGTCTGCGAATCCGCGGGCGTCGAGGCCACCACCAAGATCCGCGACCTGTCGGAGCCGGAAGTCGAGCGCCTGCGCGCCGAAGTCGGCAAGTTCGTGGTCGAGGGCGACCTGCGTCGTGAGGTCGGTATCGCGATCAAGCGTCTGATGGACCTGTCGTGCTACCGCGGCCTGCGCCATCGTCGCGGCCTGCCGCTGCGCGGCCAGCGCACCCGGACCAATGCTCGTACCCGCAAGGGTCCGCGCAAGGCCATCAAGAAGTAAGGAATCCTATTCATGGCCAAGCCGTCCGCAACCAAGACCAAGAAGAAGATCAAGCGCGTCGTCACTGACGGCATCGCGCATGTCCACGCTTCGTTCAACAACACGATCGTCACGATCACCGACCGCCAGGGCAATGCGCTCTCGTGGGCGACCTCCGGCGGTGCCGGCTTCCGCGGTTCGCGCAAGTCGACCCCGTTCGCAGCCCAGGTGGCTGCCGAGAAGGCCGGCAAGGCCGCGCTCGACTACGGCGTCAAGTCGCTGGAAGTTCGCATCAAGGGCCCGGGTCCGGGTCGTGAGTCGGCCGTGCGTTCGCTCAACAACGTGGGCTACAAGATCATCAACATCATCGACGTGACGCCAATCCCGCACAACGGGTGCCGTCCGCCGAAGAAGCGTCGCGTCTAAAGGAGCGATCAAGAAATGGCTCGTTATATCGGTCCTACCTGTAAGCTCGCGCGCCGCGAAGGCGCCGACCTGTCGCTCAAGAGCCCGACGCGCGCGTTGGATTCCAAGTGCAAGCTCGAGCAGAAGCCCGGCCAGCACGGCGCCGGCAACACCCGTCGCGGCAAGCTGTCCGACTACGCCACCCAGCTGCGCGAGAAGCAGAAGGTCAAGCGTATCTACGGTCTGCTGGAGCGTCAGTTCCGCAACTACTACAAGAAGGCCTCGACCAAGAAGGGCAACACGGGTGAAAACCTGCTGCAGCTCCTCGAGACCCGCCTCGACAATGTCGTCTACCGCATGGGCTTCGCCGTCACCCGCCCGGCCGCGCGCCAGCTGGTGTCGCACCGCGGCGTCACGGTCAACGGCCAGCCGGTCAACCTGCCGTCGTACCAGGTCAAGGCCGGCGACGCGATCGCGCTGTCGGAGAAGGCCCAGAAGCAGCTCCGCGTCCAGGAGGCTCTGACCGTCTCCTCGTCGATGGACCTGTCGCCGTCGTGGGTCGAGGTCGACTCGAAGAAGTTCAGTGGTGTGTTCAAGGCCGTGCCCGATCGTGGCGACCTGCCGGCGGACATCAACGAAGCGCTGATCGTCGAGCTGTACTCGAAGTAATTCATTCAGGCCTCCGCGCCCCCGGCGCGGACGGTCTCCAGGAGACACACAAACATGACGGCTACCGCCAACCAGGTACTGCGTCCCCGTGGCCCGCAGATCGAACGCCTTGCCGGCAACCGTGCAAAGGTCGTGATCGAGCCGCTGGAGCGCGGTTACGGGCACACGCTGGGCAACGCCCTGCGTCGCGTGCTGCTGTCGTCGATTCCGGGCTTCGCGATCACCGAAGTCGAGATCGACGGCGTGCTGCACGAGTACAGCACCATCGAGGGCCTGCAGGAGGACGTGCTCGAAGTCCTGCTGAACCTCAAGGACGTCGCGATCCGCATGGGCACCGGCGAAAGCGCGACGCTGTCGCTGTCGAAGTCGGGCCCGGGCGTGGTGACTGCCGCCGACATCAAGACCGACCACAACGTCGAGATCCTCAACGGCGAGCACGTGATCTGCCATCTGACCAAGGATGCGTCGATCAACATGCGCCTGAAGATCGAGCGCGGTTTCGGCTACCAGCCGGCCGCCGCCCGTCGTCGTCCCGACGAGGAGACCCGTGCGATCGGTCGTCTGATGCTCGATGCGTCGTTCTCGCCCGTCCGCCGCGTCGCCTATGAGGTCGAGGCCGCTCGCGTCGAGCAGCGCACCGACCTCGACAAGCTGGTCATCGATATCGAGACCAACGGCACGATCGATGCCGAGGAAGCCGTGCGCACCGCCGCCGACATCCTCACCGAGCAGCTGTCGGTGTTCGGCGACTTCACGCACCGCGACCGCGGCGCCGCCAAGCCGCAGACCCCGGGCGTCGATCCGATTCTGCTGCGCCCGATCGACGATCTGGAGCTGACGGTGCGTTCGGCCAACTGCCTCAAGGCCGAGAGCATCTACTACATCGGCGACCTGATCCAGAAGACCGAGGTCGAGCTGCTCAAGACGCCGAACCTGGGCAAGAAGTCGCTCACCGAGATCAAGGAAGTGCTCGCGCAGCGCGGCCTGGCCCTGGGCATGAAGCTCGAGAACTGGCCGCCGGCCGGTGTCTCCAGCCACGGCATGCTTGGCTGATGCAACACGTGGAAGGCGCGTCCTATCAGGACGCGCCTTTCGCGCATCGCCAGACGGGCTTCGAGGCCCGCGGCGATCGCCGGTGATGGATCACCGGTTTTTCGGACCATCCGCAGTCCAAGTCACAACGCCAGGAAGGCGACAACGATGTCCAACGACCCACCATTCCACTGAAGGATCCAACCCATGCGCCACCAGAAAGCCGGTCGCAAGTTCAACCGCACCAGCGCCCATCGCGAAGCGATGTTCCGCAACATGGCCGCCTCGTTGATCAAGAACGAGCTGATCAAGACCACCCTGCCCAAGGCCAAGGAACTGCGCCGCGTGGCCGAGCCGCTGATCACCCTGGCCAAGGTCGATGGCGTCGCCAACCGCCGCCTCGCATTCGCGCGTCTGCGCGACAAGGAAGCGGTCGGCACCCTGTTCACGACGCTGGGCCCGCGCTATCAGTCGCGTCCGGGCGGTTACCTGCGCATCCTGAAGGCGGGCTTCCGCGCCGGCGACAACGCGCCGATGGCCTACGTCGAACTGGTCGATCGCCCGCAGGCCGACGCCGCCGAGTGATTCCGACCGGTCGGGCATCGCCCGATCCGTGTCTCCCAGAGACCCCGGCCCATGCCGGGGTTTTCTGCGTCTGGGGGCATCGTTGCGAGTCCAGATCCGGCGCGTTGCGCAGCAGGTCTTTGGCTTTCGCCGCTGCGGCGGGATAATCGCCGTCTCCCTTTCTGGCCCATTTCCATGAATCCACTGCGCTGGTCGTTCTGCACCCTGATGCTCGTCGGTGGTGTCGCCTGCTTTGCGCTGATCGGCTTTGCGATCTACTCGCAGCTGCAGTGGGGATTGCAGCCATGCCCGCTGTGCATCTTCCAGCGCATCGCGTTCGCGGCGCTGGGCCTGGTGCTGCTGATCGCCGGAGTGCATGCGCCCAAGAGGCAGGGCGGGCGGCGCGTCTACGGCGTGCTGGGTCTGGCCGCCGCCGCGGTCGGCATCGGCATCGCCGGGCGGCATGTCTGGCTGCAGATGCATCCGCCGGGCTTCGTGACCTGCGGCGCGCCGTTCGCCTTCATGCGCCAGACCATGGACACGCCCACGCTGATCCAGAAGGTCCTGACCGGCAGCGGCGACTGCGGCACGATCGACTGGACCTTTCTGGGCCTGTCGATGCCCGCCTGGAGCCTGCTGTGGTTCTTGTTGCTGGGTGCGGTCGCGGTGTATGCCGCGTGGCGCCCGCAGCGCAGCGCGCCTTCTGGCAGCCGAAATTGACGCAGCGCAGCAAGCTGCGATGATGTGCGCTCGCACGAGGATGTTCCGATGCCCGCTTCCGCCGAACGCAGTCTGCGCCCTGTGACCCTGCCTGAAGACTGGGCCCCCGAGAGCTGGCGCAGCCGTCCCGCTGCGCAGCTGCCGGTGTATCCCGATACCGAGGCACTGAGCGAAGTGCAGGCCGAGCTCCGGGCATTGCCGCCGTTGGTGACCTCCTGGGAGATCCTGAGCCTGAAGCAGCAGTTGGCCGAAGCCCAGGACGGCCAGCGCTTCGTGTTGCAGGGCGGCGACTGCGCCGAGCATTTCGGCGACTGCACCTCCGAGATCATCTCCAACCGCCTGAAGGTGCTGCTGCAGATGAGCCTGGTGCTCGTGCATGGCATGCGCCTGCCGGTCGTGCGGGTTGGCCGGTTCGCAGGCCAGTACGCCAAGCCGCGCTCGGCCGAGACCGAAGTGCGCGACGGCGTCGCCTTGCCGAGTTATCGCGGCGATGTGGTCAATGCGCCGGGGTTCACCGCGCAGGCGCGGACCCCGGATCCGCGCCGCATGATCAAGGCGCACGCGCGCTCGGCGATGACGATGAACTTCGTCCGCTCGTTGATCGACGGTGGTTTTGCCGATCTGCATCACCCCGAGTATTGGGGGCTGGATTGGGTGGGGCATTCGCCGCTGGCCGAGGAGTACCAGCGCATGGTCTCGGGGCTCGGCGATGCGGTGCGTTTCATGGAGACGCTGGCCGGCACCCAGGTGCACACGCTCAAGCGTGTCGATTTCTACACCTCTCACGAAGCGCTGCTGCTGCCCTACGAGGAGGCGCAGACGCGCCAGGTGCCGCGCCAGTGGGGCTGGTTCAACCTCAGCACGCATTTCCCTTGGATCGGCGTGCGCACCGCAGCGCTCGACGGCGCGCATGTGGAGTACTTCCGCGGCCTGCGAAATCCGATCGGGGTCAAGGTCGGGCCGACCTCGACGCCGGACGAGCTGCTGCGTCTGATCGAGCTGCTCAATCCCGACGACGAGCCGGGGCGACTGAGCCTGATCCACCGGATGGGCGCGACGAAGATCGCCGAGCGCCTGCCGGCACTGCTCGATGCGGTCAAGCGCTCCGGCCGCCGCGTGCTGTGGATCTGCGACCCGATGCACGGCAATACCGAGTCGACCCGCAACGGCTTCAAGACCCGGCGCTTCGACAACATCCGCAGCGAGATCGAGCAGGCGTTCGATCTGCATGCCGCGGCCGGTACCCGCCTGGGGGGCGTGCACCTGGAGCTGACCGGCGAGGACGTCACCGAGTGCATGGGCGGCGCACGGGCGCTGACCGAGGTCGATCTGGAGCGCGCCTACAAGAGCCAGGTCGATCCGCGGCTCAACTACGAGCAGGCGCTGGAGACGGCGATGCTGATCGTGCGCAAGCGCGCACAGGTCGGCCGCGCGGTGGGGTGAGCTGCGTTGGCGTAGCTGAGAGAGGCCAGCTGCCTATAAGGCTCTAGTGCAGCTCGTTGCCGCACCAGTGCCTGGCTTCGGAGACAGCGTTGCGCCGACCGGGGGTTGCTCCTCGGCTCGGCAGCCATCCATGGCTGACTCGCCGCCGCGGGCCATCCATGGCCCGCTCTGCGCAACCCCCAGCCGGCACAACGCACTGCGGCTGGAAGTTCGAGGCGGCGGACTGACGGCCGGTGGCTGCGTCTAGCACGCCATGGATGGCGTGCGCCCGAGTCAAGGCAGGATGCCTTGACCGAGGGGAGAGCTGCTTCCGGCCGGCAGGCCGATGCCCATCCGAAGTCGGCGTGCTTCAGGGCCTGAGTCTTTCGGTGTGAGAGAACGAAGTCGTCAGAATCCAGCTTTCGCCGAAATAAAGGCTCAGTGGTGCTCGCGTCTGAGATCTGACCGTTTCTAGGGTTGCTTCAGCCGCCCGCGCGTCGCCGGTACAGATCGCGGGCCAGCACCAGCACGATCAGCAGATTGAGCAGGAACACACCCCAGGTCATCCAGTCGGGGTGGTGCCAGAGCGCGTAGATCTCGAACGGCAGATACGCGGCGGCGCCGATGACGCCGAGCCACGAGGCCCAGGCGCGGTGCCACCACAGACCCCAGGCTTCGAGCAGGCGCATGGCCGCATAGATCAACGCGACGGCAATCGCGATATGCAGCGTCTGCGGCGTGATCGCGTCGAGCAGATCCGTGCCGAAGCGATCGGCATCCGCGCCAAACCGCATGAGCACGCGCTCGACCTGGTGCTGCAGCGCATCGGGCCCGATTGCTGCAAGGCCGCCGGCGACGAGCAGGGCGACGGCGCCCTTGCTCGCCTCGAACAGCGCGATTGCGCGCAGGCCGTTGTGTGCAGGGGTGAGGTCGTCGGCCATCAGAACAACGCATCCTGGCGCGGCGGCGGGGGCAGCGGAGCGCCAGTCAGCGGCCAGCTGCCGAGCACGTCGTAGCGACCGCCGGGATTGAACAGCAGTTCGAAGGTATCGACCGTCAGCGGGCCGATGTCGCAGTCGACGGTGTCGAGCCAGGACTGCGCGTCGAGTCCCTTCGGCAGATAGGCCAGGGTCACGTGCGGTTGGGTCGTCACCTGCGCCGGCGTGATGCCGCAGCGGCGGATCGCATCACGCGTCGCATCGCACAGCGCCTGCAGGGCCACACAGTTGTGCGGCAACGCGACGACCGCTCCCGACTGGCGCCAGTAGACGAGCCGTTCGAGGGTGCACGTGTGCGGCGGGATCCGGGCCCCGACAGCCGCGAACGCATCGAGCAGTGCGGGCGTTGCGAGATGGCCCACGTCGTGGCCGATGAAGCAGAGCGTGGCATGCCACTGATCGGCGCGTCGCAGTTGCAAAGAAGGCGCGTCCGATGGACGCGCCTCCTGCAGGCGTTGCGACAGCGTCGCGAGCGCCGCCCGACCGGCAGCGTCGGGCCGCCACCCCGGGAACAGCGCCTGGCTCACGCGGCGCGGGAGGCGCGCTTGCGGTCGCTTTCGGTCAGCAGCTTCTTGCGCAGCCGGATTTCCTTCGGGGTGACTTCGACCAGCTCGTCGTCCTCGATGAAATCCAGGGCCTGTTCCAGCGAGTACTTCAGCGCCGGGGTCAGCTTGATCGCGTCGTCCTTGCCCGAGGCGCGGACGTTGGTCAGCGGCTTGCCCTTGATGACGTTGACTGTCAGGTCGTTGTCCTTGGAGTGGATGCCGACCAACTGGCCCTCGTAGACGTTGTCGCCTTCGGCCGCGAACAGCCGGCCGCGCTCTTCCAGCGGGCCGAGCGAGTAGGCCGGCGTCATGCCCGGCGCATTGGCGATCATCACGCCGTTGTTGCGCTTGGCGATCGGGCCGGTCTCCTTGGGACCGTAGTGGTCGAAGACGTGGAACAGCAGACCCGAGCCCTGGGTCAGGGTCTTGAACTCGTTCTGGAAGCCGATCAGACCGCGCGCCGGGATCATGTAGTCCAGACGCACGCGGCCCTTGCCGTCGGGCTCCATGTTCTTGAGCTGGGCCTTGCGGGTGCCGAGCTTCTCCATCACGCCGCCCTGGTGCTGCTCTTCGATGTCCACCACGAGCTGCTCGACCGGTTCCATCAGCTGGCCGTCGATCTCCTTGATGATCACTTCCGGGCGCGACACGGCCAACTCGTAGCCTTCGCGGCGCATGTTCTCGATCAGCACCGACAGGTGCAGCTCGCCACGGCCCGAGACCAGGAACTTGTCGGCGTCGGCGGTCTCCTCGACCTTCAGCGCAACGTTGTGCAGCGTCTCGCGCTCCAGGCGCTCGCGGATCTGGCGGCTGGTGATGAACTTGCCGCCGCTGTGCTCCTTGCTGCCGGCGAACGGCGAGTTGTTGACCTGGAAGGTCATCGAGATCGTCGGCTCGTCGACGGTCAGCGCCGGCAGTGCTTCGGGGGTGTCGAGCGCGCAGACGGTGTCGGAGATCGACAGGTCCTGCACGCCGGCGATCGCGACGATGTCGCCGGCCTGCGCCTCCTCGACTTCCACGCGCTCCAGGCCCAGGAAGCCCAGCACCTGCACGACCTTGCCCTGGCGCTTCTTGCCTTCGCGGTCGACGACGCTCACCGGCATGTTCTTCTTCAGCTTGCCACGCTGGATGCGGCCGATGCCGATCAGGCCGACGAAGTTGTTGTAGTCGAGCTGGCTGATGCGCATCTGGAACGCGCCGTCGATGTCGACTTCGGGGCCGGCACGTGCTGCATGATCGCTTCGTAGAGCGGGGTCATGTCGCCCGAGCGGACGCTGTCGTCCAGGCTCGCATAGCCGTGCAGCGCCGAGGCGTAGACGATCGGAAAGTCGAGCTGCTCGTTGGTCGCGCCGAGCTTGTCGAACAGGTCGAACACCTGGTCGATGACCCAGTCGGGGCGCGCGCCGGGGCGGTCGATCTTGTTGACGACGACGATCGGCTTGAAGCCCATCGCGAACGCCTTCTGGGTCACGAAGCGGGTCTGCGGCATCGGCCCGTCCATCGCGTCGACCAGGATCAGCACCGAGTCGACCATCGACAGCACGCGCTCGACCTCGCCGCCGAAGTCGGCGTGGCCGGGGGTGTCGACGATGTTGATGCGGTTGCCTTGCCAGTTGATGGCGGTGTTCTTGGCCAGGATCGTGATGCCACGTTCCTTTTCCTGGTCGTTGCTGTCCATCACGCGCTCGGCGAGCACGGTGCGTTCGGACAGGGTGCCCGACTGCTTGAGCAACTGGTCGACGAGGGTGGTCTTGCCGTGGTCGACGTGGGCGACGATGGCGATGTTGCGCAGGCGTTCGAGAGACATGGGCAAGGCCGCACCTGGCTTTGACCTGGCGCGCTAGGGCAGTGGAGGAAGCCGGCTATCATACCTTGTCGCGCGCCGCGCGCGACAGGCGGCTTGAAATCGGCCATTGGGGCCGCATCCAGCCTGTCGGACCACCCCAACCCAGGATTCCCGATGTCCCTGCACGCCGTATTCGATACCGACCGTGGCCAGATCCAGGTCGAACTGTTCGCCGACAAGGCCCCGCTGACCGTCGCCAACTTCGTCAACCTGGCCAAGCGCGGCTTCTACGACGGGCTGAACTTCCACCGCGTCATCGCCGACTTCATGGTCCAGGGCGGCTGCCCCGAGGGCTCGGGCCGCGGCGGCCCGGGCTATCGTTTCGAAGATGAAACGAACAACGGCGTCAAGCATGAACGCGGTGTGCTGTCGATGGCCAACGCCGGTCCCAACACCAACGGCAGCCAGTTCTTCATCACCCACATCAAGACCGACTGGCTGGACGGCAAGCACACCGTGTTCGGCAAGGTCACGCAGGGCCTGGACGTGGTGGATGCGATCAAGCAGGGCGACGTCATCAAGTCGGTGAAGATCGAAGGCGACGCCGAGGCCGTGCTGGCCGCCAAGGCCGATCGCGTCGCGGAGTGGAACAAGACCCTCGCGGCGTGATGCAATCGGCAGGCCGGCGCATTGCCGGCCTGCCTGCTGTGAGGGACGCCATGACATCGCCTGCCCGCCTGCGATCCCTCGCGCTGCTGCCGGCCCTGCTGCTGGGCCTGGGCGCATGCGATCGCCCATCCGAGGACGCACAGCTGGCCCCGTCCACACCGTCGCCGGCGGCATCGCAGCCCCAGGATCCGGCGTTCGAACAGAGCCTGGAGGGCATCTGGAGCACCGGCGGCGCGCAGGGCGACGATGCGCAGACGGTCTACGCCATCGAATACCAGGCCGGCGCGGGCCTGCGGATTCTGCGCGACGGTGCCTGGCTCGACGGCGCTGTCGAGGACGTGGACCTCGACAACCAGACCCTGGCCTTCCGCATCGACCGTCAAGACGGGCCTGACGAGACCGCCACACTGCGCAAGGTGCGCGATCCGGCCGCCGGCGACGGCTTCACGCTGCGCCTGACCTGGGCGCAGGGGCAGACCGAGGAACTGGGCTTCGTGCGCCGCCTCACCCCGCGCGATCGCCAGGAGATCACGCTCGCCGTCTCGCAGGCCGACCAGGTCCCGGCAGTGGCCTGCGATACCGACGCCGCCCAGGGCAGCCTGCGGGCGACGCTGGTCTGCAACCGCGACGACTTCGCCGCGCTCGACCGCAACCTGCACGCGCAACTGGTCGAGCTGTCGGCGCGCTACCCCGACGGCGACCGCACCGCGGCGGTGGTGGTCCAGCAACTCGACGCCTGTACCACGCCGGCCTGCCTGCGCGAGGTCTACGCAAAGTGGCAGGCCTACTTCGACGAGAACTACGACCTGGGCGACGTGCTGGACTATCTGTAGGCGCCAATGCCCCGGCCTGACGCCCGCGCACCGCCGTGCAGCGGGTAGGGCGGCCCCTTGGCGCGGTCGCACCGAAGTGCCGTGATACCATTTCGCGCCGGAAAAACCGCTCTCTCCAGCTGCCGGCCAGCCCTCCCCAAACGAGGTTGTGCGATGCTCCAGCTCGCTGCGCGCACCGGTCGCGCCAAGCCCAGCGCCATCATGCAGGTCGCCGAGAAGGCCAAGCGTCTGAAGGCCGAGGGGCGGGACATCATCAGTTTCTCGATCGGCGTGCCGAACTTTCTGCCCGGCCCGCACGTCTATGCCGCCGCGCGCGATGCGCTCGACCGCGACAGCGGCCAGTACGGCAGCAACCGTGGCGGCGATGCGCTGCTCGACGCCTTCATCGGCCATCTCGATCGCATCGGCCTGCCGGGCTATACGCGCGCCCATTGCGCGAGCGGCATCGGCGCCAAGCACATCCTCTACACGCTGGCCGAAGTGCTGCTGGACGAAGGCGACGGGTTCGCGTTCGCCACGCCGTACTGGACGACCTATCTCGACATCGCGCAGATCGTCGGCGCCGACATCCGGCTGCTGCCGTGCCCGCCGGAACAGGACTACAAGCTGACCCCGGCCCAGCTCGACGCCGCGCTGGCGCAACGGCCCAAGGTCTTCCTGTTCAACAACCCGTCCAACCCGACCGGCATGGTCTACACCCAGGCCGAGATCGCCGCGCTGGCGGATGTGATGGCGCGCCATCCCGACACCTGGATCGTCACCGACGACATCTACAACGCGATGGTGTTCGACGGTATCGGCTACCACCACGTCACGCAGGCCCGCCCCGAACTGCGCGAGCGCACGATCTTCGTCGACTCGTTGTCCAAGACCTACGGCATGCCGGGGTGGCGCGTCGGCCTGCTGGCCGGCCCCGAGCGCGTGGCGACCGCCTTTGTGACGATGAATTCCAACCACATCACCAACGTGCCGGAGGTCGTGACCGCGGCCGCGGTCGCCGCCCTGTCCGGTCCCCAGGACGTGCCCAGGGCCAAGTGCGCCGAGTTCCAGGCGCGTCGCGACGTGGTGATGGCCGCGCTGGCGGAGATTCCGGGCGTCGTATGCCCCAAACCTGCCGGCGCCTTCTACGTGTTTCCCGACATCAGCGTCGCGTTCGGCAAGTCGCATGGCGGCCTGCGTATCGAGAACGATGTCGACCTGTGCAATGCGCTGCTCGAGGCCAAGGGCGTGGCCTGCGTGCCCGGCTCGGCCTTCGGCGAGCCGCGGGCGTTGCGTATCAGCTACACCTGCCCGGAGGCGCAACTGGTGCCCGGGCTGACCCGCATCCGCGAGTTCTTCGCGGAATTGACCTGAGCCGACGGCGCCGCCGCCTGGTTCGCCCCCACCCACGTAACCGTTCGATTTGATACGAGAGGATTGACGATGAAGAAGCCCGTCCGTGTTGCCGTGACCGGCGCCGCCGGCCAGATCGGCTATGCGCTGCTGTTCCGGATCGCCTCCGGCGAGATGCTGGGCAAGGACCAGCCGGTGATCCTGCAGCTGCTCGAACTGCCGATCGACAAGGCGCAGGCCGCGCTCAAGGGCGTGATCATGGAGCTGGAGGACTGCGCGTTCCCGCTGCTGGCCGGTACCGTCGGGACCGACGATCCTGAAGTCGCGTTCAAGGACGCCGACATCGCGCTGCTGGTCGGTGCGCGTCCCCGCGGCCCGGGCATGGAGCGCAAGGATCTGCTGCTGGAAAACGCGAAGATCTTCACCGCCCAGGGCGCCGCACTGAACAAGGTCGCCTCGCGCGACGTCAAGGTGCTGGTCGTCGGCAACCCCGCCAACACCAATGCCTACATCGCGATGAAGTCCGCGCCCGACCTGCCGGCCAAGAACTTCACCGCAATGCTGCGCCTGGACCACAACCGCGCACTGAGCCAACTGTCGACCAAGGCCGGCGTGGCCGTGGGCGAGATCGAGAAGCTGATCGTCTGGGGCAACCACAGCCCGACCATGTACCCCGACTACCGCTTTGCGACCGTCGGCGGCGCATCGCTGAAGGACAAGATCGGCGACGACGCCTGGAACGCCGAAACCTTCATCCCGCAGGTCGGCAAGCGTGGCGCGGCGATCATCGAGGCCCGTGGTCTGTCGTCGGCCGCCTCGGCCGCCAACGCTGCCATCGATCACGTGCGCGACTGGGTGCTCGGCTCGAACGGCAAGTGGACCACGATGGGCATTCCCTCCGATGGGTCCTACGGCATCCCCGAAGGCGTGATCTTCGGCTTCCCGGTGACCACCGAGAACGGTGAGTACACGATCGTCCGCGACCTGCCGATCGACGACTTCAGCCAGAAGGCCATCGACAAGACCCTGGCCGAGCTCGAGGAAGAGCGTTCGGGCGTCGCGCACCTGCTGGGTTGACCGGCACCGCGTTTGCCTCGCAAGGCCGGCCCTTGGGCCGGCCTTGTCGTATCCGGTGCAGGCGACGTCCGCCCGGCAGTGGCGATGCCGCGCACGCGCCGCCATGACGCGATCCTGGCCGTCGCAGGCCATGGATGCGCGCGTACTAGACCAACGTCGTAGCGCGGCCGGCGCGCTCCACGGTCTAGCCTTCGGGATCCTCCCATCCGTAGGCAGGGCCATGCGTTACGACGACTTCCATCGCCGCTCCATCGAGGACCCCGAGGGTTTCTGGGGCGAGCAGGCGCAGGCGATCCACTGGCACAAGGCGCCCGAGCGAATCCTTGATGATTCGAAGCCGCCGTTTCGCAAGTGGTTCGTCGGCGGCCTGACCAATCTCTGCTACAACGCGGTCGACCGCCATCTCGAGACCGGCGGCGATCGGCTCGCGCTGGTCGCGATCTCGAGCGAGACGGGGCAAACGCGCGAGCTCAGCTATCGCCAACTGCATCGCGAGGTCGTCGACTTCGCCGCAGTCCTGGTCGCGCTCGGCGTCGGGCGCGGCGATCGCGTGGTCATCTACATGCCCAACATGGCCGAGACGGTGTTCGCGATGCTCGCCTGCGCGCGCATCGGTGCGGTGCATTCGGTGGTCTTCGGTGGCTTCGCCGCGCACAACCTGGCATTGCGCATCGACGACGCCAAGCCTGCGCTGCTGATCGCGGCCGATGCCGGCAGCCGCGGTGGCAAGGTCATTCCCTACAAGCCGCTGGTGGATGCGGCGCTGGCGCAAGCGACCTCGCCGCCGCCGCGCGTGCTGATCGTTGACCGCGGGCTTGCGCCCGGCGGGTCGCGGGTCGAGGGGCGCGACGTCGACTACGCCACGCTGCGCGCCGCGCACGCCGGCAGCGATGTGCCGGTCGAATGGCTGGAATCCAACGAACCCAGTTACCTGCTCTACACCTCGGGCACGACCGGCAAGCCCAAGGGCGTGCAGCGCGACGTCGGCGGCTACGCGGTTGCGATGGCGCTGTCGATGTGGGCGATCTACGACGTGCGTCCGGGCCAGGCGATGTTCTCGACGTCCGACGTCGGCTGGGCGGTCGGCCACTCCTACAACGTTTATGGCCCGCTGATCGCCGGCGCCACCGCGATCCTCTACGAAGGCTTGCCGACGGCGCCCGACGCGGGCATCTGGTGGAAGATCTGCGCCGACTATGGCGTGCGCACGATGTTTTCCTCGCCGACTGCGATCCGCGTGCTGAAGAAGCAGGACCCGAAGTTCCTGCGCCAGTACGACCTGTCGGCACTGCGGTATCTGTTTCTGGCCGGCGAGCCGCTCGACGAGCCGACCGCGAGCTGGATCAACGCAGGCCTGGGCGACACGACGATCATCGACAACTACTGGCAGACCGAGACCGGCTGGCCGGTGCTGGCGCTGATGCCCGGCGTCGAAATGAAGCCGGTGAAGTTCGGCTCGCCCGGGCTGCCGACGCCTGGATACGACCTGCGCGTGATCGACGAGGCGACCGGCGAGCGGGTGCCGCCGGGCACCAAGGGCGTGCTGGTGATCCAGCCGCCGTTGCCGCCGGGCTGTATGACCACGGTGTGGAATGACGATGCACGCTTTGTGTCGAGCTACTTCTCGCATTTCAAGGCGCTGGTCTACAGCTCGCTGGACTGGGCGATCCAGGACGAGGACGGCTACACCTTCATCCTCGGGCGCACCGACGACGTCATCAACGTCGCCGGCCACCGCCTGGGGACGCGTGAGATCGAGGAGTCGGTGGCCAGCCATCCGGCCGTCGCCGAGGCCGCGGTGATCGGCGTGGCCGACGAGATCAAGGGGCAGGTGCCGATCGTGTTCGCGACGCTCAAGCAGGCCGCGTCCGATCCCCAGGCCCAGCACGCCACTGCCGGGGAGATGATGCGCACGGTGGCCGACCAGCTCGGCGCCGTCGCGCGGCCCGCGCGGGTGTACGTGGTCAGTGCGCTGCCGAAGACGCGTTCGGGCAAGCTGCTGCGGCGCTCGTTGCAGGCCCTGGCCGAATCGCGCGACCCCGGCGACCTGTCGACGCTGGACGACCCGAACGCGCTGGAGGAGGTGCGCCGGGTGCTCGCGCGCGGCGCCGATGCCGGATGAGCGTGGCCGCGTCCTTCCGTTGACGTCGAAGCGACCCCAGGTGTGCGGCCGGGGCCAGCCCCGGCTGCCGTGCGTTCACTCCGGCTCGATACCGGTGTAGCGCGCGCGGGGCCGGATCAGCCGGCCCAGCGCCTGCTGTTCCAGCGCGTGCGCCAGCCAGCCCGACAATCGCCCGGCCGCGAATATCGCCAGCGCAGGCGTCGCCGGAAGGTCATGGACGAAGCAGATCGCCGCCAGCATGCCGTCGATGTTGGGCGGTCGGCCGCTGGTCTCGGCGGCCGCGGCAATGACCGTCTCGACCTGGCGCATCCGCGGCGTGTCTCCGCGCGTGGCGCGCAGCCGCGCCAGCACATGCGCCGCGCGCGGGTCGCCGTCTGGATACAGCACATGGTGGAAGCCGGGCAGGTCGTCGCCGCGCTGCCAGCGCTCGGCGATGTAGCCGGCCGGCGAGGGCGTGTCGCAGGCTTCGCGGATCAGCGCATGCGCACGTGCCGTCGCGCCACCATGGCGCGGTCCCGACAGGGCGGCCAGACCCGCGCAGACGGTCGCGTGCAGGTGCGCGCCGGTGGACGCGACCACGCGCGCGGCGAAGGCCGAGACGTTGAGCTCATGATCGGCGCACAGCACCAGGGCGGCCCGGACCAGGTCCGCGAAGACCGCATCGCCCGGACACCAGGCCTCGGCGAGCACCACGTGGACGGGCCGTGCATCGGGCTGGCCGGCGACCAGCAGCGCCGCGTTCTGCCGCAGCAGCGTCGCTGCGATGCCGCGCTTGGCGGCCGGCGCCGCGCTCAGGGAGTGGCGCAGATCGGGCGCGAGCAGCGGCAGGACCGCCATCGCGCGCTCGATCGGCGGCAGCGTGGCATCGCCGGCGATCGTCGCGACCCGCGCCGGCCACGGGTCGACGGCGGCATCGAACGGGTCGCTGTCGCCGCAGTCCCACAGCAGTCGAGCCGCGTCCTCGAGCGTCGCCCCGGCTTCGACCATCGCCACCGCCGAGCGCCCCCGGTAGTAGGGGCTGTCGGGCCGGATCAGCGAGATCCGCGTCTCCATGACCGGCAGGCCGCGGTCGAGGCTCTGCGCCGCGCCGCGGGCCGCGCCGCGCCCGGCGCGCTTGCGTTGGCGCAGGCGCTCCACGTCCTGGCGCAGATAGACGCGACTGCGATGGTCCGGCCCCGGGCGCGATTCCAGCAGGCCGCGGCTCACGTAGGCGTACAGGGTCGCGGTGCTGATGCCGAGTGCCGCGCAGGCCTCGGCGGCGGACATCAGATCGCCATCGTTCGCATTCACTGTGAATTCCGATGTATTGATTGATTCGATCAAGATTGATCAACCATTCGTACAGTGACACATTGCGCGTCATCGCGGTACACCGCAGTCCCGGAGTCGCATCGATGAGCACCCTGTCCGCTGGCGCCCGGTTCCGCGCCGCCCTCGCCGCCGAGTCGCCGTTGCAGGTGATCGGTGCGATCAACGCCAACCACGCGCTGCTCGCCAAACGCGCCGGGTTCCAGGCGATCTATCTGTCGGGCGGCGGCGTCGCTGCTGGCTCGCTCGGCCTGCCGGATCTGGGCATCAACACGCTCGAGGATGTGCTGATCGACGTGCGCCGGATTACCGACGTCTGCGATCTGCCGTTGCTGGTCGACATCGATACCGGGTTCGGGCCGAGCGCTTTCAACATCGAGCGCACGGTCAAATCGCTGATCAAGGCCGGCGCTGCGGCCTGCCATATCGAGGACCAGGTCGGCGCCAAGCGCTGCGGCCATCGGCCGGGCAAGGAGATCGTGTCGCAGGGCGAGATGGTCGACCGGGTCAAGGCGGCGGCCGATGCCAAGACCGATCCCGATTTCTTTCTGATCGCGCGCACCGATGCGATCCAGGTCGACGGCGTGGATGCCGCGATCGAACGCGCGATCGCCTGCGTCGAGGCCGGCGCCGATGGCATCTTCGCCGAGGCGGCCTACGACCTCGAGACCTACCGCCGGTTCGTCGATGCGGTGAAGGTGCCGGTGCTGGCCAATATCACCGAGTTCGGCAAGACGCCGCTGTTCACCCGCGACGAGTTGGCCTCGGCGGGGGTGGCGATCCAGTTGTTCCCGCTGTCGGCGTTCCGCGCCGCGAACAAGGCGGCCGAGAACGTCTACGCCACCGTGCGCCGCGACGGCCACCAGCAGAACGTCGTCGATGCGATGCAGACGCGCGAGGAACTGTACGAGCGCATCGGCTATCACGCCTTCGAGCAGCGGCTGGACGCGCTGTTCGCATCCAACAAGCAGTAAGCGATCCATCCAGGCATTCACCGGAGATCCCAGATGAGCGACACCGCCACCACCGCCCCCGGCTTCAAGCCGAAGAAGTCCGTCGCGCTGAGCGGCACGGCCGCCGGCAACACCGCGCTGTGCACGGTCGGCCGCAGCGGCAACGACCTGCACTACCGCGGCTACGACATTCTCGATCTCGCGCGCACCAGCGAGTTCGAGGAGATCGCCTATCTGCTGGTCCACGGCAAGCTGCCCAACGAAGCCGAGCTGCGTGGCTACAAGGCCAAGCTCAAGTCGCTGCGCGGCCTGCCGGCGGCGGTCAAGGCGGCGCTGGAAGAGCTGCCGCCGTCGGCGCATCCGATGGACGTCATGCGCACCGGCGTGTCGGTGCTCGGATGCGTGCTGCCCGAGAAAGACGACCACAACCATCCGGGCGCGCGCGACATCGCCGACAAGTTGATGGCCAGCCTCGGTTCGATGCTGCTGTACTGGTACCACTGGAGCCACAACGGCCGTGTCATCGACGTGGAGACGGACGACGACTCGATCGGCGGGCACTTCCTGCATCTGCTGCACGGCGTCCCGCCGCGCGAGTCGTGGGTCCGGGCGATGCACACCTCGCTGATCCTCTACGCCGAGCACGAATTCAATGCCTCGACGTTCGCCAGCCGCGTGATCGCAGGCACCGGCAGCGACCTGTATTCGTGCATCGCCGGCGGCATCGGCGCGCTGCGCGGGCCCAAGCATGGCGGTGCCAACGAAGTCGCCTTCGAAGTGCAGAAGCGCTATGACACGCCGGACGAGGCCGAGGCCGACATCCGCGCGCGCGTGGAGAAGAAGGAAGTGATCATCGGCTTCGGCCACCCGGTGTACACCGTCAGCGATCCACGCAACGTGGTCATCAAGGACGTCGCGCGGGAACTGTCCGACGAGGTCGGCAGCCGCAAGATGTACGACATCGCCGAGCGCCTGGAAACGGTGATGTGGGACATCAAGAAGATGTTCCCCAACCTCGACTGGTTCAGCGCGGTGAGCTACCACATGATGGGCGTGCCGACGGCGATGTTCACCCCGCTGTTCGTCATCGCCCGCACCGCGGGCTGGAGCGCGCACGTCATTGAGCAGCGCATCGACGGCAAGATCATCCGCCCCAGCGCCAACTACACCGGTCCCGAGGACCAGCCGTTCGTGCCGCTGGCCGAGCGCAAGTAAGCGCCCCATCCGCCTTCGGCATCAAACGCCCTTCTTCGAAGTAGCCAGCCATGAACAGCCAGCACCGCAAGCCCCTTCCCGGTACCGACCTCGATTGGTTCGACGCACGTGAGGCGGTCGAGGCGCTGTCGCCCGGCGCCTACGCCCGCATGTCCTACACCGCCCGTGTGCATGCCGAGAACCTCGTGCGACGCTGCGATCCGGCGCTGCTCGACGATGCGTTGCGGCAGTTGATCGAGCTGCGCCGCGACCTCGACTTCCCGTGGTATCCGGCGCGCGTGGTCTGTCACGACATCCTCGGCCAGACGGCGCTAGTGGACTTGGCGGGCCTGCGCGATGCGATTGCCGAGCAGGGCGGTGACCCGGCCAAGGTCAATCCGGTGGTGCCGGTGCAACTGATCGTCGACCATTCGCTGGCGGTGGAGTGCGGCGGCTTCGATCCCGATGCGTTCACCAAGAACCGGGCGATCGAGGACCGGCGCAATGCCGACCGCTTCGACTTCATCGACTGGACCAAGCGGGCGTTCCGCAACGTCGAGGTGATTCCGCCGGGCAACGGGATCATGCACCAGATCAACCTGGAGAAGATGTCGCCGGTGATCTACACCCAGCAGGCCGCCCAGGGACGCGGCGTCGCGTTTCCCGACACCTGTGTCGGCACCGACAGCCACACCCCGCATGTCGATGCGCTGGGAGTGATTGCGATCGGTGTCGGCGGCCTGGAGGCGGAGAACGTCATGCTCGGGCGCGCGTCGTGGATGCGCACCCCCGAGATCGTCGGTGTGGAGCTCGCGGGTCGTCCGGGTCCGGGCATCACCGCGACCGATGTGGTGCTGGCGCTGACCGAGTTCCTGCGCAAGTCGAAGGTGGTCGGCGCGTATCTGGAGTTCCGCGGCCCCGGCGCAGCGGCGCTGACCATCGGCGATCGCGCGACGATCTCCAATATGGCGCCCGAATACGGTGCGACCGCAGCGATGTTCTTCATCGACGACAACACGCTCGACTATCTGCGTCTGACCGGTCGCGACGATGCCCAGGTGCAGTTGGTGGAGACCTATGCCAAGGCCGCCGGCCTGTGGGCCGATGCCCTCGATGGCGCGCAGTACGAGCGCACGCTGCACTTCGATCTGTCGAGCGTGGTGCGCAACATGGCCGGCCCTTCGAACCCGCACAAGCGGGTCGCGACCCGCGACCTCGCCGCCAGCGGCATCGCCGGTGCGTGGGAGATGCCGCTTGAGGGCACGATGCCCGATGGCGCGGTGATCATCGCCGCGATCACCAGCTGCACCAACACCTCCAACCCGCGCAACGTGATCGCCGCCGGCCTGCTGGCGCGCAACGCGAACGCGCGCGGCCTGCTGCGCAAGCCGTGGGTCAAGACGTCGCTGGCGCCCGGGTCGAAGGCGGTCGAGCTGTATCTGCGCGAGAGTGGCCTGCTGCCCGAACTCGAGCAACTGGGCTTTGGCATCGTCGCGTTCGCCTGCTCCACCTGCAACGGCATGAGCGGTGCGCTGGACCCGGCGATCCAGCAGGAGATCATCGACCGCGATCTCTACGCCACGGCAGTGCTCAGCGGCAACCGCAACTTCGACGGCCGCATCCATCCCTACGCCAAGCAGGCCTTCCTGGCCTCACCGCCGCTGGTGATCGCCTACGCGATCGCCGGCACGGTGCGCTTCGACATCGAACAGGACGTGTTGGGGATCGATGCCGACGGCAACGCGGTCACGCTCAAGGACATCTGGCCCAGCGACGAGGAGATCGACGCGGTGGTCAAGGCCAGCGTCAAGCCCGAGCAGTTCCGCAGTGTCTACGGCCCGATGTTCAAGCTGCACGTCGATACCGGCGAGCGCGTCGCGCCGCTGTACGACTGGCGGCCGATGAGCACCTACATCCGGCGCCCGCCGTACTGGGAAGGCGCATTGGCCGGCGAACGTACCCTGCGCGGCATGCGCCCGCTCGCAGTGCTGGGCGACAACATCACCACCGACCACCTGTCGCCGTCGAATGCGATTCTCGCCAGCAGTGCGGCCGGCGAGTACCTGGCGAAGATGGGCGTGCCGGAGGAGGACTTCAATTCCTACGCCACCCACCGCGGCGACCACCTGACCGCGCAGCGGGCGACCTTCGCCAATCCGAAGCTGATCAACGAGATGGCCGTCGTCGATGGCCAGGTCAAGCAGGGCTCGCTGGCGCGGATCGAACCCGAGGGCCAGGTCGTGCGCATGTGGGAGGCGATCGAGACCTACATGGCGCGGCGCCAGCCGCTGATCATCGTCGCCGGCGCGGACTACGGCCAGGGCAGCTCGCGCGACTGGGCCGCCAAGGGCGTCCGCCTGGCCGGTGTGGAGGCGATCGTGGCCGAAGGCTTCGAGCGCATCCACCGCACCAACCTGATCGGCATGGGCGTGCTGCCGTTGGAGTTCCAGCCCGGGACCACGCGGCTGACGCTGGGCATCGACGGCACCGAGACCTTCGACGTGATCGGCGAGCGCACCCCGCGCGCGATGCTGACCCTGGCGATCCATCGCAAGGACGGCACGCAACTCGCGGTCCCGGTGACCTGCCGTCTCGACACCGCCGAAGAAGTCTCGATCTACGAGGCCGGCGGCGTGCTGCAGCGCTTCGCGCAGGATTTCCTGGCGTCCAACAAGGCGGCATGAAAGCGCGCCTTTCCCCCAGCCCCTCTCCTGCAGGGGAGAGGGGAGACAAACGGGGGTCTCGCCGAAGCGCATGTGCGTGGAGGCCTCCTGCGAAAAGGTCGGACAAGGCCGGCTGAGCGATCTCCAGGAAATGCTGAAGATCGCAGTATCACGAGCCCCTCTCCCCTCGCGGGAGAGGGGTTGGGGAGAGGGGATGAATCAACGCGCATTCGCCAGACAGCTCCGCCGCAACATGACCGACGCCGAGCAACTGCTCTGGTATCACCTTAGCGCCCACCGCTTTGAAGGAGAGAAGTTCCGACGGCAGCAGCCCATCGGCCCCTATATCGTCGACTTCGTGCATTTCGGTGCGCGTGTGATCGTCGAGGCGGATGGAGGTCAGCATCTTGATTCATCACGCGACGTTGCACGCGATGCTTGGCTGAAGCAGCAGGCTTCCGCGTGCTGCGTTTCTGGAATGACGACATCCTGCAGCGCACGGATGCGGTGCTCGAAGCGATTTGGAATGCGTTGCGGGAAGCCCCCCTCTCCCCCCACCCCTCTCCCGCAAGGGGAGCGGGGAGACAAGCAGACGCCAGCTCGTCCGATGAGGAGAGCCGGAACAATACAGAGCGAGTGAACACCATGACCTATGCCCTGCAACTCCGTATCCCCGCCACCTACATGCGTGGCGGCACGTCCAAAGGCGTGTTCTTCCGGCTCGAGGATCTGCCGGCCGTGGCGCAGGTGCCGGGCGCGGCGCGCGATGCGCTGCTGATGCGGGTGATCGGGTCGCCCGACCCCTATGCCAAGCACACCGACGGCATGGGCGGCGCAACGTCGTCGACCAGCAAGTGCGTGATCATTTCAAAGTCCACGCAGCCCGATCACGACGTCGACTACCTCTATGGCCAGGTGGCGATCGACAGCGCGTTCGTCGACTGGAGCGGCAACTGCGGCAACCTGAGTACGGCGGTCGGCCCGTTCGCGATCGCCAACGGCTTCGTCGATCCTGCGCGCATCCCCGAAGACGGCACCGTCGCGGTGCGTGTGTGGCAGGCCAACATCGGCAAGACGATCGTGGTCCACGTGCCGATCGCCGGCGGCCAGGTGCAGGAGACCGGCGATTTCGAACTCGACGGGGTGACCTTCCCGGCGGCCGAGATCGTGCTGGAGTTCGTCGATCCCGCCGACGAGGGCGAAGGGGAGGGCGGGGCGATGTTCCCGACCGGCCACCTCGTCGACGATCTCGAGGTCCCGGGCATTGGCACGCTGCGCGCGACGATGATCAATGCCGGCATCCCGACGATCTTCATCGACGCCGCCGCGATCGGCTACACCGGCAGCGAGTTGCAGGATGCGATCAACGGCGACGCGAAAGCGCTGGCGATGTTCGAAACGATCCGCGCGCACGGTGCGCTGCGCATGGGACTCATTGGCGATCTCGCCGAGGCGTCCAAGCGCCAGCACACGCCCAAGGTCGCGTTCGTGGCGCCGCCGCACGATCACGTGGTGTCGAGCGGGAAGGCGATCGCTGCGGGCGACATCGACCTACTGGTGCGCGCGCTGTCGATGGGCAAGCTGCATCACGCGATGATGGGCACGGCGGCCGTCGCGATCGCCACGGCCGCCGCGATTCCCGGCACGCTGGTCAGCGACGCGGCCGGCGGTGGCGCGCGCACCTCGGTGCGCTTCGGGCACCCGTCGGGCACCCTGCGGGTCGGCGCCGAAGCGGTGCAGGTCGACGGCCGCTGGACCGTAGCCCGGGCGATCATGTCGCGCTCGGCGCGGGTGTTGATGGACGGTGCGGTCCGCGTGCCTGCCGACGCGCTGCCCGGCTGACACCGGGCAGCGCCATGGCCGGGGGCTTAGAGAATGCCCTCGGCCGCCATGGCCGCGCGCACGCCCGGATCGGCCAGCATCCGCGCATCAAAAGCGTGCAGATGGTCCAGGCCGCCCAGGTCCAGCTTCAGGCGCTTGGCCCATTGCAGGGTCACGAACAGATAGGGGTCGGCGATCGAGCGCTCGCCAGCGAGGAAGTCGCGGCCGTCGAGCTGCGCGTCGAGGCGTTCATAGAGACCGCGGATCTTCTGCATGGCCTGCTTGCGCGTGCGATCGATGGCGTCGGGATCTTCGAGGTACTTGGTGCTGCCAAACAGCGGATGGAAGGCAGGATGCAGGTCGGCATTGAGCAGCCCGAGCCAGCGATTGACTTCGGCCCGGCCCTCGGGCGTCCCGTCCCCGCCCAGCTTGGCTTGCGGAAAGCGATCGGCCAGGTAGTTCAGGATTGCCGCGTTCTGGGTCAGTACCCAGTCGCCATCGACCAGCACCGGGACCGCGCCGGCGGGATTGAGCGCCAGGAAAGGTGGCGCCTTCATCAAAGTCGCGTCGACGACGCGCACGTCGAACGGGGTGCCGATCCAGCGCAGCGCAATATGGTCGGCCAGCGAACAGGCGCCGGGTTTGGTGTAGAGCGTGAGCATGCAGCCTCCGGACTCGGGACGGGCGGCCATCATGCGCCCGGCGCGATCGGCGTCAAATCTCAGCCGCGGGCGGTCGTCGCCGTGGGGGCCGCGGGCTGGGGACGCAACGGCTGCACGCGCAGGAACGTGTGGTCGCCGATCGTCGCGACCGGCGGCGCATGGCGCCAGGCGGGGGCGGCGATGCCGTGGGCCATGAAGTGACTTGCGCCGGGCACGATCTCGCGGCGCTCGGCGCGCGGCAGCGACCAGTTGCGCTCCGAGGCCAGGGCCACGTTGACCGCCCGGGTCCACGCATTGGTGTTCGCCAGCCGGGTCTGGGGCGACAGGATGGTCGGTGCGAACTGCTTGCGCGCGGTGACCACCTCGCACATCGAGTCGCCCCACAGCCCGCTTTCCTGCCGGCGCAATGCGACTTCAGCGACGGCTTCCTGTCCGCGGACCGACTGGTCGCGGGCTTCGAGATAGACCGTCGTGCTCAGACAGAGCGAATCGGCGGCCGGCGGTGGCAGCACGGAGGCCAGCCACATCACCCATTCCAGTTTCATCGTTGACTCCTTGCTCCGTTGCGCCGTGTCGCGCTGCGCGATGCCGGGTCAGGCAGGCGCGGCGACGACGTCGGCATGGCGTCTTGGGGAGGGCGGCGACTCTATGGCGCTTTCGCCCGGGCTCCGAGCCGCGGGATCGCAGCTGGGCCGGTGTTCCGCCAAAGGCGGGCGGAACGATGTGGCGGCACGGTATCGGTGGTTTTTCGAATCGAACGTGAATGCGCGGCACTGGTGCCGACGGTCGATCTGTGGCTGGAAACGGCCAAAATGGGCTCGTATTCAGTCCGAGGCGGGATCGCCAGCGGGATCGCGTAGCCCTTCGCTTTATGAATATCCGTTCATTTTTATTGCGATGGCGCGGTGCAGGGAGGGCCCACATTCAGTCCGGCACATGGGCACACCTATTTTCCGCAACGACCTGCGGTGCAACTGCCAGCGTCCGCCAAGAGGCGGTGCCGAGGGGCATGCGGCGCCATCGCGCAGGTGCGTTATAGGCGCGCCGCCAGCGCGCTGGCCTGGGCGATCGCGCGCTTGGCGTCGAGTTCGGCGGCCACGTCCGCGCCGCCGACCAGATGCACGACACGGCCGGCCGCCTGCAATGCGTCCAGCAGGTCCCGTCGCGGCTCCTGGCCCGCGCACACCACCACGTGATCGACCGGCAGCAGCTGTTCGCTGTCGTCCACCCGGATGCGCAGGCCCGCGTCGTCGACGCCCAAGTACGCGACCCCGCCCAGCATCTGGACGCCCTTGGCCTTCAGCATGCTGCGGTGGATCCAGCCGGTGGTCTTGCCGAGCCGAGCGCCCGGGCGTCCGGGACTGCGCTGCAGCAGCCAGACCTCGCGCGCCGGCGGCGACGGTGTGGCCGGGACCAGGCCGCCCGGACTTTCGAAACTCGGGTCCACGCCCCATTCGCGCATCCACGCCGCCGGATCGAGACTGGGTGACGGGCCGTCGCCCTCGGCCAGGAATTCGCCAACATCGAAGCCGATGCCGCCGGCGCCGATGATCGCCACCCGCGCGCCCGGCACGACCCGACCCTCGAGCACATCGACATAGCCGACCACCTTGGGATGGTCGTGTCCGGGGATGTCGATCGCGCGCGGACGTACGCCGGTCGCGAGCACGACGACATCGAAGCCGGCGAGGTCGTCCGCCGTCACCGGGGTCGAGAGCCGCACCTCGACCCCGGTCTCGGCGATGCGCTGGCCGAAGTAGCGCAGCGTCTCGTTGAATTCCTCCTTGCCGGGAATGCGCCGCGCCAGGTTGAACTGGCCGCCGATCGCGTCGGCCGCGTCGAACAGCACCACGCGATGGCCGCGCTGGGCGGCGACCGTGGCACACGCCAGCCCGGCCGGGCCGGCGCCGACCACCGCGATGCGCAGCGGCGCGGCCGCCGGGAAGTAATTGAGCTCGGTCTCCGCGCACGCCCGCGGATTGACCAAGCAGCTCGCGGTGCGGTTCGCGAACACGTGGTCGAGACATGCTTGGTTGCAGGCGATGCAGGTATTGATGCGTGCGGGCGTGCCGGCGCGCGCCTTGGCGACCCAGTGCGGATCGGCCAGCAGCGGCCGCGCCATCGACACCATGTCCGCGCCACCGGCCGCGAGCACGCGCTCGGCGACGTCGGGCATGTTGATGCGGTTGGTCGCGACCAACGGCAGCTTCACATGCGGGCGCAACTTGGCGGTCACCCCGGCGAAGGCCGCGCGCGGGACCGAAGTGGCGATCGTCGGCACCCGTGCCTCGTGCCAACCGATCCCGGTGTTGAGCAGCGTTGCCCCGGCAGCCTCGATCGCGCGGGCCTGCTGCACGATCTCGTCCCAGCCCGAGCCGCCTGGCACCAGCTCAAGCATCGACAGGCGGTAGATCAGGATGAAGTCGTGCCCGGCGGCCTCGCGCACGCGGCGCACGATCTCGGTCGCAAAGCGCATGCGTTGCAGCACATCGCCGCCCCAGCGGTCCTGGCGACGATTGGTGCGCGCACTGAGGAACTGATTGATCAGGTAACCCTCGCTGCCCATGATCTCGACGCCGTCGTAGCCGGCCTCGCGCGCGAGCTTGGCGGCGTGGGCGTAGGCGTCGATCGTGCGTTCGACCCCGCGTGCGCCGAGCGCCCGGGGTGTGAACGGATTGATCGGGGCTTTCAGACGGCTCGGCGCGACCTGCAGCGGGTGATAGGCATAGCGGCCGGCATGCAGCAACTGCAGGCAGATCTTCGCGTCATGGGCGTGCACCGCGTCGGTGACCGGGCGATGGCGCCGCGTCTCCCATCGCCACGACAGCTTGCCGCCGAACGGCTTGAGCCAGCCGGCGATGTCGGGCGAAAAGCCACCGGTGACGATCAGCGCCACACCGCCTTCCGCACGCTCGGCGAAGTAACGCGCCAACTTCGGGAAGTCGGCGGCGCGATCCTCCAGCCCGGTGTGCATCGAGCCCATCAGCACCCGGTTGCGCAGCGTCGTGAAGCCGAGGTCGAGCGGGGCGAGCAGGTGCGGATAGGGCGTGGGGTCGACGGGCTGGCCCATGACTGGCGACATGACCTGGATACGCTGGCGTATGGATGCCGCAGGGTGCCGTGACCGGCGCCGCGGCGCAAGCGCCGCGGTTTCTCAGGTGCAGGCCGGGCGAGGCTGGCCGGTCCCCAGCGCCCGGGGCTGGGCGTCGACGATCGCGATCAGCGCCAGCCGGCGACGGCGACCTTGCCGATGGTCGCGCCGGACTCGAGCAGCCGGTGCGCTTCGCGCAGGGTGTCGGCACCGATCGGCGAGAGCGTGCGACCGAGCGTGCCGCGCAGTTGCCCGGCGTCGACGAGCGCGGCGACGCGCGCCAGGATGCGCCCGTGCGCATCCATGTCGGCAGTGCGGAAGCGCGGCCGCGCGAACATGAATTCCCAATGGATGCCGATGCACTTGGCCTTATAGGGATCGCCGATCTTCAGCGCGCCGGCCGGTTCGACGATCAGGCCGACATGCCCCTGCGGCGCGAGCACCTCGCCCAACGCGTCCCAGTAGCGATCGGTGTCGGCGAGATTGAGCGCCGCGTCGACCTGCGTGTAGCCGAGCGTCTGCAACTGCGGCGCCAGCGGCTGGCGGTGATCGATGACATGGTCGGCGCCGAGGTCCCGGCACCACGCGATGCTGTCTTCGCGCGAGGCAGTGGCGATCACGGTGAAACCGGCCAGCTTGGCCAACTGGATCGCGATCGATCCCACGCCGCCGGCGCCGGCGATCACCAGCAGCGTCCTGCCGGCGCCGCCGTCCTCGAAGGCGTAGGGCATGCGTTCGAACAGCAGTTCCCAGGCGGTGATTGCGGTCAGCGGCAGGGCGGCCGCCTGGGCGAAGTCCAGCGTGTCGGGCTTGCGCGCGACCAGCCGCGCATCGACCAGTTGGAACTGCGCATTGCTGCCGGGTCGGGTGACATCGCCGGCGTAGTAGACCGCGTCGCCGATCGAAAACCCGCTCACCTGATCACCGACCGCGTCGACCACGCCGGCAGCGTCGTAGCCGAGCACGCGATGCGGTGCGCCCTCGGGCAACGGCGCGCGACGCAGCTTGGTGTCGACCGGATTGACCCCGACCGCCTCGATGCGCACGCGCAGGTCGTGCGGGCCGGGCGCTGGAATGTCGAGCTCGAGTTCGACCAGCGCGTGCGGATCATCGATCGGCAGCGGGCGGGTGGTGGCGATGGCTTTCATGCGGGACTCTCCTGATCGGGGGTGGGGACTGGCGCCGGGCTGCGCTCGGCGAACTGCCCGTTCCAGTAAGGGTAGTAGGGATAGGGCGTCGGCACCGCGCTCGCGGCATCCAGCTGCGCCATGTGCACCGGGTCCAGCGTCCAGCCGGCCGCGCCGAGGTTCTCGCGCAACTGCGCCTCGTTGCGCGCGCCCAGCAGCACCGTCGAGACCCCGGGACGCTGCAGCAGCCAGTTCAGCGCGATTTGCGGCACGCTGTGGCCGGTGTCGGCGGCGACCTCGTCGAGCGCGTCGACGATCCGGTACAGCCGCGCGTCGTCGATCGGCGGGGCGAAGGCGGCAGTCGCGTGCAGCCGACTGGTCGTCGGTAGCGGCTGGCCGCGACGGATCCGGCCGGTCAGCCGACCCCACGCCAGCGGACTCCACACCACTGCGCCGACGCCCTGGTCGAGGCCGAGCGGCATCAGCTCCCATTCGTAGTCGCGACCGGCCAGCGAGTAGTACGCCTGGTGCGCGACATAGCGTGTCAGTCCGTCGCGGTCGGCGATCGCCAGCGCCTTCATCAGCTGCCAGCCCGCGTGGTTGGACGCGCCGAGGTAGCGCACCTTGCCGGCGCGGACCAGGCCGTCGAGCGTCGACAGCGTTTCCTCCAGCGGCGTCATCGCATCGAAGGCGTGCAACTGCAGCAGGTCGATGTAGTCGGTATCGAGTCGGCGCAGGGCAGTGTCGACGGCGTCGAGCAGGTGCGTGCGCGAGGCGCCGACCGCGTTGGCATCCGCGCCCACTCGCAGGCCGACCTTGGTCGACAGCAGCACCCGGTCGCGGCGGCCGCGGATCGCCGCGCCGAGGATCGTCTCCGATGCGCCATCGGAATAGGCATCGGCGGTATCGAAGAAACCAGCGCCGGCGTCGAGGCACAGGTCGACAAGGCGACGCGCCTGTACCGCATCGGTGTCGCCCCAGGCGCCGAACAGCGGGCCGCGCCCGCCGAAGGTGCCGACGCCGAAGCCGAGCACGGGAACGCGCAGGCCGGAGCGGCCGAGAAAGCGGGTGTCCATGGGAATGTCCGTGGCAGAGATGAGGAAGGGCGATGCCGCAAAGCATCAGCAGGGCTGGATGGCGGCCGGGCGTGCGCGGCGGAGCGCGAGCGCCGACACGGCGACACCGGCCAGCGTGATCAGCGCCCCGGCCGTGCCCAACCGCTCCAGGCCGCCGCCATGGCCGACGACGAGGCCCCGAGCCAGGCGCCTGCCGCATTGCCGAGGTTGAACGCGCCGATGTTGAGGCTCGAGGCCAGGTTGCGGCCGTCGTCGCCGGCGCGCTGCAGCACCCAGGCCTGCAGCGGCGCGACGGTCGCGAATGCGGCGACGCCGAGCAGGCCGGTGGCGATCACCATCGCCGGCGCCTGGTGCATTGCCGCGCCGAGCAGTGCGAGCACGGCGGCGAGCGCGAGCAGCGTCGCCGGAATTGCGGCCATCGGTGCGCGATCGGCGAACCGGCCGCCGAGCAGGTTGCCGGCGATCATGCCGACCCCGAATACCAGCAGCACCGGCGAGACCGCACGATCGGGCAAGCCGCTCACCTGCACCAGCACCGGCTGGATGAAGGTGTAGACCGTGAATACGCCGGCATACCCCAGCGTCGTCGTCAGCAGGCCGAGCACGACCGGCGGCCGTGATACCGCTGCGAGCGCACGACGGACGCTGCCGGCCGCGCCGGTCGCGCGGTCGGTCGGCACCAGCGCCGCGATCACGAGGGTCGCCAGCGCCCCGATCGCGGCCACCGCCCAGAACGTGGCGCGCCATCCCGCGTGCAAGCCCAGCCACGCGCCGGCCGGCACACCGAGCAGGGTGGCGACGGTCAGACCGGTGAACATCACCGAGATCGCGCGGGCGCGCCGCTCGGCAGGTACCAGACCTGCGGCGACCACCGCGCCGACGCCGAAGAAGGTGCCATGGGCGAGCGAGGTGATCACGCGCGCGGCCATCAGCCAGCCGTAGTCGGGCGCCAGCGCGCAGGCCAGGTTGCCGAGCGTGAACACCGCCATCAGGCCGACCAGCACCGCCTTGCGCGGCAGCCGGTCAGTCGCGAGCGTGAGCAGCGGTGCGCCGACGAACACCCCCAGCGCATAACCGGAGATCAGCAGTCCAGCCGCGGGCAGGCTCACCTGCAGATCGGCCGCGACCTGGCGCAGCAGGCCCATGATCACGAACTCGGTGGTGCCGATGCCGAATGCGCCTGCGGTCAGTGCATACAGGGCCGCTGGCGTGCGGGAGGAGGGAGCGGAGGAGCGGGGCATGGTCGCGATCGGTGCGGGAGGGCGGCCATTCTCGAAAGCGGCGATCCGGAGGAACAGGTTTAGGATCGACAAATACTTTCAACCGGATATTGAAGATCGATGACGCGGCTCGATGACATCGCCCTGTTCCTGCGCGTGCTCGATCTGGGCTCGATCAGTGCTGCCGCGCGCGCTCTGGACCTGTCGCCGGCCGTGGCCAGCCAACGCCTGAAGCGCCTGGAGAGCGCGCTGGGCGTGCGGCTGCTGCATCGGACCACGCGCCGGCTGCATCCCACTGCCGAGGGCCGCGCGCTGGCCTTGGGTGGGCGCGCGCTGGTCGACGATCTCGACAGCCTCGCCGCGGGTCTGCGCGAGAGCGGCGGGCGCGGGATTGCGGGCACGTTGCGGGTGACGATGTCGGCCTCGTTCGGGCGCCAGCACGTCTCGCCGCTGCTGCCGCGGTTCTTGGCCCGGCATCCCGCGCTGCGGCTGAGCGTGCACATGAGCGACCAATTGGTCGATCTGGTCCGGGAGGGCTTCGACCTGGCGATCCGGATCGGCGAACTGGACGACTCGCGCCTGGTCGCACGTCCGATTGCCGCCAACGAGCGCGTGCTCGTCGCCTCGCCGCACTATCTGCATCGGCGCGGTCACCCGCGCGTGCCGGCCGACCTGGCCGATCACGCGTGCCTGCTGCTGGTCGGCAGCCGCGGGCGCCAGGACCACTGGCCATTGCTCGACCGCAATGGCGTCCGCACCGAGGTCGCGGTGTCGGGGCGCATGGAAAGCACGCTGGGCGAGATCCTGCGCGACGCCGCGCTCGCAGGCGAGGGCATCGCGATGCATTCGGTGTGGCATGTCGCCGACGATCTGCGTGCGGGGCGTCTGGTCCGCGTGCTGCCGGAATACGCCCCGCCGACGACCGGCATCCATGCGGTCATGCCCGAGCGTCGGCTGGTGCCGCCGCGCACCCGCGCCTTCGTGGATTTCCTGGTCGAGGCCCTGGGCCGCTCGCCGCCCTGGGCGGCTGCCGCGGAATACGCCGCGGCGCTGGATAGCAGTAAGCGTTAAGCGCGTCTTGACGCCACGACGACGTCGAATCCAGACAATGCGCGCCGTTGGGAGTTCCCGCCATAGCCCAAGGCTGGATGAACGGTAAGGCGTCGTTCTGTTGGAATCTTTCAACCGTTAGCTTAGTGTTAACGACGCCTTCACACAGCTGACTTTAGGCTATGTCCAAGGCGTGTGCGTTTGACGCCTCAAACCGATGCCATGACGCATTCCCCCTAGAACAGGAGCTGATACAACATGAATAAGAAACTCCTCTGCGCCGCGCTGCTCGGCGGCCTCGGCTTGGTGCAGGCCGCCAATGCCCAGGAGTTCGACGACCGCTGGTATCTGACCGGCTCCGTCGGCTACAACTTCCAGGCCGAAGATCGCCGCACCGACGACACCCCGTTCGGCACCATCGGTTTCGGTCGTTTCATCAGCCCGAACTGGTCGATCGACGGTGAGCTGAACTATCAGAACCCCGGTTTCGACAGCAGCGTCGAGGGTGCGAACCCCGACCTGAACTGGAGCCAGTACGGCGCCTCGATCGATTTCCGCTACCACTTCATCTCCGAAGGCCGTGGCTGGAACCCCTACCTGCTCGCAGGTGTCGGCTACCAGCGTTCGGAAGAAGAGTTCAACGCGTTCCCGAGCCCGAACTCGCCTGGCGAGCGTAAGGACGGCAACTTCGCTGCCAAGGTCGGTGCCGGTCTGCAGACCACCTTCGACAAGCGCGTCGCCGTGCGCGCCGAAATCGCCTACCGCGCTGATTTCGACGACAGCAGCATCGCCGCCAACGGTTCGCGTGACTGGGCCGGCTACCCGCACAACGCCAACGAGAGCTACTTCGGCGACGTGCTGGCCTCGGTCGGTGTCGTGGTGCCGCTCGGCCCGCCGCCGGCGCCTCCGGCTCCCCCGGCTCCGCCGCCGCCGCCGCCGGCTCCCGCCCCGGCTCCGCCGCCGCCGGCTCCGATCACCATCGATCTGAACGGTGTGAACTTCGACTTCGATCGTTCGACGCTGCGTCCTGACGCGGTGGCGATCCTGAACGAGGCCGTCGAGATCCTGCGTCGCTACCCCGAACTGCGCGTCGAGGTTGCAGGCCACACCGACTCTAAGGGTACGGACGCCTACAACCAGCGCCTGTCGGAGCGCCGTGCGAAGGCCGTGTACGACTTCCTGACCAGCAACGGCATCACTGCCGATCGCCTGGTCGGTCCGGTCGGCTACGGCGAGAGCCGTCCGATTGCGCCGAACACCAACCCGGATGGTTCGGACAATCCGGAAGGTCGCGCACGCAACCGTCGCACCGAGCTGAACGTCCAGAACTAATTCTGGCGCCAGCGAAGCAACACGAAGAAGCCCGGCTGATGCCGGGCTTCTTTTTTTTGTCTTCTTTACGACCGAGGAATGGCAAGCCGATCGCGCGCCACTGTTGCGCGATCTCGTGTATTGCGGGCCGCCGACCCAGTCCTCGAAGGCGAAATGGACGACCGGTGCGGCTCGCATCCATGCGCCGAGCGTTTCGATCGAGTGCACAGACGTCCCGACCTCGCGGCGCGATCGCCGCAGCCGGGAGCCGACACTCACCGAAGTGAATGCGAGAGAGCAGAATTTCCCTTGTCGGCCGGTAACTTGGCGCATACACTTCAGGCCAATTCGACTCCGGGACTCTTTGCCATGCGCGCTATCGTGTTGACGACCCTGCTGGCCCTTCCGCTTGCCGGCCAGGCGGCAGACTGCGCCGATACGCGCGCTGCGCGCCCGCTGCAGGCCACCGCACTGATGCCGCTGTCACCGGAACTGGCGGCGCCCAGCTATCGGCTCGGGACCACCGCCGTGCTGTCCCGCGCTTATGACGATGCGCAGTCCGTCGATCAGGTGCTGCTGCGCATGGAGATCGAGCGCTGCCAGAACGTCGCGATGGCCGCCGCAGCGGCGGGCGTGGTGCAGCCTGGCGATCCGGCGGCCTACGTCAAGCAGACCGAGTTCGACAACACGCCGTATCGGTTCAACATGACCCAAGGCGGCAAGCGCATGACCGCCGATGACTTCGACGCCTGGCTCAAGGCCAATGGCTACAGCGTCGGGCGTCGCGTGGACCCCAACGCACCGGTCGAAGCGGCGGCCGCCCCGGCAACCCCGACGCCGACCGAGTGAGTGTCGTTCTCCCCGACGCGTCGATGACGACGGCCCGCGTGAGCGGGCCGTTCGTCCATGTGGTCGCAGGGCGATGAGCAGCAGACCATCGCGCGGCCCCGCTCCGCCTCGTTACGGGATTGCGCGCATCCTGTCCAAGCGCGGCCTGTGCTCGCGCAGTGAGGCCGAGCGCTGGGTACGCGACGGGCGGGTCCGCATTGGCGGGCGTGTGGTCCGAGATCCCGAGTATCCGGTCGCACTCGACGAGGCGCGCATCGTCATCGATGGCGTGACCATGTCCGGTGCTGTGCACCGCTATCTGATGCTCAACAAGCCGCGGGGCCTGGTGACGACTGCCCACGACGAGCGCGGGCGCGACACCGTCTACCGGTGCTTCGACGGTGCGCAGTTGGGATGGATCGCGCCGGTTGGGCGGCTCGACAAGGCCAGCGAGGGCTTGCTGCTGTTCACCAGCGACCCCGCCTGGGCGGCGGCGATCGCCGACCCCGAGCGCGGCCCCAGCAAGACCTATCACGTGCAGATCGATACACGGCCCGACGCCGCGCTGCTCGCCGGCCTGCATGCCGGCATCGAGGACGCCGGCCAGCATCTGCGTGCCGCCTCCGCCCGGGTACTGCGCGAGGGGGGGCGCAATGCGTGGCTGGAGATCGTGCTCGACGAAGGCCGCAACCGGCAGATCCGCCGGCTGCTGGCCGCGCACGAGGTCGGCGTGCTGCGGCTGGTGCGTGTTGCGATCGGGCGCGTGGGTCTGGGCGAACTGGCCAAGGGCGCGTGGCGCGAACTCGCGCCCCACGAAATCGAACGTCTGGCGCCGCGCCCGACGCCGGCCGTCAAGCCGGCCTAGCGCCGAGGGGGCGCCACGCGCGACGGCTCAGGCTGGCAACACGCCCAGTTCGCGGCCGATGCGGGTGAACGCGTCGATCGCCTGGTCCAGATGCTCACGCGTGTGTGCGGCGCTGATCTGGGTGCGGATCCGGGCCTGGTCCTTGGGGACCACCGGGAAGAAGAATCCGATCGCGTAGATCCCTTCCTCGAGCAGGCGCTCGGCGAAGCGCTGCGCCAGCTTGGCGTCGTAAAGCATGACCGGGCTGATCGGGTGGGTGCCGGGGCGCACGTCGAAGCCGGCCGCAGTCATTCGCTCGCGGAAGTAGCGGGTGTTCTCGACCAGCCGTTCGCGCAATTCACCGGCCGCATCCAGCATCTCGAAGGCCTTGACGCCGGCGGCAACCACGTGCGGCGGCAGCGAGTTGGAGAACAGGTAGGGACGCGAGCGCTGGCGCAGCAGTTCGATGACTTCGGCCTTGGCGGTCGTGAAGCCGCCCAGCGCGCCCCCCATCGCCTTGCCGAGCGTGCCGGTGATGATGTCGATCTTCTCCAGCACGCCCTTGACCTCGGCCGAGCCGCGACCGGTGGCGCCGAGGAAGCCGGTCGCATGACACTCGTCGATGTGCACCAGCGCGTCGTACTTGTGCGCCAGGGCGGTGATCTCGTCGAGCGGCGCGATGAAGCCGTCCATCGAGAACACGCCGTCGGTGGTGATCAGGATCGTCTTCGCGCCGTCGGCGCGCGCCTGCTTGAGTTGCGCTTCGAGGTCAGCCATGTCGCAGTTGGCGTAGCGATAGCGCTTGGCCTTGCACAGCCGCACGCCGTCGATGATCGACGCGTGGTTGAGCGCGTCACTGATGATCGCGTCGTCCTCGCCGAGCAGCGGCTCGAAGAGCCCGCCATTGGCGTCGAAACAGGCGGCGTAGAGAATCGTGTCCTGCTTGCCGAAGAAGTCGGCGATCGTCGTCTCGAGCTGTTTGTGCAGGTCCTGCGTGCCGCAGATGAAGCGCACCGAGGCCATGCCGAAGCCATGGGTGTCGAGCGCGTCCTTGGCGGCGGCGATGATATCCGGGTGATCGGCCAGGCCCAGGTAGTTGTTGGCGCAGAAGTTCAGCACCGTGCGCCCGTCGGCCAGCGTGATCTGCGCGGACTGCGGGCCGGTGATCACGCGCTCGGATTTGAACAGGCCGGCGTCGCGGATCTCGTCGAGGGTGGCGGCGTAGCGGTCGGTCAGGGACATCGGGCGATCCGGAAGAGACGATGCGCGCAGTTTACCCGGCAGGCGCGTGCGCGCCGCCTGGGTGCGCCGTGCACCACGCGTCCCAGGCCGTCTGCAAGGCAGCGATATCGCTCGGCAGCCCATGGGCCGCGCCGGTGTCGGCAAGCCAGGATTCGAAATCCGCGCCCGCCGCGATCGCCTCGCTGATGGTGCCGAGGATGTGAGGCTGGCGGCTGGTCTGCTCGAGGAAATCGGCAAACAGCATCGACTGTGCGTAGAACAGGCCGGCGGCGAGCGCGCCGTCGCCGGACATCGTCATCACCTGAATGCCGGACTGGGTCTGGACGCCGCTCGATTGCATCAACGCTTGCCGTTGCGCAACGACCGGGTGGGGCTGTGCCAGAAACTGCGCGAGTGGCAGGATGGCCGGTGACGCTGTCCGCAGAGCGGCGAAGAAGCTGTGCTCGTACTGCGCACGGGCTGCCTCTCCTTCCATGCGCACAGCGGCCGCTTCATCGAGCCAGTCCGGTGCGGGCGTGCCGTACTGGCCGTCGACGGACTCGGCATCGGGCCAGTAGGCGGCGCGGTACTGCGCGTGACCGAGCTCGTGGCGCAGGGTATTCAAATGCTGCGCTTGTAGATGGCCCAGGACCTTGGCAACGCGGTTTGCATCGGGATTCGGATCGGTGCGGCGCATCACCGCCTCGACCTGGGCCCGCTTGTCGGCCGGGGACAGCCAGACCTGCCAGAATCCAAGGCTGTGATCACGGGCGAAGCGTTTGGCCTGGTCACCTTCGAACGTGCTGCTGAGCACCAGCATGCCGGGCGGCAGCGCACGTCCGAATGCGGCGATGAATTGCGTGACAGCGCCTTCGATCGCCTCCGCCGCCATCTGCGCGTCAGCCTGGGTGTCGGCGTAGGCAAGTCCATGCGCGGTGGCCAGGCACACCGGTGCGGGCGGTGCGACAACCTCAGGGCAGATCGGCATGTCGGCGGCGAAGGTGGCGGGGGCAATGAGTGCGAGCGCCGATGCCGCGAAAAGCCGGGCGCACGTGTGTCCATGCCGCATGTACCAGCTCCTGTGGGTTGTCGATTCCAGCGAGCCTGCAACGGGTCGACGATCGCCGAACGTGCCGGACGTCATCCGGCCGCTGTGCGCCCGGACTTGCCGGGCGCGCGCCTCAGGCGCCGATCAAGTCCAGTTGAGGACGACCTTGCCCGACTTGCCCGATTCCATCAGGTCGAAGCCCTTCTGGAACTCGTCGACCGGCAACTGGTGGCTGAGCACCTTGCCCAGCGGGAAGCCCGACAGCACCAGTTGGGTCATCTTGTACCAGGTCTCGTACATCTTCCGGCCGTAGATCCCCTGGACGGTCAGGCCCTTGAAGATGATCCGGTCCCAATCGATGCCCGCGCCCTTGGGCAGCAGGCCGAGCAGGGCGACCTTGCCGCCGTGGTACATGCAATCGAGCATGTCGTTGAACGCGCGCGGGTTGCCGCTCATCTCCAGGCCGACGTCGAAGCCCTCCATGTGCAGGTCGGCCATGACATCCTTGAGCGAGGTGTTGCTGACGTTCACCACGCGCGTGGCGCCCATGTCGGCGGCCAGCTTGAGGCGGTAGTCGTTGACGTCGGTCACCACGACGTTGCGCGCGCCGATGTGCTTGCAGATGCCCGCGGCCATCACCCCGATCGGGCCGGCGCCGGTGATCAGCACGTCCTCGCCCACGACGTCGAACTCCAGTGCGCAGTGCGCGGCGTTGCCGTAGGGGTCGAAGAATGCCGCCAGCTCGGACGGGATCTGGTCGGGGATCGGCCACAGGTTGGTGGCCGGCATCGCGATGTACTCGGCGAACGCGCCATCGCGGGTCACGCCGATGCCGACGGTGTTCGGGCACAGGTGCGGCTTGCCGGCGCGGCAGTTGCGGCAGTGGCCGCAGACCAGGTGGCCCTCGGCTGACACGCGCTGGCCCACCGTGTAGCCGGTCACCGCCGACCCCAGTTCGACGATGCGGCCCACGAACTCGTGGCCGATGACCAGGCCGGGCTTGATGGTGCGCTGGCTCCACTCGTCCCACAGGTAGATGTGCAGGTCGGTGCCGCAGATTGCGGTCTTCTCGAGCTTGATGAGCACGTCGTTCGGGCCCGGGGTCGGCACCGGCACCTCTTCCATCCAGATGCCTTTGGTGGCTTCGCGCTTGACCAGCGCCTTCATCGTCCGGGTCATCGTCGTCGTGCCTGCTGGCAGAAAAGAGCCGCGATTATACGGGCCGGACGATGACCGCCCCTGCTGCAGCGCATCGTCGCCGGGGTCGGCATCGGAGCCGGCGGCCGGGGCCTGGGGTTGGCCCCGCGGCGGTGCCACGTTCTAGACTTGGCGCCCCGAAACGACCGACAGGACCACCATGCGCCATCCGCTTCTGGCCGCGACGCTGCTGGGCGTCTTCCTCAGCTGCAGTCATTCGTCCGTCGCCGGAGAGGGGATGTGGGTCCCGCAACAACTGCCCGAGATCTCGCCGGCGCTGCGCAAGGCGGGCCTGCGGCTCGATGCCAACCGACTGGCGGACCTGACCGGCGACCCGCTGGGAGCGGTGGTGTCGCTGGGCGGCTGCACGGCCAGTTTCGTTTCGCCGCAGGGGCTGGCGATCACCAATCACCACTGCGCCTATGGCGCGATCCAGCTCAATTCCACGCCCGAGAAGAACCTGATGCGCGACGGCTTCAACGCCGCAGCGCTGGGCGACGAGATCTCGGCCGGCCCCAACGCCCGCATCTACGCGCTCGACAGCATCCAGGACGTCACCGCCGAGGTGCGGGCGGCGATCGATGCAGCCGCCGACGGGCTGGGCCGGACCACGGCGTTGGATGCGATCGAGAAGTCGCTGGTTGCGCGCTGCGAGGCCGAGCCCGGCTACCGCTGCCGGCTCTACAGCTTTCTGGGCGGCAACAGCTACCGGTTGTTCCGCAATCTGGAAATCCGCGACGTGCGGCTGGTCTACGCGCCGGCCGGCGGCATCGGCAGCTTCGGCGGTGATGTCGACAACTGGATGTGGCCGCGCCATACCGGCGACTTCGCGTTCTACCGCGCCTACGTCGGTCGCGACGGGCGCCCGGCCGAGTACGCGCCCGACAACGTGCCCTACACCCCGCGGCGTTTCCTGCGCCTGGCCGACAAGTCGCTGCGCGAGGGCGATTTCGTGATGGTGGCCGGCTATCCGGGGCGCACCAGCCGATATGCATCGGCCGGCGAGTTCGCCGAGACCGTCGCCTGGCGCTATCCGCAGGTCAGTCGCCATTACCGTGCGCTGATCGATCTGGTCGAAGCGCAGGGCAAGCAGGACCCCGAGATCGAAGTGCGCTATGCCAGCGCGGTGCGCGGTTGGCAGAACACGCTGAAGAACTACGAGGGGCAGCTGCAGGGCTTCGAGCGCATCGGTGCGCTCGCCCGCAAGCAGCAGGAGGCCGCCGCAGTGCAGGCCTGGTTGCAGGGCCAAGGGGAAGCAGGGCAGCCGGCGCTCGAGGCGCAGGCGCGCATCGCTGCGCTCGAGGCCCAGGCGCAGGCCACCCGCGAGCGCGACCTGGTGCTGTCGCTGCTCGACAACAGCGGCGTGCTGTCCACCGCGGTGCGCCTGTACCGGCTGGCGATCGAGAAGGAACGGCCCGACGCAATGCGCGAGCAGGGTTACCAGCAGCGCGATCTGCCGGTGATCGAGGGCAGCCTGCGACAGATGGACCGGCGCTATGTGCCGGCGATGGACCGCGCGCTGACCCGCTACGCCTTGCAGCAATACGTGCAGTTGCCGGCAGGCCAGCGAGTCGCGGCGATCGACCAGTTCCTGGGCGGCCGCGACGCGGCGGCGATCGAGCGCGCGCTCGACCGGCTCGCGCGCAGCCGCCTGGGCGACAGCGAGGAGCGCCTGAAGTGGTTCGCCGCCGACCGCCATGCCTTCCTGCGCAGCAACGATCCGGCGCTGCAGTACGCGGCCGGGGTGGTGCCGGAGCTCGTGCGGATCGAACAGGAGGCCAAGGCGCGCGCCGGCGACCTGCTGGTGCTGCAGCCAACCGTGCTGCAGGCGGTCGCCGACTATCGCGCCAGTCGCGGCGAGGCGGTCTATCCGGATGCCAATTCCTCACTGCGCATCACCTTCGGTAACGTCGTCGGTTACACCGACCGTGCGGGTCGGACGCAGACACCGTTTACCCGGCTCGAGGAGATTCCCGCCAAGGCGACGGGGACCGAGCCGTTCGATGCGCCCAAGGCGCAGCTCGACGCGATCGCCGCCGGCCGCCAAGGGGGCCTGGCCGACCGGCGCCTGCGTTCGGTACCGGTGAATTTCCTGGCCGACCTCGATGTGACCGGCGGCAATTCCGGCTCACCGGTTCTCGATGCCGACGGCCGCCTGACCGGACTGCTGTTCGACATGACGTGGGACGCGGTGGTATCGAACTGGGTGTTCGACCCGACGATGACGCGGACGATCTCGGTCGACCAGCGCTACATCCGCTGGGTGATGCAGGAGGTCGATCCGGCGCCGCGGTTGCTCCGGGAAATGGGCGCGGCGCGCTGAGCGCGGGCCTCACGACGTCGGGTGGTCCGCTGGCCTCCTGCGCGGTGGACCGAACCGGCGACGCTGACCGCCTGCGCTGGCGTCTTTCCTCGGATGCGGGCGCGTGTGTCAGCACGCGACCGGTGACGCACCTGTACGCGCTCCACGGGAACCAACGATGCGACCGTCTTCGACCATCCCCGTCAAAGCCTTCACCCGCTGGCACCAGTGGTCGACGCCGCTGGGCATCGTGCTGGCATCGACGGGCTTCATCGGCATCGTGTTCGGGTTGAACCAGCCGCTGTTGGCGATCGGGGTGGCGATCGTCGCGCTCGTGGGCCCCCCGTTGATCGCCTTTCAGGGCTTTCCCACCCGCGACGACGTGCGGATCGAGCCGGACGGCCTCGTCTTCGCGCGACGCGAAGCCGTGCGCTTCGCTGAGATTGTCCAGTGGGGCACCGACGATTACTTGAAGCTGGTCCGACGCGGCGCGCCCACCGTCCTGGTGAGCGCGCTCGACGGGCCAGGGCGGGATCGTCTGCTCGGGGAGTTCCAGGCCGCGTTCGGGCCTGGCAGGCGCGTCGACCCGTGGCCGAACGCCGCGCCGTGCTCACCCATTTCTACGGCGGCGCGCGGGGCCGGCTGGTGGGGCTGCTGATCCTGGCGCTCGGGATCACCTGCGTGGTGATGGCGTTGCGGTTGCGCGAACCGAGCGTCGCACTCGCCTTCATCGGCGGCCTGGGCGGTCTGTTCGGCTTGGTCATGATGCTCGGAAGACGGGGCTGAGCACTGCGCGTCGCCGCGGGTTGCGGCACGATCGCCTGCGCATTCCAAGTGTCGGGCGTGCGCGTGGCGCCCGCCTCGGCAGGTAGACTGTCGCGCCGCGCCCAGCCGTGCAGGCGCGCCGCATTGTCGAGGACCGCGCATGAGAATCCTGCTTGCCCGCCATGGCGAAACGCCGTGGAACGCCGAAGGCCGCTACCAGGGGCAGGAAGATATCCCGCTCTCGCCGGTCGGCGAGCGCCAGGCGACCTTGCTCGGTGCGCGGCTGGCGGACGTGCGCATCGACCGGGCGGTCAGTTCGCCGTTGGCGCGTGCGAACCACACCGCACGTCTGGCCCTGGGCGTGGATCGCGCCTCCCTGCTGACCACCGATCCCGGCCTGGCCGAGATCGCGCATGGCACCTGGGAAGGCCTGCTTGCGGCTGAGATCGGCGAGCGCGACCCCGAGCGTCTGGCAGCGTGGCGCGACGCCCCCGACACGGTGCAGATGCCGGGCGGCGAATCGCTGCAGCAAGTGCTTGATCGTGCGTGGCCGGCGTTCGCACGCGCGCTCGCGGGCCTGGGCCCGGACGACACGGCGCTGATCGTCGCGCATGACGCAGTCAACCGGGTGATCCTGTGCCGCGTGCTCGGCCTGCCGCTCGCGCGTCTGTGGACCTTCCGTCAGGCGCCGACCACGCTCAATCTGCTCGAGGGCCCCGATGTCGATCGTCTCGACGTCGTCCGTCTGAACGACTGCGCGCACCACACCGCGTTCTTCGGCGAGGCGGTCCACCGCGCGCTATGACCGCATCCGCATCGCTCGCCGACTGGCTGGCGCGCCTCGAAGCGCGGCATCCGGTCGAGGTGGACCTGGGGCTGGAGCGCGTTGCTGCGGTCCATGCGCGACTCGACTGTGGCCCGCCGGCCGCCCGTGTCATCACCGTGGCCGGAACCAACGGCAAGGGCTCGACGGTCGCCTTGATCGAGGCCTCGGCGCGTGCGGCCGGCTGGCGCGTGGGCGCCTACACCTCGCCGCATCTGCTGGCCTACAACGAGCGCGTGCGCATCGACGGCGCCGATGCCGACGATGCCGCGCTGGTGGCGGCGTTCGAGGCGATCGAGGCCGTGCGCGGCGACACGCCGTTGACCTATTTCGAGACCGGCACGCTGGCCGCGCTGTGGCTGTTCGCGCGCGCGGGGCTGGACCTGGCGATTCTCGAAGTCGGGCTCGGCGGTCGCTTGGATGCGGTCAACCTGGTCGATGCCGATGTCGCGGTGGTCACCACGGTGGATCTCGATCACCAGGATTGGCTGGGCAACGACCGCGAGGCGATCGGTCTGGAAAAAGCCGGCATCGCGCGCCCGTGGCGGCCGCTGATACTCGGCGACGACGATCCGCCGGCAAGCGTGCTGCGGCATGCCTACCGGATCGGCGCGGTCGCAATCCGCGCCGGCAGCGATTTCCTGTTCGCACCTGCGGGCGAAGGGCGCTGGATCTGGCGCGAGGTCGGCTATGAAGTCGAACTGCCGCTGCCCGCCCTGGCCGCGCCTGTGCAGCTGCGCAACGCCGCCGTCGCGGTGGCGGCCCTGCGTGCGCTCAACGTTGATGTGCCCGATACCGCGCTCGCGGCGGGGATTGCCGGCGCGCACGTCGCCGCGCGCTTGCAACGGTTCGAGCAGGGTGGGGTCGAGCTCGTCGTCGACGTGGCGCACAACCCACAGGCCGCCCAGGCGCTGGCGCAGTGGTTGGGGGCCGCGCCCGCGCAAGGCCGGACGTGGGCGGTCTATGCCGCATTGGCCGACAAGGATGCGACGGGCGTCGTCGCGGCGCTGGCGGCTGCGGTCGACGGCTGGTGGCTGGCAGGGCTAGCCGACGCCGGTGCGCGTAGCCAATCGGCTGAGGCGCTGCGCGCGCGGCTGGCAGGCACCGCTGCCGAGCAGGCCCCGGTGGCGGCCGACGTGGGCGGCGCGCTGGCGGCGGCGCTGGCGCAAGCGCGCCCGGGCGACCGGGTCCTGGTGTTCGGCTCTTTCCACACCGCCGCCGCTGCGCTCGCGCGGTTGCAGGGCCCGGGTTAAGGCCCCGACGGCGCCGGTGCGTATAATCGCCGCGTTCCCTCCGCCTGCGCCCTCTGCATGACGCCTGGACTCAAACAGCGCCTGATCGGTGCCGCCGTGTTGATCGCGCTGGCGGTGATCTTCCTGCCGATGCTGGTCAAAGGCCCGGCGCCCGCGAGCGGCCTGCCCGACATGCCGCTCGAGCTGCCGGACGCGCCGGACGGGCAGTACAAGACCGTCGACTTGCCGCTGGTCGCGCCGTCGCCGGCCCCGGCAGGCGGTGTGCTCGCCGAAGGCGCCCCGCGCACGCCCGCCGCGCCGGCAACGGTCGCTGCGCCGAGCGCAGGCGACGCGCTGCCGACGGTGGAGACCGGCGCGCAGAACGAACCGCTGCCGCCGACCACCGCCGGTGGCGGCTACGCCGTGCATTACGGTGCGTTCGCCAGCGAGGCCGATGCCGAGGCGATCCTGCGTCAGCTCCGCCAGTCGTCGCTGACCGGCTATCGCGAAGCGTTCACGCTCAACGGTCGGCCGGCGCAGCGCGTGCGGCTGGGGCCCTACGCGAGCCGTGCCGAGGCCGAGATCGTGCGGTTGCGCGCGGCCCAGGTGCGCGACGACGTCAACCCGCGCGTGGTCGCGCTCGACGCCACCGCTACGGCGCCTGCGCAGACGCAGCCGCCTGCATCGGCGCCGACACCGCCGCCGGCCCGGCCCCAGCCTGCGACGCCGCCGGCCGAGCCCACGCGCACCGCGCAGACGCCGCCTCCGCCGACCAAGCCGGCGCCTGCCGCAACGCCTGCACCGGCCCCGGCGCGCACGGCCGATGTGGGCTTCGTGGTGCAGCTCGGCGCCTTCAGCCAGGCCGCCGAGGCCGAGCGGCTGCGCGATCGTCTGCGCAGCGCCGGCATCACCGCCTTCACCGACAGCGTCACCACCGACAAGGGGCGCCTGACCCGGGTCAAGGCCGGTCCGGTCACCAGCCGCGGCGAGGCCGATCAGCTCAAGGCGCAGGTGCGCGCCAAGGTGGGCATCGACGGCCTGGTGCGGTCGCACCCCTGAGGCCAGAGCCGAAACGGGCTCTCCTCTTTTTCTCTTTTCAACGGCGCGCACCGCGCGCCCAGCAGGACTGGAATCGCCATGTGCGGGATCGTCGGGATCGTCGGAACCTCCGAAGTCGCGGGTGCGCTGTATGACGGTCTGACCGTCCTGCAGCACCGCGGGCAGGATGCGGCAGGCATCGCCACCGCCAATGGCACCGCGCTGCGTGTGCAGAAGGGCAACGGCCTGGTGCGCGACGTGTTCGACGCCAAGACGATGGCGCTGTTGCGCGGCCGCGTCGGCATCGCCCATTGCCGCTATCCGACCGCGGGCAGTGAGGGCAGCGACGAGGCGCAGCCGTTCTACGTCAATTCGCCGTTCGGCATCGCGCTCGCGCACAACGGCAACCTGGTCAACACCGACCAGTTGCGCCAGCAGGTGTTCGAGACCGATCGGCGCAACGTCAATACCGAGTCCGACTCGGAAGTGCTGCTCAACGTGTTCGCGCACGAGCTCGACCGCGAGAAGGCATTGACCCCCGAGGCCGCATTCCGCGCGATCGAGGGCGTCAATCGACGTGCGCGTGGCGGCTACGCGGTCGTGGCGACCGTGCTGGGCCTGGGCCTGGTCGCGTTCCGCGATCCGCACGGCATCCGTCCGCTGGTGCTCGGCCGCCGACAGAGCGAGGAGGGCACCGAGTACGCGGTGGCGTCCGAATCGGTCGCGCTCGACATCCTCGGCTTCGAACGGCTGCGCGACGTCGAGCCCGGCGAGGGCATCGTCGTCACCGCGCGCGGCGAGCTGCACCATCGCCCGTGTGCGCCGCAGCAGGCGCACGCGCCTTGCATCTTCGAGTACGTGTACTTCGCGCGCCCCGACTCGATGATCGAGAACATCTCGGTGCACAAGGCGCGCATGCGCATGGGCGTGACCCTGGGCGAGAAGATCCTGCGGCTGCGCCCGGATCACGACATCGACACCGTGATCCCAATCCCCGACACCTCGCGCGACTCTGCGCTGGAGATCGCCAACGTGCTGGGCGTGAAGTACCGCGAGGGCTTCATCAAGAACCGTTACGTCGGCCGCACCTTCATCATGCCGGGGCAGGGCGAACGTGCGAAGTCGGTCAAGCGCAAGCTCAATCCGATCCCGCTCGAATTCCGCAACCGCGTCGTGCTGCTGGTCGACGATTCGATCGTGCGCGGCACCACGTCCAAGCAGATCGTGCAGATGGCGCGCGATGCCGGCGCCAAGAAAGTCTATCTGGCGTCCGCGGCGCCGCCGGTCCGTTACCCCAACATCTACGGCATCGACATGCCGTCGGTGGACGAACTGGTCGCGCACAACCGCACCGAGGCCGAGATCGAGGCGTTCCTGGGCTGCGACTGGTTGATCTACCAGGACCTGGCCGATCTCGAGGCGGCCGTCGCCGGGCCCAAGTTCCCCGACCTGCGCTTCGACAGCTCGTGCTTCAGCGGCGAGTACGTCACCGGCATTGAGCCGGGCTATTTCGAGCGACTGCGCCAGCTGCGCTCCGACGAAGCCAAGAACAAGCGCCGCGCGTGAGCGCGGTGGTGGCCGACGCGCTCGACCTGCTGGCCGCGGCGCGTCAATGCCTGGACGCCCGTGATCCCGATACGAAGGTCGCGCTGACCCGCCGATATGCCGCGCAGCACCGCGCCGGGCGGTTGTCGCTGCCCATCTCGCCACCGCCGCCCGACCCGATCCGCATGCCCGGCCGCCCGCCGCGTCCGCGGCTGGTGCATCCGCGCGACCTGCCGCGGCGTGGACTGGGCAGCGACGAGGGGCGCGCGGCGTTTCTCCATGCGATCGCGCACATCGAGCTCAACGCGATCGACCTGGCCTGGGATGCGGTCTACCGCTTCCGCGGCCTGCCCGATGCGTTCTACGCAGACTGGGTGGCGATCGCCGACGACGAGGCCCGGCATTTCGTGCTGCTGCGCGACCGCTTGCGGGCGTTCGGCCGCGATTATGGCGATTTCGACGCGCACAACGGGCTATGGGAGATGTGCGAGAAGACCGCGCACGACGGCCTGGCGCGCATGGCGTTGGTGCCGCGCGTGCTCGAAGCCCGCGGCCTCGACGTGACCCCCGGCATGATCGTCAAGTTGCGCGCGCTTGGCGAAGAGGCGACCGCCGACATCCTCGAGATCATCCTGCGCGAGGAAATCCCGCATGTCGCAGCCGGTAGCCGGTGGTTTCGCTGGTACTGCGCGCGCGACGGCATTGATCCCGAACCCAGATTCCGCGAACTGCTGGCCGATTACGCGCGCACGGTGCTGCACGGTCCGTTCAATCTGGACGCCCGCGCCGCCGCCGGCTTCAGCGCCGAAGAACTCGCGGCCTTGCAGGCGGTCGCCCAAGGCTAGGGCAGCAGGTTCTACGCCCAGTTGGGGGCTCACCTTGGCGGCAAGGACGCCGACTGCATTGCAATCACGAGCCACCATGCGCCGCATCTGTCGCCGTAGCACGCGGGGGCGGACTGTGACGTTCATCAAAGACAGTCTGGTCGCACCGGGCCAGTATCCCCCGGGGCAAGACGTCCGTAGGCCGGAGTGCTACAACGCCAAGGCCCCGTCCAGGTGCCGTGCGTGCATTCGACGGGCATGTCGAGCATGTGTTCTGGCGGACGTGCAAGCGGCATTCGCAGTTGATGCAATCGACAAGGAGAGACGACATGCAGCACGACGAAATCGTTGGCGGCTGGCTGAGCGGGGCCGACACCGTAGATGGCTACGAAAACCCGGCTGGGGCGTTGTACGTGGAGGGCATTGCCGCGACCGAAGCGGCGATGACCGACAGGAATTTCTTTCTGTTGACGCAGTGCAGTTCCTGTACCGCCTCTGCACCGACGATCTGTTGCTGAGCATGTGGCCCAGTAAGGGCCTCTTTGTGTCGAAAGCAGTGGTCGGATACGCATTCAATAAGGAGATTCGAATATGCAGTACGAAGACATCGTAGGTGGTTGGCTCAGCGGCGCGGACAGCGTGGATGGGCATGAGAACCCCGCTGGATCGTTGTATGTTGAAGGCGTCGCGGCGACAGAGGCAGCGATGACGGACAAAAGTCTTTGTCTGATGACGCGATGCAGTTCCTGCACCGCGTCCCTCCCTGCGCACTGTTGCTGAGACCGTGCCACGAAGCGGACCCGCGATGCGGGTCCGCTTCGCGTGGTCTGTTGTTGTCGTTTTGCTAGTCGCAGTAGTGGTGAAATTGCCGGAGCCAACCCAGCGAAGGCAGATTCAGTGGTGCCCAGGAACAGGAGTTGGAGTTCAGCATGGACGATGCAGCGAGCGGCACGGAGTTTGACCGAGTCATCGACGTGATTGTTTCGAATGCGTGCGAGAACTTGGACGTTCAGATGGCGTCCGCCGCACAGGGGCTCGCAGCTGAGGAACGCAGTGTTGTGGTCGTTGCGGCGCAACATGCACTATTGGCCAACGCGCGGCGCAAACTCAATCGGGTACTGCTGCTGGAACTGCATGCTGCACAGTTGTCCGGCCAGTTGCGTCAAAGCGACGAACGCGAGCGTTTCAGGGAATTTGTCGAGCGCGCTAGCACCCGCGAATTCGTGGGGCATCTCTCGAATCGCTACCCTGCGCTGCAGCCCCGGCTGGACCGTGCACTGCGGCAACAGGCATCGGCGCTGGCCTTGATGGTGCAACGGTTGGTCGCCGATCGCGCGCAGTTGCACACCCTCATTGGTGAATCGCCCGGCCTTCTGTGCGCCCTCCATCTTGGGCAAGGCGATGTGCACAATGGTGGACAGGCGGTCGCGCGCCTGGAGTTCGAGGGCGGCAGTGTGATGTACAAGCCGCGTTCGGTGGCGATCGATCTGGCGCTGGAGGGCTTTCTAGAGCACGTGCTGGGGAGCGATCCCTTGCGCATCCGTGTGCCGGGCTCGCTGATGCAGGCAGGTTACGGATGGTCTGCATTCGAGGTGCACCGCTACTGCAGTGATGACGAGGAGCTGAGCACCTTTTATCGCAACATCGGCCATTGGTTGGCCGCGATGCGCCTCTTGGGTGGAACCGATCTGCACCACGAGAATATCATCGCCGTTGGTCCCGTCCCTGTGGCAGTGGACGTCGAGAGCCTGTTTGCGCCCGAGGTCGCTGTCCCATCGACGGGATTGGGTGCGGCGGTGGATGTGGCGACTGCATTGATCACGACCTCGGTGCTGCGGACCGGACTCGTGCCGTTTCGCGCACCGATGCTCGGCCTGTACGGGGTCGACATCTCGGGGCGGGCGCCCTCCCGGATGAGCAGCCAAAAATTCGGGTGCCATTGATCGTCGATGGCGGCACGGCCTCGGCCCGCATGCAGGTGGCGGATGTCGAGCTGCCACCTGCACGCAATCATCCCTGCGCAAGACCTGACATTTCCCAGCACTGGAACCACGTCATCGGTGGCTTCTCGGAGTTGACAGTACGTTTCCAGCGTCTCGATCAAGACGGGCTCCTACGCCCCTTGCTGGCGCCTTTCGTCGGGTGCGAAGCCAGGCAGATCCGGCGGCCGACACAGGCGTACGCCGAGGTGATGCGCATGCTCTGGCATCCTGCATCGCTGCACGATGAACGCCCTGCGCTCGAACGCGCCCGGGACATCCTGAAACGTAATGCAGACGTCTTGCCGGTTGCCCCCGGCGATCTGGATACGATCGCCAGCGAGGTCGAAGACATGCGCTATGGGGACATTCCCGTCTTTTCGGGGAGGCTGTCGGCCGTCGACATCGATGCCGCGTTGGACAACTGGCGCGTCATGCGCCTTGAGATGGAAGAGCTGACAATTCGGGGCGCCCTGGTAACCGCCTATCTCAATGGCAAGCTCGCTGACCGGCAAAGCGTGCCGCGCGACGTCGTTGCCCGCAGACCGCATGCGGGTGACCTCGACCGAAGGCGTCGCAGGCTGGCCACAGAAACGCTTGAGAAGCTGTTGCAACTGTCGGTGGCTGGCGACGATGACACGATCACCTGGATCAGTCCTGTGCTTGGCGCAGAGGGCTGGACGATGCGCACGCTCCATTCTGATCTCTACATCGGGTTAGGAGGGATCGCCATCACATTGGCTGGTTATCGTCACGAAGTCAGGCGGGGGCGGGCCGACGCTGTGGATGGTCTGGATAGGGCGATCGCAGGTGCTACCCGAGTCGTTGAGACACTCGAGCTGCAAGAGCCGATCGATGCGGTCGGTGGGTTCATCGGGTTGGGATCGCAGGTGCTGACCTGGACGACGCTGTACCGCCTGGACGGCGATCCGGCGATGCTCGAACGCGCGCGCCGCAGCGCGACGACGCTGGCGCGGCGAGGGTTCCGTCCGGACGACAATCTCGATCTGCTCGAGGGTGTCAGCGGTGCGATCGTGCCGTTGCTGCAGCTGGCCGAGTTGGACCGAAACGATGCGTGGCTGGAAGCGGCCGCCGAGGCTGGGCGCCAACTGGAGGCCACCGCGATCGTCGATGCCCAGGGGGCGCGATGGTCGAGTGCTATTTTCCATCAGCCGCTGGGCGGTTTCGCGCACGGTGCGACGGGCAGCGGATGGGCGCTCGCAAGGCTCGCATTGAGTCGCGCGGGGACGCAGCAGGAGCGCGATCGGTGGGCGGCGTTGGCCGAGCAGGCCTTCGTGTTCGAAGACGGACTCTACGATCATGCAGCAGGCGATTGGATCGACGTCCGCAAGCCGGAATCCAAGGATTTTCCCGATACGTGGTGCCACGGCAGCGTCGGCATCGGGCTGGCGGCCTGCGACCTCTATGCTCGCACCGGCGGAGCGCGTTATCTCGACACCTTGCGGCGGGCGGTTCGCGCGGCCGAGCGACGCGGCTGGGGGATCAGTCATACGCTATGCCATGGCGATCTGAGCCTGTGGGAGCTGCTCGAGCGCGCAGCAGTGCTGGATCCGGGCTTACGGCGCGATGACGGATTGCCGGCCGGCGCGCGTATCGTCTCGGCGATGGAGGAATGCAGCGGCGCAGTCGGCGGGCTGGCGCGCGATACCTATACACCGGGGCTGATGAGCGGCGTGTCGGGATCGCTCCACTTTCTCAACCGCTTGCATCCCGACTGCCGATTGCCTTCGCCCCTGCTGCTGGAGTGCGGGCTCGACACACCGATGTCGGCACCGCGTCCGGAGTCTGATCGCGCGGACACGGCAGCGGAGGCGGAGGCCACGCCGAGCTAGGCTGGTGCACCGGGGGTGGCGTTATGCCTCCCACGCCACTGCGGTGGGCAACGCCTGCGGCGCCGGCTGTCTACAGCGCCGAAAGCTCGAAGCGGCCGTCGGCGCTCGCGCGCAGTACCGAGCCCTGTTCGAACCAGTCGCCGAGCACGATGCGGCGGCAGGCGCGGTCGGCGATCTGCAGTTCGTGGATCGCGGGGCGGTGGGTGTGGCCGTGGATCATCGTGTCGATGCCGTAGCGGACGAACCACTCGCTGACCGTGGCCGGCGCGACATCGGTCACGGTCTCCATCGTGCCAGCCTCGCGCAGCGCGGCGGCGCGGGTCTGGCTGGCATTGCGCGCCTGCTGTGCGAACGCCAGCCGCGCGGCCAGCGGCTGGGCGAGCATCTGTGCCTGCCAGCGCGGGTCGCGGGTCTGGGCGCGGATCGCCTGGTACTCGACATCGTCGGTGCACAGCAGGTCGCCGTGGGTCAGCAGCACCGGGCGGCCGTACAGCAGGATCACTGCCGGGTCGGGCAGGATCCGCAGGCCCGCGCGCTGCGCCCAGGTGTCGCCGACGAGGAAGTCGCGGTTGCCGTGCATGAAGGCCACCGGCACGCCCGCGTCCGACAGCGCGCGCAGGCGGTCGGCGACCAGCGCGCCGGCTTCGGACGGATCGTCGTCGCCGACCCACGACTCGAACAGATCACCGAGCACGTACAGCGCCTGCGCCTGTCGCGCCTCGCCGTCGAGGAACGCGGCAAACAGCTCGGTGATCGCCGGACGCGCCGGGTCGAGGTGGAGGTCGGACAGGAAGTAGGTCGTCATCGCGCCATTGTAGAAGCCCGCCCGCCCCACGGCGCGTCCCGGCGGCGGGGGCGGCACGGGTAGAATGCGCGGTTTCCCGTTTCGAGCGTTCCGCATGAGCTGCCGTACCCGCTTCGCGCCCAGTCCTACCGGTTATCTGCACATCGGCGGCGCTCGCACCGCTCTGTACTGCTGGCTGGAAGCGCGCCGCCGCGGCGGGCAGTTCGTGTTGCGCATCGAGGACACCGACCGCGAACGCAGCACGCAGGCCGCGATCGACGCGATCCTGGAAGCAATGGACTGGCTAGGCCTGGACTACGACGAAGGCCCGATCTACCAGACCCATCGCCTTGACCGCTATCGCGAGGTCGCCGAGCAACTCGTCGCCGACGGCAAGGCCTATTACGCCTACGAGTCGAAGGACGAGCTCGATGCCATGCGCGAGGCGGCGATGGCCCGTGGCGACAAGCCGCGCTACGACGGCGCCTATCGCGAGCGCGGCGAACCGCGCCGCGAGGACCCGAACCGGGTGATCCGCCTGAAGAATCCGCTCGAAGGCACGGTTGTCTGGGAGGACAAGGTCAAAGGTCGAATCGAGATCGCCAACAGCGAGCTCGACGATCTGGTGCTGTTCCGCCCGGATGGCTATGCGACCTACAACTTCGCCGTCGTGGTCGATGACCTCGATATGGGCATCACCGATGTCGTACGCGGCGACGACCATGTCAACAACACTCCACGGCAGATCAACATCTATCGCGCGCTCGGTGCCGAGCCGCCAGCGTTCTCGCACCTTCCGATGATCCTCGACGAACAGGGCGCCAAGCTCTCCAAGCGCACCGGCGCGGCGGATGTCATGCAGTACCGCGATGCCGGCTACCTGCCGCATGCGCTGCTCAACTACTTGGTGCGGCTGGGCTGGTCGCATGGCGATCAGGAGATCTTCTCGATCGACGAGATGCGCGCGCTGTTCGACCTCAAGGACGTCAACGCCAAGGCCTCGCGCCTGGACCCGGCCAAGCTCGGCTGGCTCAACCAGCAGTACCTGAAGTCCGACGATCCGGCCGCCGTCGCCGCGCATCTGGAGTGGCACCTGCGCCGCGATGGCTACGACCTGTCGATGGGCCCCGCGCCGGCCGATGTGGTGGTCGCGCTGCGCGACCGGGTGCAGACGCTCAAGGAAATGTCCGAGCGCGCGGCGGTCTGGTACCGCCCGTTGACCGAGTACGACGACAAGGCCGTGGCCAAGCACCTCAAGGCCGAAGCGCGGGCGCCGCTGGCCGACGCGAGTGCGCGCTTGGTGGCGCTGCCGGACTGGACAGCCGAGGCGATCGGCGCGGCGTTGCATGAGACCGCCGAGGCGCTCGGCTTGGGCATGGGCAAGGTCGCCCAGCCGATGCGGGTGGCGATCACCGGCACCCAGGTCAGCCCCGACATCGGACACACGGTGTATCTGGCCGGCCGCGATGAGGCCGTGCGCCGGATCGAGGCCGCGATTGCGATGATCCCCGACGCCTGAGGGCGTCGAGGCACTCATCACGAAGCTGCACGCAAGGCGAATCGCGTGCCAATGCGCGACGGGGGCCGCGCCGTCGGTCCCCGTGCGTCCGACTTGAGTCCGCGTCGCGGCGCCTCCATCATCTACCGATGGGACAGATCAACGCCTGCACGGATCCGCATCATCACGTTGACGACGCCGCCGGTTTCGTCCGTGCGGTCGAACGCGCCTGCAATGAGCGCGGACTGCGGCTGACGCCGATCCGGGGCCACGTGCTGGGCCTGATCGCCAAGGCTGGCAAGCCCCTGAAGGCCTACGATCTGCTCGACCAGGTGCGTGATGGTGGCGGGCCAGGCGCCGCGGCGCCGCCGACCGTCTACCGCGCGCTCGACTTCCTGCTGGCCAACGGCTTCATCCACAAGCTGCAGTCGGTCAACGCCTTCGTCGCCTGCCACCATCCGAGCACTGCGCAGCATTCGGTGCCGTTTCTGATCTGCGACCAGTGCCACAGCGCGGTGGAGCTGGAGGACGAAGCGGTGGTCGCCTCGCTCGATGCGCGTGCCCGCACGCTGGGCTTCATGCCGCAGGCGCAGACGCTGGAAGTGCACGGCCTGTGCGCCCGGTGCGTCGACATTGGCGCGCACTGAGCCGCGACAGCCGATAGGGCTGCCGGTCTGCCTGCGATGCAGGTGCGGGCCGATGCTGGCTGGCGTGTGTCGCAACGGGGGGCGCGATGTCCCGCCCCAATCAACCGGGGCGGGACCTGGGCACAAGGTGCCGGGTGAGTCAAAACTGCGTCAGAAGTACACGCGGATGCCGCCGGCGATCGTGCGGCCGGGGAGCGGCGCGTAGTCGCGCAGCAACGAGGTGTGCGCACGCGCCTCCTGGTCGGTCAGGTTGCGACCATCGAGGAACAGTTCCCACTGCGTGCCGTCGGCCTCGCCGACACGCCAGGCGACGCCGGCGTTGACCAGGGTGTAGCCTGGGCTCGGATCCTCGAGCGCGGCCACGCGGTCCTGCTTCTGGTAGCGCACCGCGCCGATGTTCGCGCGCCAGCCGCCGAGACTCCAGTTGAGGTCGGCGCCGATGCGCGCCGGTGCGATGCGTGGCAGGTTGCCGCCGAGCGGAATGTCGGCGTGGTAGTGGTGGGCATGGTCGCCGTGCGGCACGTCGAAGTGCACGTGCCGGGTGCCGCTGCCGTCGAGCTCGGCGCGCACGAGGTCGCCGAACACGCGCAGGTCGAAATCGCCCGCGTCCGATTCGACCAGGTGGAACTTCGCCTCGGCCTCGGCGCCGCGGAATGTCGCATCGCCCTGGGTCCACAAGCGCACCGGGAAGCCCTGCTCGGCGACGCCGGTGTCGGCCAGATAGGTGTAGCGATCGAACCGCGTCTGATAGACGGCGGCCTTGAACTCGACGCGGTCGGTATGCGCATGCAGGCCGACCTCCAGACGCTGCCCGCGTTCGGTGCCAAGCTCCGCATCGCCAATCTCGATGGAGCGGGTGGCGATATGCGGGCCGGCGGCGAACAGCTCCTCGTTCGTGGGCGCGCGTTCGGACATGTCGGCGCCCAGGCGCAGGTCGAAGACCTCGGACAGGTGCCAGATCGCCGCGCCCGACAGGCTGCTGGCGTCGAACTTGCGCGATGTCCCTGCCACAGGATCGATCTCGACCCGTTCGTGGCGGCCGCCGAACTCGAGCTTCACCGGCCCGAACTCCTTCTCCTGCACGACGAACAGCCCGAGCGTGTCGGTGACGCTCGGCGGCACGAACGCCTCTTCGCCGACGGCACTGAAATCGACGTGGCCGACCTGGAGCCCGAATGCACCGCGCCAGCCGGCGATCTCGTTCTGCACCGCTTCCAGCCGGGCCTCGGTGCCCTTGTTGGTGAAGCGCGTGGCCGCCAGGCCGCCCTCGAGCTCGACGTGTTCGTAATCGTTGTAGGCCGCGCGCAGGTTCACTGCGCTCAGGAACGGCAGCGGATCGTAGATGCCGCCCTTCAGGTCGAGACGGTTCTGCACCATGTCGATGCGCACCGAGCCGTGGTCGTGGCCTTCTTCGCCGTGGTCGTGATCGTGGTCGTCGTGGCCATGGTCGTGATCGTGATCGTGGCCATCGTCGTCGTGCCCATGCCCATGGTCGTCCTCGGCATGCACGTGTGCGCCGTCGGGCAGCCCGTAGTTGCTGCGATAGGTGCTGACTGCGAGCCCCAGATGGCCGCGCGTGCCGAACCAGGTCGCGCCAACGGCGCCAGCGCGCGTGCGGATCGAGCTGTTGGGCAGGCGCCCGTAGGCGTTCTCGGCCTCGTGGTCATGATCCTGGTCGTGGTCGCCGTGATCGTGATCGTGGTCGCCCGGCACCTGGGCGTAGCCCGGGATGTCGAAGTCGCCGGTGTTGCGGACCAGACCATCGACATGCAGCACCAGGTTGTCGCCGTTGACGCCGTCGAGCCGGAACATGCCGCTGCGTTCGCCATTGCCGCTGGCCGCGCGCAGTTCCGCCCGGCCGCTGATCGGACGGTCGGGCACCGCGCGGGCGATGCGGCCGTCGACGACATTGACCGCGCCGCCGACCGCACCGCTGCCGTAGAGCAGGTTGGCCGGCCCCTTGAGCACCTCGATCTGGTCGGCGAGGAAGGGCTCGATGCTGACCGCATGGTCGGCGCTGACGGTCGAGGCATCCATGCTGCCGATGCCGCCGGAAAGGATCTGCACGCGCGGGCCTTCCTGGCCGCGGATGATCGGGCGGCCGACGCCCGTGCCGAAGAAGCCACTCTGCACGCCGGGCAGTGCGGACACGGTGTCGCCCAGGTTGCCGGCCTTGCGGTCGTCCAGCGCGTCGCCATACAACACTTCAATGGGGTGCGCGAGATCCTCGGCATCACCGCCGAGCGGGGTCGCGGTGACCTGGACACGGTCGAGCGTGGTCGGGTGGGCATGGGTCTGGTTCTGCGCGAACGCCGCGGTGGCGGGCAGCAGCAGGGCGATCGCGACGGTCAGACGGGCGCGGCGGGGCAGGCGGGGGAGGTGGGGAGGTCGTTCATGCGGATGGGGTACACTGGTGGCCAAGACACGGATGTTATAATGTTACATCGTCCTTCGTATCCCCCAAAAGACATGCCTGCACACGATTCCGCCCTGCGACGGGCCGACCGCGTCGGTTTCGCCGCTTCATTCCTCTGCGCAATCCATTGCGCCTTGTTGCCGCTGGCGCTTGCGTTGCTGCCTGCGCTGGGCTTGAACCTGGGCGGCTGGGTGGACATCGACCAGGCGTTCGTGGTGTTCGCCACGCTGTTGGGGCTGACCACGCTGACACTGGGGTATCGCCGTCATCGCGTGTTCCGCGCCTGGTTCCTGCTGTTGCCGGGTCTGGCGCTGGTGTGGGCGGGTGCGTTCACCCATCTGCATGACCACACACTCACCCATGCGGTGGTGATGACGATCGGTGGGCTGCTGCTGGCCGGCGCGCACCTGCTGAACCTGCGGCTGACCCATCTTCACGGCGCGCGCTGACGCGTCGCCGCAGCGTTTGCTGCATGCTAGAATCCGCGGTCTTGTGCGCCCGTCGGGCGCACATTCGCGTCTACCGCATTCAATACTCGCAGGACATCAGGAGCAGATTCATGGGCAAGGGCGATCGCAGAACCCTCAAGGGCAAGCGCTACAACGCGAGCTACGGCAATTCCCGTTCGAAGGGCGTCGTCAAGGCCGCAGGCACCGCGACCGCACCGGTCGCGAAGAAGACCGGCACCAAGACCGTGGCCAAGGCCCCGGCCAAGAAGGCCGTCGCCAAGAAGGCCTCCTGACGTCGGGCCCCAGGTCCGGCGCTTGGCGCCCGGACCGGGCCGACTGCAGGACGCGACCGGCGGCGACGCCGGTCATGCCGAAAGCCCCGCCCAGGCGGGGCTTTCGCGTGTCACGGGCCGGCCTGCCGCTTCAGCGGCCGGCGCCGGCCTCGACCTCGGTCCAGACCCGCAGCAGATTGCCGCCGAGGATCTTGCGGATGTCGGCCTCGGTATAGCCGCGCGCCTGTAGGCCGGCCACGAGGTTGGGGAAGTCGGACACGTCGCGCAGGCCCTGCGCCAGCGCACCGTCGACGCCGTCGAAGTCCGAGCCCAGGCCCACGTGGTCGACGCCGAGCAGGCGGACGCCATGGTCGATCTGCTGCAGCACCGATTCGAGCGGCGTCTGGCGTGCGGGGTGAGCGGCGGCCCAGTCGCGCTGGAACTGGGCGGCATCGAGCGCCGGCTGCCCGGCGGCGACGCGCTCGGCGTTGTCGGCATCGAAGGCCGCGACCGCGTCGAACCAGGCCTGGGTGTCGGCGGCGGTCTGCGCATCGACGAACGCGGTGCCGAACGGGATCTGCACCACGCCGCCCTTGGCGGCGATGGCGCGGGCGAGCGCATCGCTGATGTTGCGCTCAAAGCCCGGGGTGAAGTGCCGGAATGCCGAGTGACTGGCGATCACCGGGACCGTGCTCAGCGCGATCGCCTGCTCGGCCGCCGCGTCGGAGATATGCGAGACATCGACCATGATCCCGAGCCGGTTCATCTCGGCGACGACTTCGCGCCCGAACGGACTCAGCCCGTTCCAGCGGCGCGCTTTGCCGTAGGACGAGTCGGCGACCCGGTTGGCCGCGCTGTGCGCGAGCGTGATGTAGCGCACGCCGCGGTCGAAGAAGGCCGTGAGCTGCGCCAGGTCGTCGCCGATCGGCGCGGCGTTCTCCATGCCCAGCGGCAACAGCACGCGTTGGCTGCCGTCCGCTGCGGTGCGCAGGCGCTCGACATCGCGTGGCGAGCGCAGCACCGCGAAGCGATCGGGATGGCGCGCGGTCAGCGCCTCGACCGCGTCGATCTGCCGGTGTGCGATCTCGCGTGCGGTGCCGGCAGCGTCCTGCCCGGCCGAGGTATAGATCGACATGAAGGCCACATCCAGACCGCCGGCGCGCGCACGCGGATAGTCGAATTCGCGGTCGGGCGCGGCTTCGCCGAGGTCGGCCCAGCGCTCAAGCAGCACGCCGGGCGCGTCGATGTGAGTGTCGACGATGATCGCGTCCTGGGCGAGCCGGCGTGCGGCCTCATCGGTCTGGGCATGCGCCTGGGCAGCGGCCACGGTCAGCAGCGGGGCAAGAGCGAGGGCGAGTGGAAGCAGGCGCATACGGGTGGGTCCTTGAGGGTCAGGGCAGACGGTGGCCGGCGGCGAAGGCCATCTCGAGCATCGGGCCGCCGAGCCAATAGACGAGTTCGGCTGGCTGCGCGAGGCGCCAGCAGGCGAAGTCGGCGCGTTGGCCCGGCACCAGGCGTCCGCGATCGGACAACCCCAGCGCACGCGCCGCGTGCACAGTCGCCCCGCGCAGAGCTTCTTCGGGCGTGAGTCGGAAATGGGTGACCGCCAGCTGCATGGCCTGGCGCAGCGACAGTAGCGGCGAAGTGCCGGGATTGCAGTCGGTCGCCACGGCCATCGGCACACCGGCGGCGCGGAAGGCGTCGAGCGGCGGCAGCCGGGTCTCGCGCAGCACGTGGAACGCGCCGGGCAACAGCACTGCGACCGTGCCGGCCGCCGCCATCGCGTCGACGCCGGCCTGGGAGGTGTGCTCGACATGGTCGGCCGACAGGCCGCCGAACGCGGCCACCAGCGCGGCGCCATCGCCGTCGCTGAGCTGATCGGCGTGCAGTTTGACCGGCACGCCGAGTGCGCGCGCGACCTCGAACACCCGGCGCGTCTGCGCCGCATCGAAGGCGATGCGCTCGGCGAACGCGTCGACCGCATCCACCAGGCCTTCGTGGTACAGGCGCGGCAACCACTCGCAGACTGCGTCGATATAGGCGTCGCTGCGCCCGGCGTACTCGGGCGGCAGGGCATGCGCGCCGAGGAACGTCGTGCGTACGCTGATGCCCAGCGCCTGGCCGATGCGTCGGGCGACGCGCAGCATCTTGCGCTCATGGGCGAAGTCCAGGCCGTAGCCGGACTTGATCTCCAGCGTCGTGGCGCCGTCGGCGAGCAGCGCACGCGCACGCGGCAACGACTGCACGAGCAGCGCATCCTCGTCGGCGGCGCGGGTTGCACGCACGGTGGAGACGATGCCCCCGCCGCTGCGCGCGATGGTTTCGTAACTCACGCCCTGCAGGCGTTGCTCGAACTCCGCAGCGCGGTCGCCGCCGAACACCAAGTGGGTGTGGCAGTCGACGAGACCCGGGGTCAGCAGGCCCTCGGCCTCGATCACCCGCTCGGCCAACTGCGCCGCCGGCGCGGGCAGCGCGGCGCGCGGGCCGACGTGCACGATCGTGCCGTCTCGCCAACCCAGCGCGCCGTCCTCGATCAGCCCATAGCCGGTGTCGTCGGCCAGCGTGACCAGCGTCGGCCCGACGATCAGCCCATCCCAGCGTTCAGTCGCCGCCATCGCCGCCTCCGCAGTCGCCGCCGCTTCCCACGCAGACGTCGCTTCCGGCGTGGCCGGGCAGGACCGCGCCCTCGGTTCCCGTTCCGCTGTCAGCCGAGGGGGGCGCCTACGCGCCAGGTGGCTGTGCAGCCAGACGCACAGCCCGGCCAGCAACGCGATACCGGCAAGGCCCACGGTGAGGAAAGAAGCCAATTGGCCGATCCAGGAATCGTGCATGCAATGTCCCACTCCGGCAGACAGGCTAGCCTAGCGCACTCGCTTCCGGAGTCGCCCCGATGTCAGACCTTCCACCGGTCCCGATCCAGCGCACGTCCGCAGGCTGGCGCCTGCCGGGCATCGCCAATCTGCACTCGCATGCGTTCCAGCGCGCGATGGCGGGGCTGGCCGAGGTACAGACCGATCCGGCCGATTCGTTCTGGACCTGGCGCGAGACGATGTACCGGATGGCCGCGCGCTTCGATCCGGACACACTGCGCGCGGTCGCCACCCAGCTCTACGTCGAGATGCTCGAGTCCGGCTACACCGCGGTCTGCGAGTTCCACTATGTGCACCACGCGCCCGACGGCCGCGCGTACGCGCCTGCGTCGGCGATGGCCGATGCACTGATCGAGGCCGCCGAGGCGACCGGCATCCGGCTGACACTGTTGCCGGTGCTGTACATGACGGGCGGTTTCGACGGGCGGCCACTGGGCCCGCGTCAGCAGCGCTTCGGCCACGACGTCGAAGGCTATCTGCGGTTGTTCACCGATCTGCATGCGCGCCAGGGCGCGGGCCTGCGCGTGGGCTGCGCGCTGCACAGCCTGCGCGCGGTTCCGGCCGAGGCGATGGACGCGGTGCTGGGCGCGCTGCCGCAGCAGGCGCGCGTGCACATTCACATCGCCGAACAGACCGCCGAGGTCGAAGACTGCGTCGCGGTACGCGGGGCGCGCCCGGTGGCCTGGCTGCTCGATCACGCGCCGGTCGATGCGCGCTGGACGCTGGTCCACGCGACCCATCTGGATGCGGACGAGATCGCCGGCATCGCGCGCAGCGGCGCGACCGTCGCGCTGTGCCCGACGACCGAGGCCAATCTCGGCGACGGCCTGTTCCCGCTGCGCGCCTATCTCGATGCAGGCGGGGCCTGGGGCATCGGCTCCGACTCGCACATCTCGGTCTCGCCGGTCGAAGAGCTGCGCTGGCTGGAGTACGGCCAGCGTCTGGTCGGGCGCCGGCGCAACATCGCGGTCGGGTCGGCTTCGCCAAGCGTCGGTGCGACCCTGCTCGCTGGCGTGGCGGCCAGCGCCTCGTCCGCGACCGGATTCGCGCAGCGCGACGATGCGGTCGTGCTCGATGCCGATACCCCGCTGCTCGCCGGCGCGACGCCGGCCGACGTCGCCGACCGCTGGCTGTTCGCCGGCAACCGGCCGCTGGTGCGTGAGGTCGAGGTCGCCGGCCAGCGGCTGGTCGTCGACGGACGTCACCGACTGCACGCGCAAGCGGCGCAGGGCTACGCCGAAGCGATGCGCCGGCTGCTGGCGCAGTGACAGCCGGGTGCCGCCTCGCAGCTTGATTCAGGTCAACGCGAGGCGCTGGCCGGCGTCGGTATCCTGCCCGCATCGTTCGTTGCTGGAGTGGTGCGCATGCAGGTCGATATCGCCATCGTCGGAGCCGGGCCGGCCGGGTTGTGCTTCGCCCGCGCGCTGGCCGGTACGGGGCTGAAGATCGCGCTGATCGAGCGCCAGTCGCGCGAGGCGATCGCCAAGCCCGCGTTCGACGGCCGCGAGATCGCGTTGACCCATGGCTCACGCCGAATCATGGAGACCCTGGGGCTGTGGGCTCGGATCGATCCGGCGCAGATCTTCGACCTGCGTGATGCCCGCATCCTCAACGGCGATGCCGACACCGGTCTGACGATCACCGCCGGCGACGGTAACGGCCGCCAGCTCGGCTGGCTGGTGCCCAATCACCAGATCAGGCAAGCGGCTTTCAATGCGGTCGATGGCCTGGCGGATGTCGAATTGGTCTGCGACACCGCGGTGCGTGGCGTCACCCACCGCAGCGACGGCGTCGAGCTCGCGCTCGATGGCGGTAAGACCGTGGCGGCGCGCCTGCTGGTCGCCGCCGACAGCCGGTTCTCCGACGTGCGCCGCATGCTCGGCATCGGCGCGCGCATGCGCGACTTCGGCAAGCGCATGCTGGTGTGCCGCGTCGCCCACGAGCGCCCGCACGACCACGTCGCCTGGGAATGGTTCGGGCATGGCCAGACGATGGCGCTGCTGCCGCTCGACCCGGGCAAGGCGTCAGTGGTGCTGACCTTGCCGCCGGAGGCGATGGCGCAGGTCGAGGCGATGGACGATGCCGCGTTCGCGGCCGACATCCAGCGCCGGTTCCTCGACCGGTTGGGCACGATGACCACGGTCGGCACGCGCCATGTCTATCCGCTGGTCGGCGTCTATGCCGATCGCTTCGTCGCCGAGCGCGCGGCGTTGATCGGCGATGCCGCCGTCGGCATGCATCCGGTCACCGCCCACGGGTTCAACCTCGGCCTGCAGGGCGCCGAGCGCCTGGCCGACGGGATCCGCCGGGCGCAGGACGCCGGGCGCGACATCGCCGGACGCGCGGTGCTCGCACGCTTCCAGCGCCAGCACCGGGTGGCGACCTGGCCACTGTTCGCCGCGACCGGCATCGTCGCCAGCCTCTACACCGATGACCGCGCACCAGCGCGCCTGGTCCGCAGCGCCACGCTGCGCATCGCGCAGCAGCTCACCCCGTTCCGGCGTCTGATTGCCGCGCACCTCACCCAGGAACGGCCGGCGCTGCGCTGAGACGCACGCGGCCGCAGGCCTGCGATCGTCGCGCGCAGCGCTGGTCGATCCAGGCAGGCCGGTTACCCGGCCGGCGCTGCCGCTTGCGCGGCGAACAGGCCGTCGGCGGCCGGCAGCGCGCCTTCGAGCTCGAGCAGGAACTGTTTCGTCGGCACGCCGCCGGCGAAGCCGGTCAGCGCACCGCTGGCGCCGATCACCCGGTGGCAGGGCACGACGATCGGGATCGGATTGCGCCCGTTTGCGGCGCCGACCGCACGACTGGCGGTCGGCCGGCCGAGCTCGCGTGCCAGTCCCACGTAGCTGGTCGTGGTGCCGTAGGGGATGCGCGCGAGCGCCTGCCAGACCTCGCGCTGGAACGCGGTGCCGTCGGCGGCCAGCGGCAGATCAAAGCGCCGCAGCCGCCTGGCGAAGTAGGCGCGCAGCTGTGCCGCCGTCTCGCGCAGCAGCGCGTGGTCGCCGGCCTGCCAGTGCGCGCGCCCGCGCAGCGGCGGCCGCGCTTGCGGGAAGTCGATCGCGTGCAGGCCGGCATCGGAGGCGGCGAGCTGCAACGGACCGATCGGGGTGTCGAGCACGGCAGTGAAGACAGGCGGGATGGTCATCGGGAGCTCCGGGAACGAGAGGCGGCGGGTGCGGCCGACAGCGTGGCATCGCGCCACAGGTGGAAGACCGCGTAGCCGCGCCAGGGCCGCCAGGCCTGTGCGCGTGCCTGCAGTGCGCGCGCGTCGAGCCGGCTGCCATCGGTGGGCACGGCCTTCTGCAGCACCAGGTCCTGCGCGGGAAACGCGTCGGGATGGCCCAGCGCGCGCAGCGCGATGTACTGCGCCGTCCAAGGGCCGATGCCGGGTAGCGCAGTCCAGCGGGCGACGGTCTCGTCGAGCGTGCGCGCCGGGTCGAAATCCACGCGGCCATCGAGCAGCGCCGCGGCGATCGCGCGGATCGTCGCGATGCGGCTGCCGATCAGGCCGAGGCCGTCGAAGTCGCCATCGACCAGTGCCTCGGGCGTCGGGAAAAGATGGGCGAATCCCTGGGCGGCCAGCATCTCGGGTAACGGATGACCGAAGCGCTGCGACAGCCGTGCGGTCAGCGTACGCGCGGCGGCCACGCTGACCTGCTGGCCAATCACCGCGCGGACCGCGATCTCGAACCCGTCCCAGCCGCTGGGCAGGCGCAGGCCCGGCCGCGCGCGCAGCAGCGGCGCCAGTCGGGGATCCTGCGCCAGGTGCGCGGCGATCGCGTTCGGCTCGGCGTCGAGATCGAACATCCGCCGCACGCGCCGCACGGTGTCCTGCAGCCGCGTCGGCGCGATGCCGTGCAGTTCGAGCCGCAACGCATGCGCCGGTCCGGCCGTCGTGGCCGGCCACTGCGAGACGCGCAGCCAACCCGCGGCAGACGCGTCGCCGACGACCCGGGTGTAGCCGGCTTCCTCGATGCGTTCGATGCCCGGCAGCGCGCGGCTGCGCAGGAAGTCCAGCATCGTGGCGAAGTCGTACGGCGGGCGGTAGCCGAGCCGGAGCACCAGCCCGTCGCCGGCCACGGGGGCCGCGGGCTGCCGACGCAGATCGCGCGGCGCCATGCGATAGGCCTCGCGGAATGCGGTGTTGAACCGGCGCAGGCTGGCGAAGCCGGCCGCCAGCGCGACCTCGGTGATCGGCAGTGCGGTCTCGGTCAGCAGTTGCTTGGCAAACAGCAGACGGCGCGTCCCGCGCACGCCAATCGGCGGCGCGCCCAGGCGCTCGACGAACAACCGCCGCAACTGGCGTTCGCCCAGGTGCAGTTGCGCCGCCAGCGATGCCAGTGGCGCATCGTCGAGCGCCCCGCGATCGATCAGCGCCAGGGCACGCGCCACGACATCGTCACCGCGGTGCCAGTGTCCGTCGCCCGGAGCCAGTTCCGGGCGGCAGCGCAGACAGGGCCGGAAGCCGTCGGCCTGGGCCGCGGCCGCATTGGCGTAGTAGGTCACGTTCTCGGCCCGTGGCGGCGGCGCCGGACACACGGGGCGGCAGTAGATGCCGGTGGTGCGCACCGCGGTGAAGAACACCCCGTCGAAGCGCGCGTCGCGGCTCAGGCGCGCCTGCTCGCAGACGGCGGGATCGGGCAGGGCGGGAGGCGATGACATGCCCGCAGGCTAGCACCGCGCCCGGCGCGGGACTGGCCGTTTTCGGACACGAATGCGGCGCGTCCGGCAGCGGGGGCGACCGTTGCGATTAACGGCGCTCTTCGGATCGCAGCGCAGGCAGCAGTGTCGCTGCCTTGCCGTCGTGCTCGGCTGGCGTCACGCCGATCAGCCGTGCCAACAATGGGTAGACATCGACGTTGTCGAAGCCGTTCAGGACGACGCCGTCGCGGAATGCCGGGCCGTGCGCGATAAACACCGCGCGCATCGACGGCAGCGCCGGATCGAAGCCATGCGAGCCACGCGGCCCAGCATCGCGCGTGGCGACGGTCTCGCGCGGCAGCGCGTCCCAGCCCTCGTGCATCTGGCAGACGATGGGTGGCACGCGCGGATGGCGGCCGTAGGCCCAGCGTTCCGGCAATGCCTCCTTGCGCCAGCAGTCGTAGCGCGGGTGCGCGCCGAGCAGGCGCGCGGCGACTGCGGCCTCGTGACCGGGATTGGGCGCGATGCCCACGACCTGACCGACCGAGACCACGCGCGCTTCTTCGGGCGACACCATGTCTTCGACCGCGATGACGTGCCCGGGCGCGACTTCGGCCATGCCGTGGTCGGAGACGACGACGATGTTCGTGCGATCGAACACGCCGTGCGCGCGCAGGCCGGTGACGAGCCGGCCGATTGCAGCATCGACCTGGCGCAACGCCGCATGCGTCTGCGGGGCGTTGGGGCCATCGTGGTGACCGGCCGAGTCCACATGCTCGAAGTACAGCGTCGCCAGCCGTGGGCGCGTGGCATCGGGTTCGGACAGCCAACCGAGCACGGTGTCCACGCGTGCGTCGAGCGGGCGGGCCTTGTCGAATGGCAGCCAGCGCGTCGGCCGCACGCCGCGCACCGGCGCCTCGCTGCCGGGCCACGACAGCGTGGCCGTCGCCAGCCCGGCGTTCTCGGCGGTCACCCACAACGGCTCGCCCTCGTTCCACCAGGCCGCGTTCTCGACAGCCGCGCGGTCGGACAGTCTGAAGTCGCCCAGTGCAGCGTCATGCATCGAGTTGTGCACGATGCCGTGGCGGTCGGGGCGCAGGCCGGTGACCAGCGTGTAGTGGTTGGGAAAGGTCAGCGACGGATACGACGGCCGCATCCACCCCTGCACCCCTCCGCGCGCGAGCGCGTCGAGATGCGGCGTCTCACCGCGCCCCAGATAGTCGGGGCGCACGCCGTCGAGCGAAATCAGCAGCAGCGTGGGCCGCGGAGCTGCGGCAGTGGGCGACGCGGCGCGGGTCGCGCAGCCCACCAGCACGAGCACGCTGCAAAGCACCAAGGAGACAACAACAGACGGCGCCATCCGGCGCACAAGCGCGACATCGATCATCCCCACAGGATACCGAGCCCAGATGACAGCCCAAAGCCAGAGCCCGAAAACCGGGGTCAGAGTGCAATTTCAGTGGTCATGCACTGTGATCCCGTTGTCTGGGAATTGCACTTTGACCCCGGTTTTCGGGGGGTGGAAAACTGAACGTTCAGCGGGCGCAGACCATGTGGTCGGGCGGGGCGCGTATGGTGCGTAGCAGGATCAGCAACCGGGAGTGCGCGATGAACAGCAGATGGTGGATGGCGGCGCTGTGCGCCGGTCTGGCGCTTGGTGCGGTGTCGCATGGCGCCCTGGCGCAGCAGCAGGAGGAAGAGGAAGAAGCGATGCGCGAGCGCGGCCAGCGCGCCAGCCCGTCAGATCGCTTCTGCATTCGCGAGACCGGGTCGCGCTTGACCGCGGCCCGCAACGCACGTTCCAAGCGCGCCGAGCAGGAATGCGTCGATGGAGGCGGCCGGGTCTACACCCGCAGCGACATCGAGCGCACCGGTTCGGTGGACGTCAAGGACGCGCTGCGTCGCCTGGACCCGTCGGTGTTCTGACGAGGCCGGCGGTACCGCAGTGCGCGAAACGCCCGGCATGTCCGGGCGTTCTCGTGTCCGGGCTCAGCAGTCGTCGGACTGGCCGGTCGTCCAGCGCAGTCCTTGCAGCAGGTGCGCGCGGAACACCGGGTCGGCATACAGCGCCGGGTCGTGGCCCAGGCCGGTGTACCAGGCGCGGCCGCCGGCGCGCGTGTGGCACCACGCGATGGGGTGGTCGTCGCCCATACCGCCGGTGGCATGCGAGTGCGGATCGACCGACGCGATCACCCGCACGTCCGCACGCGGGTTGCGGCGGTAGTCGTAGATCTCATCGACGACCCGCCAGTCGCGTCGGCCCAGCGGCGCCGCGTCCTGTTCGAACACCACGCGCACCGCCTGCAGTCCCTCGGGGTGCCGTGCGAACCAGGCGCCGACCAGCGCGCCGTACCACGGCCAGGTGTAGCCGCTGTCGGCGGCGGCGTGGATGCCCAGGTAGCCGCCGCCGTGGCCGACATAGCGTTCGAAGGCCGCCTGCTGCTCAATGTCGAGCACCTCGCGCGTGGTGTGCGCGAACACGACCGCGCGGTAGCCGGCCAGCGTCGCGTCGTCGAAATGCGTGGGGTCCTCGCTCGCCTCGATCTCGACGCCGACCTGCGCGCCGAGCGCGCGCAGGGTCTCGATCGTCGTGGGGATCGCGTCGTGGCGATAGCCCGCAGTGCGGGTGAACACCAGCACGCGCGGGACGCTCGTATCGGCGGCAGACGTCACGGGGGCAGGCACGGGCGACGCACCGGCGGCGGTGGAGGCAGCGAGCATGGCGGCAATGGCGAGCGAGACGGGACGCATGCGCGCGAGCATAGCGGCCGCCGGCCGCGGCGTTCACGCCGCAGCGCGTCAGGCCGCCCGCCGCACCGGTGCGATAATCGAGCCATCGCCCTATCGAGTGCCGCCATGACCGACGCCTCGCGCCACGACCCGTCCCGCATGATCCGCGCGCCCCGCGGCAGCACTCTGACCTGCCGCTCGTGGTTGACCGAAGCGCCGTTCCGCATGCTGCAGAACAACCTCGATCCCGAGGTCGCCGAACGCCCGGAGGATCTCGTGGTCTACGGCGGCATCGGCCGCGCCGCGCGCGACTGGGCCTGCTACGACGCCATCCTCGAGACGCTCAAGACGCTCGAGGACGACCAGACCCTGCTGGTGCAGTCGGGCAAGCCGGTCGGGGTGTTCCGCACGCATGCCGACGCGCCGCGGGTGCTGATCGCCAATTCCAATCTGGTGCCGCACTGGGCGACGTGGGAACACTTCCACGAACTCGACCGCAAGGGCCTGGCGATGTACGGCCAGATGACCGCCGGCAGCTGGATCTATATCGGCAGTCAGGGCATCGTGCAGGGCACGTACGAGACCTTCGTCGAGATGGGCCGTCAGCACTACGGCGGCGACCTGACCGGAAAGTGGATCCTGACCGCGGGGCTGGGCGGCATGGGGGGCGCGCAGCCGCTGGCCGCGAGCCTGGCCGGTGCGTGTTCGCTGACGGTTGAATGCCAGCAGAGCCGGATCGATTTCCGGCTCAAGACCCGCTATGTCGACGAGCAGGCCACCGACCTGGACGACGCCTTGGCGCGCATCGCGCGCTACACCCAGGCAGGCGAGGCGAAATCGATCGCGCTGCTGGGCAATGCGGCCGAGGTCCTGCCCGAACTGGTGCGGCGCGGCGTGCGTCCGGACTGCGTGACCGACCAGACCAGCGCGCACGACCCGGTGCACGGCTATCTGCCGATCGGCTGGACGGTCGAGCGCTGGCTGGCTGAGCAGTCCGCCCATCCCGACACGGTGCGCGACGCGGCAAAGGCGTCGATGCGCGTCCATGTCGAGGCAATGCTGGCTTTCCACGCGCAGGGTATCCCGACCGTCGACTACGGCAACAACATCCGCCAGATGGCCAAGGATGAGGGGCTGGAGAACGCTTTCGATTTTCCCGGCTTCGTACCCGCCTGCGTGCGTCCGCTGTTCTGCCGCGGGATCGGCCCGTTCCGCTGGGTCGCGCTGAGCGGCGACCCCGAGGACATCGCCAGGACCGATGCCAAGGTCAAGGCGCTGATCCCCGACGATCCGCACCTGCATCGCTGGCTCGACATGGCCGCAGAGCGCATCGCCTTCCAGGGCTTGCCGGCGCGGATCTGCTGGGTCGGGCTGGGCCTGCGCCACAAGCTGGGCCTGGCGTTCAACGAGATGGTGCGCAATGGCGAACTCAAGGCGCCGATCGTGATCGGCCGCGATCATCTCGATTCGGGCTCGGTCGCCTCCCCGAACCGCGAGACCGAGGCGATGCGCGACGGCAGCGATGCGGTCAGCGACTGGCCGCTGCTCAATGCGATGCTCAATGTCGCCGGTGGAGCGACCTGGGTATCGCTGCATCACGGCGGCGGCGTCGGCATGGGCTACTCGCAGCACTCGGGCGTGGTGATCGTCTGCGACGGCAGCGAGGCCGCCGACCGGCGCATCGAGCGCGTGCTGTGGAACGACCCGGCGACCGGCGTGATGCGGCATGCGGATGCCGGTTACGCCATCGCCGCCGAGTGCGCGAGGGCGCAGGGCCTCGATCTGCCGATGCTCGCCTGACTGTGTCACGCTGAGGCGAATCGCGCGGCGAGGGCCTTGGCCGCGCAGGGGATGGGGCGTGCGCCGGGCGTATCGTGCGGCGGGTCTGACACCAGGTCAGAAGCAAGATCCGACAATGGGGAGCGCGGCAATGAAGCGAATCGAGTGTCTGGCCGCGTGCGCGGCGTGGCTCGTGGGCGTGGTGCCGGTGGCCCTGGCGGCGCCGGCCGAACGCGGGACGTTCGTGCAGGTCTGCAACGCCGCTAGCTCCTATACCCACCTGCGCGACGGGCCGAGCGCGCGCCAGTATCCGGCGACGGCGCGAATGCCCAACGGGCAGCGCCTGCGCATCGAGGACACCATCACCACGCCGGAGGGGTATGGCTACCATCGCGTGAGCCTGCTGGACGCGCGCGGCGGCACCCTGCGCAGCGGCTATGTGCACGACCAGACGGTGCAGGTGCGATGCGACCTGCCGTCGGCGCCCGATGCGGCGCTCGCGCGGCTCGCGGCCGCCCTGGCAGCCGACAACCCCGGCATCGCCGCCGCCGACATCCTCGCGGTCAATGCCGGCTTCGACGGCAAGACGCTCGATCTGATGCAACTGCCGCAGTTGCACGATCTGTCCGCGCTGGCGGCCTTGGACGGACTCGAGTCGATCGACCTCAGCCGGTCGGGCGTGGTCGATGTCGCGCCGCTGGCGGGCCTGCGCGCGCTCAAGACCCTCAGCCTGTACGAGACCGCGGTGCACGACATTGCGCCGCTCTCGGCGCTGCGCACGCTGGAGACCCTCAACCTCCACGGCACGCGGGTCAGCGACCTGGATGCGCTGTCGGGCCTGCCCGCGCTGCGCACGCTATATCTGACGGACAGCCTGGTGCGCGACGTCTCCGCGCTCGTCACGTTGCCGGATCTGCGCGTGCTGACGCTGTCGCAGACCGAGATCCAGGACGTCTCGCCGCTGGCCAAGCTCGGCGAACTGCGCCTGCTCAATCTCGCCAGTGCGGGTGTGCGCGACATCGGTTTCCTGCGCGACAAGCCCGCACTCAGGACGCTGGACCTGGGAGACAACGCGATCGACGACCTGTCGCCGATCACCGGCCTGCCCGCGCTCGAAAGCGCGTTGCTCAACAACAACCCGTTCACCGACATCGCGCCGTTGGCGAAGCTCACGACGCTCAAGACCTTGTCGCTGGCCAACAGCCAGGTCGTGGACTATCGGCCGCTGGCCGGGTTGACCGGGCTGACCGAGCTCGGACTTGCCGGCAGCACGATCGCCGACCTGGCGCCGCTGGCCGGCATGCGGCAGCTCGAAGCACTGGCGCTGGGTTCGACCCGGGTCGAGCGCATCGATGTGGTCGCCGGGATGCCCGCCCTGCGCCTGTTACATCTGCACGACACCCGGGTCGCCTCGCTCGGGCCGGTCGCGGGCCTGCGCCAGCTCGAGCGGCTGTCGCTGGTCAACGCACCGGTGGGGGATCTCTCTGCGCTCGCCGGTCATGTCCACCTCATCGATCTCGGCCTGCGCGGGACGTCAGTGACCGATTTCTCGGTCATCGCACAGTTGACCGCACTCCAGACGCTGGACCTGACCGATACCGCGTTCGATGACATGACCGTGCTCGCCCCGTTGCGGTCGCTCGAGACGCTGAACCTGTCGCGCACCCCGGTCGACGATGTCTCGGTACTGGCCGGCCTGCCCAGGCTGCGCTGGCTGACGATGGAGGAAACGCGGGTGCGCGATGTGTCGCCGCTGCGCGCCATGCACGGGCTGCGCACGCTGCGGCTGGCGAAGTCGCCGGTCGAGGATGTCGGGGTGCTCAAACCGCTGGTGGACGCAGGGCTCGACCTGCGGACGGAGTAGCCTGCCGCAGGCATTGCGTGGGCCTGCGTGGGCCGCCGAGCGGCGGGACGCGGCGCACTTGCCAGGGCTTGCAATGCCGCCCGTGCATCGCCAGCTTGTGGAAGGTCGATCGCCACCGGAGCGTGCCGTGTCCTCGTTTGATCTGCGTCCGCCCAGCGCCGCCGAGCGCACCGCCCTGGAAGCGGGCCTGTCCGCCGACGAGCGCCGCGTGTTGCTGCACCACGGCACCGAGGCGCCGTTCTGCGGCGTGTTTCTCGACAACAAGCGCGAAGGCACCTATTGCTGCCGGCTGTGCGGCCTGCCGCTGTTCCGCTCCAGCGCCAAGTTCGACTCGGGCACCGGCTGGCCGAGCTTCTTCGCGCCGATCGACGAAGCACATATCGGCCGCATCCGCGACACCAGCCATGGCATGATCCGCGTCGAGGAGGTCTGCGCGCGCTGCGGCAGCCACCTGGGGCACGTGTTCCCCGACGGGCCGCCGCCGACCTATGAGCGGCATTGCCTCAACTCGGTGTCGCTGTCGTTCGTCGCGACCGGCGCGCCGCTGCCCGACCCACTGGCACGCGGCGGTGCGGAGGCGGCGCCGGCCTGATCGCCCCACGTGTAGGCGAGGGCGGCTGCGGCCAGGTCACGCGATGGCGTGGACCACGGACGCGTCGCGCTTGCCGACATGTGCTTCCGCCCCGGACCTCTATACTCGCCGCCCCCCGACCCGGCGAGCCTTGCCCATGCGTGTGTCCAGCGATTCCGCGTCTTCTGCCGCGCCCAGCGCGACCCATCCCGCCAGCCTGCGCCGGTCGGTGTCGAATACGCTGAAGGGCTCGGCCGGCAACCTCGTCGAATGGTTCGATGTCTACGTCTACTCGGTGTTCGCGGCGTACTTCGAGTCGCAGTTCTTTTCGCCCGAGGACAAGAACGCCACGCTCTACGTCTGGGGCATCTTCGCGATGACCTTCCTGATGCGTCCGATCGGCGCCTGGTACTTCGGCCGTTTCGCCGACCGCTACGGCCGGCGCCTGGCGCTGACGGTCTCGGTGTCGATGATGGCCGGCTGTTCGTTCGTCATCGCGATCACGCCGACCGTCGCCACGATCGGCATTGCCGCGCCGATCATCCTGCTGCTCGCGCGCCTGGTACAGGGCTTCGCGACGGGCGGCGAGTACGGCGCCAGCGCGACCTACATGTCCGAGGCCGCGATTCCCGGCCGTCGCGGCTTCCTGTCCTCATTCCATTACGTGACCCTGGTCGGCGGCCATGTGCTGGCGCAGGCCACGTTGCTGGCGATGCTGCTGTCGCTCGACACCACGCAGATTTCCGAGTGGGGCTGGCGCCTGGCTTTTGCGCTGGGCGGCGTCGCGGCGATCGTGGTGTTCTGGCTGCGGCGCACGATGGACGAGTCGCTGGAGACCGAATCGATCGAGGCCGCCAAGACCGGCGGCGCACGCGCCTCGGGGTCACTGCGCGAACTGTTCGTCAACCAGTGGCGTCCGCTGCTGCTGTGCTTTTTGATCACCGCCGGCGGCACGATCGCGTTCTACACGTATTCGGTCAACGGTCCGAAGATGATCCAGACCGCGTTTGCCGGTGGTGATGCGATCACCGGTACCTGGATCAATCTGGCATTGCTGGCCTTCTTGATGGTGCTGCAGCCGGTCGGCGGCTGGCTGTCGGACATCATCGGACGCAAGTCGCTGCTGGTGTTCTTCGGCATCGGGGGCGTGCTCTACACCGGCTACATGGTGACCGCGCTGCCGCAGCAGACCAGTGCACTGTCGGCATTCCTGATCCTGGGCGTGGGCTTTGTGATCCTGACCGGCTATACGTCGATCAACGCGGTGGTGAAGGCCGAACTGTTCCCCACCCACGTGCGCGCGCTGGGCGTCGGCCTGGGTTACGCACTGGCCAACTCGGCCTTTGGCGGAACCGCCCCGGTGCTCTACCAGGCTGCGCTCAAGTCTGACCAGGTCACCGCGTTCGTGATCTATGCGACGACGGTGATCGCCGTGTCGCTGGTGGTCTACGTGTTCTTCCTCAGGAACAAGGGCGCGAACTGGCTCGACGACGCGCACGCGATGCGCGACCGCGGGCAGGGCGGGCGCTGAGGCGACGGCGTGCCCCCACCCCAGCCCTCCCCCCCGCAGGCGGGGGAGGGAGTTGAGGCCGCTCTGCTGCCGGATTCACATCGACGGTTCTAGACTCGGCCTTCCTTCGTCTGGCGAGAGCCCACCCATGTTCAAGCGCATCGTTCCCGTCCTGCTCATCGCCCTGCTGGCTGCCTGCAGCGCGCCGGCCGAGCGCGACACCGTCCAGCCCAAGGCCGGTCCCGCGGTGGCATCGGTGACCAACGAGTCCGACTGTCTGCAACGTGGCGGCGAGTGGAAGCAGCTGGGGCGGGCGCCGGTGCCGCAGTGCCTGCTGCAGACCGTGGATGCCGGCAAGGCTTGTACCGACAGCCAGCAGTGCCAGGGCCAGTGCCTGGCGCCGGAAGGCACCGTCGACAGCGCGCGCGTGCAGGGCCAGTGCAGCGTCGACACCAACCCGTTCGGCTGCCAGCAGCGGGTGCGCGACGGCGTGGCGTGGACGATCTGCGTCGACTGATCCGGCGCGCATGGATCGACGCGATCTGACCAGCGGGGACGGCGTGGCGCCGTCCCCGTTTTACGTTCCGGCCGCCGCGATCGGAGAGGGCGGCAGGCAATCGACTTGCGTGCCCGGGCCGCTGCTGCCGCCTTGGCCGGTGCGGGGTGATCGCCGCGCGTGAGGGCCGTCGAGGCGGGCGGGCGAGTTCCCCGGCGATGCGAGGGGCGATCTGGTCGCCCTGTGCAGCACACACCATCACCACGGCCAGACCCGCCGCGCGCTAGCGTCCTGCGCACGTCCCAATACGGAGTGCTCCGATGCCGATCGCGACCCGCCTCGCTGACCTTGTCGTCGTTGGAGGCCATGCGCAATGAGCGTGGCCGACCAAGTGCTCGATGCCGCGGCGCGCGAACTGGCGCTGCCTGATCCCGACACCTTGACCACCATCGTGGTGCGCGTGCTGGTAGCCGCGCTGCTGGGGGGCATGGTCGGCTGGGAGCGCGAACACAAGGGCCGCGCCGCGGGCTTGAAGACGCACATCCTGGTCTCGATCGGCTCAGCGTTGTTCGTGCTTGCGCCATTGCTGTCGGACATCGACGGCGCTGAGGTGACCCGGGTAATGCAGGGCATCGTGTCGGGCATCGGCTTTCTGGGCGCGGGTGCGATCCTCAAGCTGGACAAGGGCGAGCGGATCGAAGGTCTGACGACGGCGGCCGGCGTCTGGATGACCGCGGCGATCGGCATGGCGGCTGGCATGGGCCAGGAGATGGTGGCGTTGGCGACTACGCTCGTCGCGTTGCTGGTGGTCGGCGCGCTGCCGCGGCTGCAGCGCCCGCGTGCTGGTGCGGGCCGACGCAATATCGATATGGCGGGGCGCGACAGCTGAACGCAACGGGCGCGCATTCCCGATTTCGCCACGGCGGCTTCATCGCCGGACCCGCACGGTGATTGTTCATTCGAGCAACGGAGCCAAACCCATGACCAAGCACGACGATATCCGCGATGGCGGACGCGATCTCAATCGCGACCCGATCACCAAGACGCCCGGCGCCCATCCGATCGGCGTCGGTGTGGGCGGCACCGCGGGCGGCATGGCGGCCGGCGCTGCGGCCGGTACTGTGTTCGGGCCGGTCGGAACCTTGATCGGTGCGGCGGTCGGCGTCGTCGCCGGTGCGGCGATCGGCAAGGGCGTTGCCGAGCGGATCGATCCGACCGGCGAGGTGGAATACTGGCGCGAGGCGCATCGCGACCGCCCTTACGTCAAGCCGGGGCATGACTACGACCGCGATTACGCGCCCGCCTACGGCTTCGGCCTGCAGGCCCGCGAGGCGGACCGGACCCGCGGCTGGGACGAATCGGAGGCACAGCTGCGCCGAGATTGGGAGTCGGCCAAGGCCGAGTCGAAGCTAGCGTGGGAAGACGCGCAGCCGGCGGTCCGCGATGCCTGGGAGCGGACGGATCGGACCTACGATCTGTACCAGCGCAGCGACGACTATTACGCGAAGGCATTCGAGAACGCGCCGTATCGCAATGCCGACGACCGCTACGAGGATTACCAGCCGGCGTATCGCTATGGCGCTTATGCACGTTCGCGGCATGCCGATCGCGGCTGGGATGACACGCTTGCAGGCGAATTGGAGCGTGACTGGGCGACACGTCGCGGCACTTCGCGCCTGGATTGGGACCGCGCCAAGGCCGCGGTGGAGGACGCCTACGTGTCGCATGACCGCTACACCAGCGGCGAGTACACCGGCAGCGGCCGCGACGACAACGACCGCTTCCGGGTCCGCTGACGCGTCGATCGACAGGCACCACGCAACGGGCGCATTCTTGGTCGAATGCGCCCGTTGTCGTTTCGGGTTCCGCGTTTGGTCATGGTGTCGGCTTGGGGCCTGTCAGGCGCGGCGTGGCGCGTTGCGATCGGGTTTCGCCTGCGTTCGTGGCAAGCCGGCCTTCACGCACGCGGCAAGGCGCATTCACATCGCACCGCACACCCGTCGTGGACCATCGCGTCCATTCCAAGTGCAGGAGATCGCTTCATGAGTGGACAGGGTTCGGCCGGCAATGTCATCGCCGCCATCTGTAGTTTCATCGTGCCCGGCCTCGGGCAACTGGTTCAGGGTCGGCTGCTGTCGGCGGTGCTGTGGTTTCTGGCCGGCTGCATCGCATTCGCGATCACCTGGCTGCTGACCGTCTCGCTGCTGCCCTTCGGCTGGTTCATCGTCAGCGTGTTCTCGTGCATCAACGCGGCCTTGTACCGCCGTCCTGGGGTCTGACCACGCGCCATGCGCTGTGCCCGGGCCGAGGACGGCACCGGGCACACATGCATTCACTTCGGCTCGCCGTTCTCCGCACCGGTATCGCTGCGCACGTCGTCGGCGAACGAATGCCCGTTCGCGTCACGGTCGCCGATCTGGTCGTCGAGTTCCGGGTCGAGCAGATCGGCCTGGTCGTCGAGTCCGATGTTGTCGATCGCCGACTGCGAGCGCGGATCCTTCAGTGCCGGCCCGCGCGTGGGCGGCAGATCCTCGCGGTCGCGCAGCGACGATTCTTCGCTGGGCGCATTGGGGCGGGTGGGGTTGGCCTTGCTCATGATGGTCTCCGGTCTACGGTGGAGACACTATCGACGTGACCACGTCATGCGCGCGGCAAGAGGGTGTGTGCGCCACGTGGTGACCAGTCGGTGGTGACCGGTCATGCATGGCATCATGCGTGATGGCGTACCGCGACGCCTTGTCGTCGAGGCGATGCCGCGCAGGCGTCAGACCGCGCGGCTGACTTGGTCGGTTGCGGATGTACGACGGCGTTCGCGACGCGGGCGCGTCTCGTGCGCATGCCAGGCCGCCTGGACTTCGGCGCGGACGTCGTGCCAGGCACGCAGGCGGCCATCGAACTCCCAGACCCGCCGCAGCACCGGCTCGATCTCCTCCCAGGGACGCTCGGGGTATGACGCGCGTCCATTGCGACCCAGCGAAAGCACGAGCATGTGATCGGATTCGGAACGGGCCATCTGCGTGTTGCCAGGAACTGGGGAGCGCGCAGGCTACGGCGCGGATCGTCTGTTTTCCGTGAATCCAATGTTGGATTTCGATGACAGCGCGGACGCGTTCAGAACAGCCCCGCGAGCACCATCACCAGCCCCACGATCGCGACCGTCCAGATGGCGCTGCGCAGATAAGGAATGCCGATGCCATAAACCGGCAGATAGGCCACACGTGCCCACAGGTAGAGCTGAGCGCCCAGTGCGGTGGTGGCGCCGGCGCGACCGGCCAGCACCACCGCCAGCACTGCGGCGGCGAAGAACGGAAAGGTCTCGAGAAAGTTGCGGCTCGCGGCCGACAGCCGCTGCGCGGCGCCTGTCAGCGGCGGCACTGCGCCATCGCGGTTGCTTGCGTTCCAGGCCAGGCCGCGTTGCGCAGTCGAGAATCCGGCCGCGATCAGTACGTGAACCAGGCCGAGGACGATCGACCCGGCCAGCATCTGCAATTCGATCGTCATCGGCGTGGTCTCCAGCTTGGTGTTCAGAGCCGGGCGTTCAGAGCCCGGCATTCAGGCATGGTCTCGAGGATCAGCCTGCGACCGCCTTGACGATCGCGGCGTTGAATGCCGGGATGTCGTCGGGCTTGCGGCTGGTGATCAGGTTGCCGTCGACGACGACCTCCGCGTCCTGCCAGTCCGCGCCGGCGTTGACCAGGTCGGTCTTGATCGACGCCCAGGACGTGACCTTGTGGCCTTTCGCCAGACCGCTCTCGACCAGCAGCCAGGGGCCGTGGCAGATCGCGGCGACCGGCTTGCCGCTCTGGCCGAAGGTGCGCACGAACGCGACCGCGTCGGCGTCCTTGCGCAGGTTGTCGGGGTTGATCTGCCCGCCGGGCAGCACCAGCGCGTCGTAGCGGCCGGGATCGGCCTTGGACAGCGATACGTCGACATCGACGCTGCGGCCCCAGTCCTTCTGGTCCCATCCCTTGATCGACTTGGCATCGCCGGGCGACACGACATCGACGCGGGCGCCAGCCTCACGCAACGCCTGCAGGGGTTTTTCGAGCTCCGACTGTTCGAAGCCGTCGGTGGCGAGAATGGCGATCGTCTTGCCGTCCAGGGTCTGCATCGGGGTCTCCAAACGGGGGATCAGGAGTGGCCGATGCTAGGGCGCGAACGGTCCTGCGCCCGTGAACACAGGCGCCTGCAGCCGCAGTCTCGCGTCGTGAGACGACGCGCGGGCACGCTCGCGCCCCGCCTGCCGCCCGGAGCGTGCTGTCTGAACGCGATTCTCAAACCCGACACGCTGCCCGCGACCCCGGCCGGTACCGCGCCCGGCACGGCGCTTGCGACCAAGTTGTCGGCCAAGTATCCCGGGCGTATCACCGGCAGCCTGTTACTGCCCGGCCAGCCGGGCCGCTACGCGCCGATGCCCGCCGACGTGCCCGAGGCGCTGGCGCGTGCGCTGCGCAGCCGCGGCATCGACCGGCTCTACAGCCATCAAGCCCAGGCCTGGGCCGCGACCCAGGCCGGCCGCCACGTCGTCGTCGCCACGCCGACCGCGTCGGGCAAGTCGCTGTGCTACACGCTGCCGGTGCTGTCGGCGGCGATCACCGCGCGCAGCAAGGCGCTGTATCTGTTCCCGACCAAGGCGCTGGCGCAGGATCAGGTCGCCGACCTGCTGGAACTCAATGCCGCCGGCGAACTCGGCCTGCGCGCGGCGACCTTCGACGGCGACACGCCCGGAGATGCGCGTCAGGCGATCCGCATCAATGGCGATATCGTGGTCAGCAATCCCGACATGCTGCACCAGGCGATCCTGCCGCATCACACCAAGTGGGCGCAGTTCTTCGAGAACCTGCGCTACGTGGTGATCGACGAGATCCATACCTACCGCGGCGTGTTCGGTTCGCACGTGGCCAATGTGATCCGCCGGCTCAAGCGGGTGTGCGCGTTCTACGGCGTGACCCCGCAGTTCATCCTGTGCTCGGCGACGATCGGCAATGCCCGCGAGCACGGGCGCGCGCTGGTCGAGGTCGACGACGCGCAGCTCGAGGCGATCGACGACGGCGGCGCGCCGCGCGGCGACAAGCACGTGCTGCTGTGGAACCCGCCGGTGGTGAACCCGGACCTGGGCCTGCGTGCGTCGGCGCGCTCGCAGTCCAACCGCATCGCGCGGCTGGCGATCCGCTCCGGCCTCAAGACGCTGGTGTTCTGCCAGACCCGGCTGATGGTCGAGGTGCTGACCAAATACCTCAAGGAAGTCTTCGACCACGACCCGCGCAAGCCGCGCCGTATCCGCGCCTACCGCGGCGGCTACCTGCCGACCGAACGCCGGGCGGCCGAGCGCGAGATGCGCGCGGGCAGCATCGACGGCATCGTCAGCACCTCGGCGCTGGAGCTGGGGGTCGATATCGGCAGCCTCGACGTGGTCGTGCTCAACGGCTATCCGGGCAGCATTTCGGCGACCTGGCAGCGCTTCGGTCGCGCCGGGCGCCGGCAGCAGCCCTCGGTCGGCGTGCTGGTCGCCAGTTCCGAGCCGATGGACCAGTACGTGGTGCGGCACCCCGAGTTCTTCGCGCAGGCCAATCCCGAGCACGCGCGCATCGAGCCCGACCAGCCGCTGATCCTGCTCGATCACATCCGCTGCGCCGCGTTCGAGCTGCCGTTCGTCGACGGCGACATGTTCGGCCCCATCGCGCCGCTGCCGTGGCTGGAGGTGCTGGCCGAGTCGGGCGTGCTGCACCACGAGGGCGACCGCTGGGAATGGATTGCCGACAGCTACCCGGCGCAGGCGGTGAACCTGCGCTCGGTCGCCGACGGCAACTTCGTCGTCGTCGACCGCACCGATGGCCGGCAGACGATCATCGCCGAGGTCGATTACTCGGCGGCCGCACTCACGCTCTACGAGGGCGCGATCCACATGATCCAGTCCGAGCCGTTCCAGGTCGAACGCCTGGACTGGGAGGGCCGCAAGGCCTATGTGCAGCGCACCCATGTCGATTACTACACCGACGCGATCGACTACACCAAGCTCAAGGTGCTCGACGACGCCGAACAGGCCGATGCCGGGCAGGGCAGCGCGCACCTGGGCGAGGTGCACGTGGTGCGGCGGGTGTCGGGCTACAAGAAGATCCGCTTCCACACCCACGAGAACATCGGCTACGGGCCGGTCAACCTGCCCGACCAGGAACTGCACACCAGCGCGGTGTGGTGGCAGTTGCCGCAGCGCGCGCTCGATGCTGCGTTCGACGCGCGTCACGAGGCGCTCGACGGCTTCCTTGGCGCTTCGTACGCGCTGCATCTGGTGGCCCAGGTCGCGGTGATGGCCGAGAGCCGCGATCTGCAGAAAGCCGTGGGCAGCGGCGACGGCACGTGGTTCGCGACCGCCGACCAGCGCGGGCGCGGGCAATTGCGCGACGGCGAGGGCGCGGCGCTCGACATCGCCCACATCGGCCGCTTCGCGCCGACGCTTTACCTCTACGACAACTACCCCGGCGGCGTCGGCCTGTCTTCGCCGTTGTTCGAGCGCCGCGCCGAGCTGCTGGCGCAGGCCGCGGCGCTGATCGGCGGCTGCGGCTGTCGCGCCGGCTGCCCGGCCTGCGTCGGGCCGATCCTCGCGTCCGAGGAGGACGCCGAGCGCACGCCGCGGCAACTGGCCGCGCGTGTGCTCGACCTGCTGGTGGCCGCATGAGCGCGCGCCCATGAGCGCGCTGGCCAAGCGGCTGGGATTGCTGCGCAGCCAGGCCGGCACGGTGCTTCCGAGCGTCGCGCCGGCCCGGCCGATGGCGCCCGCGCTGCCGCCGCGCGCGCAGTGGCCACGCGCCGATGCGCAGCGTTCGCCGGATCTCGTGGCCGAGCAACTGCGCAAGCTGATGAAGCTGCGCACCCCGGCGATGGCGCCGCGCCCAGCCGCACCGGTCGATCGCACGCTGCCGGGCGAGGAGATCGCACCGGGCCTGCGCTATCTCGAGCAGGTCGCGGCCTGGCCGCACGACGATGCCGAACTGGCGTTGCATGACATCCGCCATGACACCGTGCAGCGCGGCGACCTGCTGGCGTTCGACACCGAGACTACCGGCCTGGCCGGCGGCACCGGCACGCGTGCCTTCATGATCGGCGCGGCGGACTTCGTCGACGGCCGGCTGCGCATCCGTCAGCTGTGTATCACCACGCTCGGCGCCGAGCGCGAGATGCTGAAGGTCTTCGCCAGTTGGCTGCGACGTGAGACCGTGCTGGTGAGCTACAACGGGCGCTGCTACGACCGTCCGCTGCTGACCACGCGCTACCGCCTGGCGCGGATGCGCGATCCATTGATCGACCTGCGTCACGTCGACCTGCTGCACCCGGTGCGGCGGCGCTATCGCGGCGTCTGGGCCAACTGCCGGCTGGCGACCGTCGAGCGCGAACTGCTCGGCGTGCTGCGCGAGGACGATCTGCCGGGCAGCGAGGCGCCGGCGGCATGGCTGAGCTATCTGCGCGGCGGCAGCGCCGACAAGTTGCGCCGTGTCGGCCTGCATAACGCGCAGGATCTGCGCAGTCTGTTCGGCGTGCTCGAGGCGATGCGCGACCGCTGACGCCACGCCTGCCGTCGGCGGCTCGCCCCCACCCCGGTCCTCCCCCGCAAGCGGGCGAGGGAGACACGCGCACACCGACTTGGAGGCGGTCCTCAGTCCTTCGCCCCAGTGCGCGCCGCTGCCACAGCGCGCGGCGGCGCTACCGCGGGCGGCCACTTGTGCGTGGGATCGCGCGTCGCGCCTTGGTGTGCACGCGTCCGCAGAAGCGTGCGGTGCTGCGGCCGCGTTCACATGCCTGCCATCGCCGCAGTGGTTGAATCCAATCGCCCAGCAGTTCCGCGCCGTCGGTTCGCCGTCGGTGACCTGCCGTCACTCTGGACCCTCATGGACGCAAGCGAACGCCGGCCCGCGATGGCCGACCCTGCGCCCCCGCGTGCCACCTTGCGTGCGCGCGATGCGTTCGCGATCACGATCGGCATCGTCGTCGGCGCCGGCATCTTCCGCACGCCCTCGCTGGTGGCCGGCGCCTCCAGCAGCGAAGTGATGCTGCTGCTCGCCTGGGTCGCCGGCGGTGCGCTGTCGATCGTCGGTGCACTGTGCTACGCCGAACTGGCCACGACCTACCCACAGGCGGGCGGCGACTACGCCTACCTGCGCCGCGCCTTTGGGCCGCGCATGGCCTTCCTGTTCGCCTGGGCGCGGATGGCGGTGATCCAGACCGGATCGATCGCGTTGCTGTGCTTCATCGTCGGCGACTACCTGGCGCAGCTGTTCGATCTGGGCGCCGGCGCATCGGCGCTGGTTGCGGCGGCGGCGGTGATCGCGCTGTCGGCGATCAACTGGGTCGGTACGCGGCAGAGCGCGGCGGTGCAGACGTGGCTGACGATCATCGAGATCGCCGGCGTGCTGGTGATCGTCGTGGCGGGGCTGGCATTTGCACCGACCGGTATCGCGCCGGTGCCCGGCAGCGGCGGCGACAGCGCGATCGGTCTGGTGCTGGTGTTCGTGCTGCTGACCTATGGGGGCTGGAACGAGGCGGTCTACATCACCGCCGAAGTCCGCGACGCGCGCCGCTGGATGCCGCGCGTGCTGGTGCTCAGCCTGATCGCGATCGCCGCGCTGTACGTGCTGGTCAACCTGGCCTATCTGCGCGTACTCGGCCTGGGCGGTATGGCCGAGCACAACGCCGTCGCGGCCGAGGTGATGGGCCGGGTGTTCGGGCCGAGCGGTGCGGCCTTGATGAGCGCGATCGTGGTCGCCGCGGCACTGACCTCGGCCAACGCGACGCTGATCACCGGCGCGCGCAGCGTGTATGCGGTCGGGCGCGATTTTCCGGCACTGGGCGTCATCGGCCGCTGGGATGCGCGCAGCGGCGCGCCGCGTGCGGCGATCCTGGTCCAGGGCGTGCTGGCACTGGCCCTGGTGGTGCTGGGCGCCTTTGCGCGCGATGGCTTCGAGGTCGCGGTGGAATACACCGCGCCGGTGTTCTGGCTGTTCTTTCTGCTGGTGGGCATTGCGCTGTTCGTGTTGCGCCGGCGCGACCCCGACCGCCCGCGCCCGTTCCGGGTGCCGCTGTATCCCGCGCTGCCGTTGCTGTTCTGCGCGACCAGCGCCTACCTCCTGTACGCGAGCCTGGCCTACACCGGGCGCGGCGCGCTGGTCGGCGTGGTCGTGCTCGCCATCGGCGGGCTGCTGTTGCTTAGGCTTCGACCGTCGTCCATCCGCCCCGAGGAGACCTCGCCATGATCCGATCGATCCCGTCCCGTGTCGCGCTCGCACTGTGCGTGCTGGCGCCCGCCTTGATGACCGCCTGCGCGCAGGATCCGCAGCCGCCGCAGACCACGGCCGATGCCGACCTCCCCGCAGCGGCGCGTGCAGGCAGCGCGCCGACCGCGGTGCCGACGGTCACCGCGCAGATCGGCCCGGACTCGCCGTTCGCCGAAGGTGCGCCGCCTCCGTCGCGCGAACCCGACGTGATCTATGTGCCGACGCCAGAGCCGGTGGTCGATGCGATGCTCAACCTGGCCAAGGTCGGCCCGGGCGATGTGCTCTACGACCTGGGCTCGGGCGATGGCCGCATCCCGATCGCGGCGGCGCAACGCTTCGGCGTGCGCGCAGTCGGCATCGACATCAACCCGGTGCGCGTGCGCGAGGCGAACGCCAATGCCGAGGCGGCCGGCGTCACCAACCTGGTCACGTTCAAGGAGGCCGATCTGTTCCAGGAGGACATCAGCGAGGCCAGCGTGGTTACGCTGTATCTGCTGCAGAGCCTCAACGTGAAACTGCGCCCCAAGCTGCTCGCCGAGCTCAAGCCCGGCACGCGGATCGTCAGCCACGCCTTCGACATGGCCGACCAGTGGACGCCCGAGGCCACCCAGGAGGTCGACGGCACGCGCATCTACCTGTGGACGGTGCCCGAGCATTGAGCCGGTCGCACTGCCGGCAGCCGATGGCATCATCGTCGACGCACGCCCGTACGAGGTTTCCCATGCCGCGCCCGTGTTCGCTCGTCCTGTTGCTCGCCGCATTGTCGGCCGGGTCGGCCTGCGCATCGTCCGACGGCGGCGAGTTGCAGGGCTTGGAGTCCCCGTATCCACGCCAGGCGCAGGCGCTGACCTCCCAGGGCCAGGCGCTGTCGATGGCCTACCTGGACGTGCGGCCGGCGAGCTCGGGCAACGGGCGCACGGCCGTGCTGCTGCACGGCAAGAACTTCTGCGCCGCGACCTGGGAAGACACGATCGCGGTGCTGGTCGCCGACGGCTGGCGAGTCGTCGCGCCCGACCAGATCGGGTTCTGCGCATCGAGCAAGCCGCGCGGCTACCAGTTCTCGTTCGCCCAGCTTGCCGCCAACACCCACGGGCTGCTGCAGGCACTGGGCGTCGAGCGCCCGGTGCTGATCGGCCATTCCATGGGCGGCATGCTGGCGACCCGCTACGCGCTGCAATATCCCGATGCAGTCGCGCAGCTGGTGCTGGTCAATCCGATCGGGCTCGAGGACTGGCAGGCCGAGGGTGTGCCGTACGCGACTGTCGATCAGTTGATGGAAGGCGAGCGGGGGACCACCGCCGAGAGCATCCGCGCCTATCAGCGCAAGTTCTATTACGACGGCCACTGGGACCCGCGCTATGACCGCTGGGTCGAGATGCTGGCCGGCCTGTACGCCGGCCCCGACGGCGAGATCGTGGCCTGGAACCAGGCCCAGACCTCGGAGATGCTGTTCACGCAGCCGGTGGTGCATGAGTTCGCGACGCTGCGCGTACCGACGCTGCTGATGATCGGCGGCAAGGACCGCACCGCGCCGGGCGCCCAACGCGCGCCGCCGCCCATCGCCGCGCGGCTGGGCGACTACCCGGCGCTCGGTCGGCGCGCGGTCCAGGTCATCCCCGATGCCGAACTGGTCGAGTTTCCGGCGCTGGGGCATTCGCCGCAGGTCGAGGCGCCCGAGCAGTTCCACGCGGCGCTGCTGCCGCGGCTGGCCCGCTGAGCGTGCCCTGGGCGCCGGCGCTCCGGTTGCATTCACATCGCATTCGGACGGTCGTCGGCCAAGTCCCTACACTGGACGGATCATTTCGCGCCCCCTAGCCGGAGTCCATTGCGTCCATGTCGTCCTGGCGTTCGTGCCTGCCGTTGATCCTGTGCCTGGCCGTGGTCGGCTGCCAGCGCGCGCCTGCGCCCGTCGACCAGGCGGTGGAGACCGTCGAGGTGTCCAGTCCGGAGGAGGGCGGGGCGGTCAGTACCGCGCCGCTCGCGACCGAGGATCTGCCCGAGGTGGCGCCGCTGCCTGCCGAAACGGCCAATCCGGCCGAGGTTGACTGGTCGCCGATGACGCTCGAAGGCGCGACCGCGTCACTGAGCTGCGAGCTGGACTATGCCAATGCCGGCGACGGCGATGTGCTCAAGGCGTTCGACCGCGCAGCGCTGCGCGAGGCGATGGCGCCGTGCGCCGAGCGCGGGGTGTTCCGGCTGCGCTTCAAGGGCCGTGTGACCCAGGACTTCACCCGGCTGATGCAGCGCCTGGCCGCGGTCGCCGACGAATTGAAGATCGACAAGCGGGTGCTCGATCTCGACTCGAGCGGCGGCATGGTCGAGGAAGCGATCCGCGCCGGCGACGTGATCGCCGAGTCGCGCTGGACCATCTGGGTGCGCGAGGGCGCGGCCTGCCACAGTTCCTGTGTGTTCTTGCTCGCCGGCGGCGACACCCGGCTGATCGGCGGGCGGGTCGGCATCCACCGGATCATCCGTATGAGCTCGAGTGCGTCGACGCGGGCCGAGCTCAATCGCGAACTGCGGGCGGTCTACGGCCGGGTGCGCGATTACCTGGAGCGCAACGGCGCTGCCGTCGCGGTCGCCGATCTGATGATGGCCGTGCCCAACCGCAGCCTGCGCATTCTCACCCCCGAAGAGCTCAAGCTCTATGGCCTGGACGGAGTGAATCCGGCGCAGGACGACCTCGACCGGCTGCGGCTGATGCGCAAATGCGGCCAGGACTTCGTCGCGCGCCGCGATTCCTACATCCGCGCATTCGATGCGACCTGCAATGCGCCCGACCGCGACGTCGAGGCGATGACGGCCTGCGGCCTGGAGCTGCGCGGGCGCTTCGGCTTTCCGGACGCGCAGTGCCCGTCGGAGAGCCCGCTGTCGGAATTCGACCTCGTCGGGGAGATGACCGCGGCCGCCGGCATCGCCAGCCGGCTGCGCATTCTTGGCGTGCCCACCGGGACGGCCCGGCGCACCGCCGAGTCGGCCCCCACCGCGCCGGCGCCGCGCGATGCGCGCACGCCGACCGCACAGGGTGGCGACACGCCCGCCCGGCCGTCCGAGGCCTCGGCCGACGACAGCGAGGCGGCCGCGCCGACCGACGGCGATGATCGCACCGAGAGCCCAGCGCCGACGCCGGGTTGAGCGACGGGCGCGGCCCGTCGCGTCGTGAGGTCAGGGCGCGTCGTCCTGCAGGAAACCGCCCGATTGCCGCCGCCATAGCTGCGCGTAGATGCCGTCGGCCGCGATCAGCGCCTCGTGCGTGCCTTGTTCGACGATCCGGCCGCGCTCCATGACGATCAGCCGGTCCATTGCCGCGATCGTCGACAGCCGGTGCGCGATCGCGATCACCGTCTTGCCTTCCATCAGCCGGTACAGGTTCTCCTGGATCGCGGCCTCGGCCTCGGAGTCGAGCGCCGAGGTGGCCTCGTCGAGGACCAGGATCGGGGCATTCTTGAGCAGCACGCGCGCGATTGCGATGCGCTGACGCTGGCCGCCCGACAGCTTGACGCCGCGTTCGCCGACCTGGGCGTCGTAACCGGTGCGGCCCTTGGCATCGCTGAGGCCGAGGATGAACTCGTGCGCCTCGGCGCGCCGCGCGGCCTCGATCATCTCCGCTTCGCTCGCGTCCGGGCGGCCGTAGAGGATGTTCTCGCGTACCGAGCGGTGCAGCAGCGAGGTGTCCTGGGTCACCATGCCGATCTGCGCACGCAACGAGTCCTGGGTGACGGTCGCGATGTCGACACCGTCGATGCGGATCGTCCCGGCCTCACGGTCGTAGAAGCGCAGCAGCAGGTTGACCAGGGTCGACTTGCCCGCGCCCGAGCGTCCGACCAGGCCGATCTTCTCGCCGGGTCGCACGTGCAAATCCAGGCCTTCGATGACGCTGCGCTCGGCCTGACCGTAGTGGAAGTCGACACCCTCGAAGCGGATGTCGCCGCGCACCGGCGGCAGCACCTGTGCGGCGGGGGCATCGTCCACCGTGGGCGCCAGCGAGATCGAGTTGATGCCGTCGCGCACCGTGCCGATGTTCTCGAACAGTGCCGAGAGCTCCCACATGATCCATTGCGACATGCCCAGCATGCGCAGCGCCAGCGCGATCGCCACCGCGATCGCGCCGGTGCTGATCGCCCCGCCATGCCACAGCCACAGGCCGAGTCCGCCGACCGAGGCGACCAGCAACATGTTGAGCACGTAGTTGCAGACGTTGATGATCGTTACCAGGCGCATCTGCCGATGCACGGTGTCGAGGAAGCCGTCCATCGCCTCATAGGCATAGGACTGCTCGCGCGAGGAATGCGAGAACAGCTTGACCGTGGCGATGTTGGTGTAGCTGTCGACGATGCGGCCGGTCATCACCGCGCGGGCGTCGGCCTGCTTCTCGGAGATCTTGCTCAGCCGCGGCACGAAGACGCGCATCAGTGCCGCGTAGCAGAGCACCCAACCCAGGAACGGCAGCATCATCCGCCAGTCGGCCGAGGCCGCGACCACCAGCGCGCCGGTCAGGTAGACCAGCACGTAGTTGCCGACGTCCAGCAGCTTGATGACCGTCTCGCGCACCGCCAGCGAGGTCTGCATCAGCTTGGTCGCGATGCGGCCGGCGAACTCTTCCTGGAAGTAAGTCATCGACTGCCGCAGCAGGTAGCGATGCACGTTCCAGCGGATCCGCATCGGGAAGTTGCCCAGCAGCGTCTGGTGGATGATCAACGAGCTGAACAAGGTCATCACCGGCAGACCGATGAGCACCAGCACGGCCATCGCCGCGAGGCGACCGCCCTCGGCGTCGAGGAACGAGGCGGGCGTGTGCGCCGCCAGGCGATCGACCAGCGAGCCGACGTAGGCGTAGAGCACGACCTCGGCGATGGCGATGGCCGCGGTGAACAGCGCCATCAGCAGCAGCCAGCGGCCGCTGCCGCGCACGTAGTGCATGCAGAACGCGAACAGCGTCCGCGGCGGCTGTTCGGGCGGGGCGGACGGGAATGGGGCGATGCGGTTTTCGAACCAGCGGAGCATGGGCGATCCAGTGCGGCACGCGAGCGCGCGCGGGGCGTCGTCGGGGGAGAGGGGCATTGTCGGCGATGCGCCTGCGGCTGTCGCGGCGTGGGAGCCCGCTTGCGTTCAGCCGACGTGCGTGGCGGCCCGGGCGCGCCGCTACGGAATGTCGAGCACGACACGGCCCAGGTGATGGGCGGTGAGCGCGCGCTCGGCATCGGCGATCCGCGATAGCGGCAGGCGGGTCCCGATATGCAGGTGGAAAGGCCCGCGCTCGATCGCGCGGCAGGCGGCCTGCACCGAGGTCGCGCCGGCATGCGCGCCGAAGCCGGTCGCGGCGATGTCCGCGCGCGCTGGTGGCGGCGTCACACCATGCGGCCAGGCGATCCGGCCCCCGGGTTGCAGGGCATCGACCACGCGTTGGGCGAGCACGGCGTCGCTCGCGGTCAGCAGGGCTGCGGTCGGGCGTTCGGGGGCGAAGATGCGCAGCGTGGCGGCGAGGTCGTGGCGCCGGCCATCGATCGCCATGTCCGCGCCGAGCCGCTCGGCCAGCGCGATGCCATCGGCACCCGAGACGACCGCCAGCACACGTGCGCCACGCTGACGGGCGAACTGCAGCGCCATGTGCCCGATGCCGCCGCTGGCGCCGAGCAGCACCAAGGTATCGCCGGCGCCCAGCCCCAGTACCTGGGCGACGGCGTGCATCGCCAGGCCGCCATCGACCGGTAGGGCGGCGGCATGCGGCAGCGGCAGGCGCGCGGGAATGCGCCAGACACGATCGGCATCGACGAGTGCGAATTGCGCGTGGAACCCGTGGCGTGGGGCGCCCGGCAGCGCCAGGCCGCAGACCCGATCGCCCTCGCGCAGCCGTTGCACGCCCGCGCCGACCTCGACCACCGTCCCGGCGCCTTCCGCGCCGCCGATCCAAGGGCCGGGGGTTCGCGACGCGGTGCCGGGCAGGCGGCCGTCGCGCTCGAGAATGTCCCAGTGGCCGAAACCGGCCGACAGCACGCGGATCAGCACCTGGTCGGGGCCGGGCAGCGGAATCGGCGTTTCCACGTCGATCCACGCGCCCGGTGCGCCCGGTGCGCAGGCGACCGCCTGCATCGTCTCCGGCTCGGCGTCGGCATGCGACCAGGCGCAGGACGCCTGGATCAAGGGCGAGGCGAGAGTTTCGAGTGTCATACGGGCTCCTGTCGGATTGCGGGGCAATGCCGGGCAGGGTAAAACCTCAACAAATGTTGAGGTCAAGAGGATGCGAGATGGGCCAGGTTGGGGCTGGGAACCACGACACGTTGTCGGTCGGCGAACTGGCCGAACGCAGCGGTGTGGCGATCTCTGCGCTGCATTTCTACGAACGCCAAGGACTGCTGCACAGCACACGCAATGCCGGCAATCAGCGTCGGTATCGGCGCGATGCGTTGCGGCGGGTCGCGGTGATCCGGGTCGCGCAGCGGGCGGGCATCCCGCTGGCCGCCATCGGCCAGGCGCTGGCGACCCTGCCCGACGGGCGGACGCCGACCCAGGCTGACTGGACGCGCCTGTCGCGCCACTGGCGGTCCGACCTCGATGCCCGCATCGCCCAGCTCACGCGATTGCGCGATCAACTCGATGGCTGCATCGGCTGCGGATGTCTGTCGCTGCGGGTGTGTCCCTTGCGCAATCCGGGCGATGTGGCCGGCACGCAGGGTCCGGGCGCACCGTATCTGGAGCCGTGATCCGCGAGACGGGGCCTGGTGCCCTGCGTCGGCCTCGGAGGGTGAAGTACGGCCGCTGCGATCACGGCGGCGCGCCGTCCTCGGCGCCACGACGATGCCTGTGGGCCCGTGTGCGTGCCGCCGCGATGCACCGGGCCAGGCTTTGGCCGACCGATCGGCAGAAGCGATCCAGGTCGGTGACCGTCACGCCCTGGTACCAAGATAGACCAGCGACCAATGCGCTCGCGACCGCAGGCCCGGCCGCCATGGCGAACCTGCGGGTCCAGGCCGCCTCGACATCGAGCGCGACCGCATAGGGCAACAGATGTTCGTAGTGGTGGACATCTTGCAGCGGCGCGACCTCGGGAACGGCCCCCTTGGAGCCGTCGTCGCCGGCCAGATAGCGACGCAGGCCCTGGACGTGCGCCAGCAGGCGGCGCCCCTCGGCCGTGGGTGCCCGCGCGCGCACCGCGAAGGCGATCAGCACCAGGCCCATCGCCGCGACGATGGCGAGCGTCGTCGCCCAAAGGTCGGCATCGAGGGACAGCCACAGCGCGCCCGCTGCTGAGATCAGCGCGATCGCAAGCGCCGTGAGCATGCCGCCGCCGCGGGCGCTGAACAACGCCGGCTGGAAGCGGCGACGCAGCGCGCGCTCGTGCGCCCGCCAGGTTGCGCCGACGGCATCGGCCTGCTCCGGCGCGAGCACGATCGCGTCCTGCGGGCCTGGCAGCAGTGCGGTCAGCAGCGCGCGCTGTTCCAGGGTGGGCAGGCGGTGTGCGCCGCTGCGGGTGCGCAGCACGCGCCAGTGCATGCCCCCGCGCGCGCGTTCGCGCACCAGGTGCACATGGTCGTCGACTGCGGCCGCCAGCAGATCGGACGACAGACAGCGCGCGTCGTAACGCATGCGCAGCAGGTAGCGCAGCCCGCCCGGCGAGAAGCCCGGCGGCGGGGCATCGTGGCGTATCGTGTCGTCGTTGGCCTGATCGCAGCTGTGTCGGCGTCTTTGCAGGGCGTACAAGACGAGCAGGGCCGCCAGTCCGACGAGCGCGATCAGCGGGCCGCGGTGATCGTGCAGCCACCAGGCCAGGCGCTGCTGTCGGCTGGGCGGCGCGATCAGGCCCTTGGGGAAGGCCAGCGAGACTGTCCAGCCCGCTTCCGGCGGCAGCGGCCGTGCCAGCGTCCAGCGGGCGCTCCCGGCGGCCGACAGTGCCACGTGAAAGTCCCGGCCCGGCGCGTTCGCAGTGCCGGTGGCGCCATCGGCGCGCAGCGTCTCGACCGGCACCGCATCCGGCAGCGCGATCGAGATGCTGCCGCGTTCGATCTCCACGCCCCGTGCGGGGCGAGCGCCGGCAGATACACCGTGTCGTGATCGTCGAAGAAGCCGAGCTGGCGCGTGGTCCGATAGCGCAAGGTATAGACCGGCGTGGACGGAGTCGGAAGGTGGCTGGCATCGCCGACGTGCACGCGCATGCGGTTGCCAGTGCGCTCGGCCGTCCAGGGCGCCGGTCGGCCGTCGCGCAGCACCTCGTACACGTCCAGCTCGACAACGACGCGGGTGCCCGTCGGGTCGCGGTAGCGGACCGGAATGTCGCGCACGATGCCATGGCGGAAGATCCGGCCTTCGGCGCGGATCGCGATGCGTTCGGTGACGTCGAGGCGGCCGTCGGCGAGAACCCGGACTTCGATGTCGTCGGCCAGGATGCGCTCCTGCGCCCAGGCCGTCGGCACCGCGAGCAGCCACGCCAGTAGCTGGCATCGCAGCGCCCAGCCCCGCCAGCGCCCGGGTGACCGGCTCGCGGGCATGGCCCGCCGTGGCGCAGGTCTTGCCGTCGGGGCGCCGGAGCAGACCGCGTCCCGATGCGCTGGGGCGGGCGGCATCGTGTCGTCGGCGGCGCTCGGTCGGCGGGGGCTGCGGGGCATGGTGGGCAGGGCGGTCAAACCCCGAGCATACCCGCGCCAAGCGTCGCTCCGCCCGCTTGCCGGCCCCGGCCCGAGGCGTACACTCGAGCCCTTCGACCCGTCTGCCGCCTGGAGCGTCACGCCCATGAACAAGCTGCGCCTGTCCCTGTCGATCGCCATGCTCGCCGCGGCCGTGTACGCCGCCCATGCCCAGCAGCCCGCCCCGGCGGCGCAGCCGGCAGCGGCGCAACAGCCCGCGCAGCAGCCGGCGCTCACCGCCGAGCAGCAGGCGCAGATCGCGCGACAGGATGCCGAGATCAGCGCCGCCGCACTGCAGATCATGCAGATGATCGATGCCAACCGCGCCGGCGAGGTCTGGGACGGTGCCTCGGCGACGATGAAGGGTCTGGTGTCGCGCGAGGACTTCGTGCGCCAGGTCGCCGCCGACCGCAGTCGGTTGGGTGCACCGGCCTCGCGCGACCGTCCGGTGGTGAGCCGGTCGCGGTTCGGGGCCGGCGAGGCCGTGCCCGAAGGGATCTATCTCAACGTCGCCTCGCCGACCAAGTTCGCCAACCACGCCCAGCCGATCCGCGAACTGGTGTCGTTCCGCTTCGACGACGACCGCACCTGGCGCGTGTCGGGCTACAGCGTGCGCTAAGCGGCCCCGCAAGGGGGCGGCCGGGCGGTGGAGAAACGGCCACCGCCCACAATCCGGTCAAGGCCGTCTGCCCAGGTCGCGTGCTCTCGTCGGGCGCATCGATCTGCAGCGCAGCGTTGCGTGTGATCCGATATGTTCGGCATCGTTCGCCGCTCTGCCCCGAGATTTTTTGCCCGACCCGTGTCAAGGCCACTCGCTATGGAACGTGCGTTCTGGAATACCCCTTACCTCGCCAACCTGGATGCGGATGTACTCGCCATCGACGGGCGCGAGGTCGTGATCAATCCGACCATCTTCTTCGCCGAATCCGGCGGCCAGGAGTCGGACCACGGCACCATTGGTGGCATCGAGGTCGAACAGGCGCGCATTGTCGACGATCGGATCGTCTATCGCCTCGCCGCTGATCCGGATTTCACGGTCGGCGACCGAGTTGCTGTGGCGATCGATTGGCCACGCCGCTACGCACTGATGCGGCTGCACTTCGCCGCCGAGATCGTGCTCGAACTGTTCTACAAGATGTTCCCGGCCATGGAAAAGGTCGGCGCCCACATCGGCCAGAGCAAGGCACGGATCGACTTCGCCTTCGAGGGCAACATCAGCCAGCACTTTCCCGAAATCGAGCGGGACGTGGCGCAATTGGTCGCCGCCGACCTGCCGATCGAAAGCCGGTTCACCGATGTCGCGCGCCTGCGTCGTTGCTGGTCCATCGCGGGCTTCGCCGAAGTCCCGTGCGGCGGCACGCATCTACGCAGCACGGCCGAAGTCGGACGCATCCGCCTCAAGCGCAACAACATCGGCGCCCACAAGGAGCGCGTGGAGATCTACTTGGCGGATTGACGCGTCCCGGCCAACCGGTCCAGGCGGCCGCACGTGGGCGCTTGTTCGCATCGCGTCGCTGCCGATACTGCGGCACTGTCCAAGCAATGCCGCGGCGCGTCAGGCGGCCCTTCTACTTCGGACTTGCCCGCGTGCCGAGGGCTTTGGGTACCGCGCGTTCAGGCTGAGACCACGCGAATCGCGTGATTGCCGACTTGTACCGTCTGGCCCGCGCGGATCTTGCAGGTCTTGCGCAGTTCGACCGTGCCATCCACGCGGACCGCGCCGCTGGCGACCAGCGCCTTGCCCGCGCCGCCGCTCTCGCACAGCCCTTCGAGCTTGAGCAACTGGTTGAGTTCGACATGCTCGCCTTCGAGCTGGAATTCGACGGGTGCGGGCATCGGGATCCTCCGGAAGGGGCGGTCATTATCGTCATGCGCGGGTGGCCATGCGAGCAGCGATTGCTGTGCGCGAGCGCCCATCGTCCGCGGTCGTCGACATCGGCTTGCGCGGGCTGCGCTAGGGTGCCAGCAACGGAATGCTCGGGAGTCCTCGATGTTCGATTCTCTCGCCACTGTGGTCAGGATCGTCGCGGCATGATCCGCCCCGACCGGCCGGCCAACGAAGCCGAGCGCCAGGCCGCGCTCGATGCCTATCGCATCCTCGACACGCCGCGCGAGGCGGCCTACGACGATCTGGTGCGGATCGCCGCCGCGATCTGCAATGCCCCGATCGCCGCGATCACCTTGATCGACCGCGAGCGGCAGTGGATCAAGGCGGTAACCGGCATCGAGGCGGTCGAGACGCCGCGCGATGAGTCCTTCTGCGCACAGACGATCCTGACGCCCGACGAGACCCTAGTGGTCGAGGACGCGACGCGCGATCCGCGGTTCCGCCACCTGCCCATGGTCACCAGGGCGCCTGGAGTGCGTTTCTACGCCGGCGCGCCGTTGCGTTCGGCAGACGGACATGCGCTGGGGGCGCTGTGCATCGTCGACGCCCATCCGCGGGCGCTCGATGTGCCCCAGCGCGAGGCGCTCGAGGCGCTATCGCGGCAGGCCTCGCGTTTGATGGAGTTGCACCGGGTCAGCGGTGCGCTGCACCTGCAACTCGAGGAGCGGGCCTGGTACGAGCAGCAGTTGCTGCAGTACCAGCAGGCGCTGGAAATGCAGAATGCGGATCTTGCCGAGCAATCGACCACCGACCCGCTCACCGGGCTGGCCAATCGGCGCGGCTTTTCCTGCAAGCTCGAGCAAACCATCGTGCATGCGCATGTCCAGGGCGCGCCCTTGTCGATCGCGGTCGTGGACATCGACCATTTCAAGGCGATCAACGATACCTACGGGCATGCCGAGGGGGATCGGGTGCTGCAACTGCTGGGCGCGTTGTTGCGCGAAACCGAGGTTGCGCGCGGCCGCATCGCTCGGCTCGGCGGCGAGGAGTTCGTCCGTCTGTTGCCCGGGTGCACCCTGGTGCAGGCGGTCGAGGTCTGTGACGCGATGCGCGCCTCGGTCGCGGCGATGCAGTCGCCCTTCGCCCTGACGGTCAGCATCGGTGTCGCCGATCTGGCCGACGACGACGATGCGGCTGCGCTGCTGTCGCGCGCCGATGCGGCGCTGTATCAGGCCAAGCGCAGCGGCCGTAACCGGGTGTGTGCGCTGTCGGCGGACGGGGATGCACTCAGCGGGTGATCGACTTCGCCTCGCCGGTGCCGATGTTCTCGGCGTGCACGATGCGGCGCGGGCGCGCCAGCACTGGATACACCAGCACCGCCGCCAGGATGATCGCGACCCCGACATAGAAGCCCGGCGCAAGCTCGCGCTGCTCGCCCAGCAGCACGATGGCGAGCGCGATCGCGTAGACCGGCTCGAGATTGACCGCCAGTTGCGCGGCGAACGCACTCATGTGGCGCAGCGCGACCAGCGACAGCGCGAACGGCAACAGGGTGCAGGCGAAGGCGAGCAGCAGCAGCCAGGCGCCGTCGCGGGCACCGGGCAGGGTCAGCAGGCTGCCGGCGAACGCCGGGAACAGCAGCGGCATCAGCGGCGCGAGCACAGTCAGCGTCAACGTGCCGGCGCCCAGTTCGAGCGCGGTGACTGTAAGCGGGTCGGCGCGTTCGACCAGGCGCTTGTTCATCGCGCCAAAGCACGCCACGAACAGCGCCGACAGGGCGCCGACCGCGATGCCCACCCGCATGCCGTCCGGCACGCCACCGACGACGAGCGCCACGCCGGGCAACACCGCCAGACCCAGGGCGAGTTCGCGCCAGGAGAAGCGGCTGCGCGCGACCAGCGGTTCGATCAGCGCCACGAATACTGTCGCCAGCGCCATGCAGGTCGCCGCGACCGAGGCATTGGCCAGCTTGACCGCACCGTAGAAGGTCAGCCAATGCAGCGCGACCAGGGCGCCGACGCCAGAGTAGGCCAGCAGCAGGCGGCCAGGCAATGCGCGCAGCCCGCGCCAGACGCGGGGCAGCAACAGCAAGGTGCCCGCGACCAGCAGCATTCGCCACCACACCAGCGGCAGTGCGGGCAGGCTGATCAGCTTGCCGAGGACCGCGGTGAAGCCCCACAGCAACACACACAGGTGGATCTGCCACTGGGCTTTGGCGGCGGGCGTCATCGGGCGTCTCGGTAGGGGAGGCGCACAATCCGCGAGCGGATGGCGCCGCAGGCATGGTGGTGAGACTAGCTGCGCAGCCGTGCCGCGACACTGTCCCAGCTCACGAGTTGCCAGAACGCATCGAGATAGCGCTGGCGGTTATCGCGGTAATCCAGATACCAGGCATGCTCCCACAGCGAGGCGGCCAGCAGCGGCGTGTCGTCGCCGGTCAGCGGTGTCGCCGCATTGGCGGTGACCGCCAGGCCCAGCCGGCCATCGCGACGCTGCAGCAACCACGCCCAGCCGGCGCCGAAGTGACGCTGGGCCAGTATGTCGAAGCGGGTGCGCAGCGTGGCGACATCGCCGAAGTCGCGCGCGATCGCCTCCGCCAGCTTGCCCTTGGGCGCGCCGCCGCCGGCCGCCGCGGGCTTGAGCGAATGCCAGTAGAAGGCGTTGTTCCACGCCTGCGCGGCATGGTCGAACAGCTCGCCATGCGCCTTACGCACGATCGCTTCCAGGGAGGCCTCGGCCAGATCGGTACCCGCCACCAACGCATTGACGCGCTCGATGTGCGCGAGCTGATGCCGGCCGTGATGCTGGTCCAGCGTCTCGCCGGACAGGTGCGGTTCGAGCGCGGTGCGATCGTAGGGCAGGGCGGCGAATTCGACAGGCATGGGGCGCGGACAGCTCCGTGGGGCGATGGCGTCGGGTGCGACGCGATAGAATGAGCGGATTCTAACCCCGACCGTCGCCGCCACCGCTGGCGACGCGCCCCTTTCGGAGTCGCCTCGTGTCGATCCTCGAACGCATCCAGGCCGAAATCGACGGCCATGCCGTCGTGCTGTTCATGAAAGGGACCCCGCAGTTCCCGATGTGCGGCCATTCCGCGCGCACGGCCGACGCTCTGGCCGCGGCCGGGGCGCACGATTTCCGCACCGTCAACGTGCTCGAGGAGCCGGAGATCCGCGCCAATCTGCCCCGGTTCTCGAACTGGCCGACCTTCCCACAGTTGTTCGTCCGCGGCGAGCTGATCGGCGGCTGCGACATCACGCTTGAGCTGCACGAATCGGGCGAGCTGGCCCGCATCCTGGCCGAGGTGCTGAAGCCGTGAGCGCGCCGGTGCTGGATATTCCGGTGCGCCCTGCCGCGCTCGCCGGGCGCACGATCCTGATCGTTGGCGCCCATGGCGGCCTGGGCGAGGCCGCGGCGATGGCGTGTGTTCAGGCCGGTGCCTCGCTGGTGCTGCTTGGCCGCAAGGTGCCGCGCCTGAACCGGCTGCACGACCGGCTGCAGGCGCAGGGCCAGGCGCCGGCGCTGTATCCGCTCGATCTCGAAGGTGCGGGGCCCGACGACTACGCGCAGATGGCCGAGCGCATCGAGGCCGACACCGGACGCCTGGACGGCGTGCTGCACGTAGCGGCCCAGTTTTCCGGGCTGACCCCGCTCGAGCACACCGATCCGGCGGCGTTCGCGCGTGCGCTGCACGTCAACCTGACTGCGCGCTGGTGGCTGACCCAGGCTTGCCTGCCGTTGCTGCGAAGGGCAGCCGACAGTGCGGTGGTGTTCGCGATCGATCCGCCGGCCCGCACCGGCGGCGCCTACTGGGGCGGCTATGGCGTCGCCCAGGCTGGCCTGGAGACGCTGGTGCGCATGCTCCATGCCGAGCTCGCCAACTCGCCGGTGCGCGTGAGCGGCCTGTCTCCGCCGCCGATGCGCACCGGCTTGCGCAGCCGTGCGCATGTGGAGGAGGACGACCGGTTGGCGCAGGATCCGGCGCGCGTCGCGCCGCATTGCGTCACCCTGCTGTCGGCGGCCGGCGTCGCCCATCGCGGCCAAGTCTGGTCGCCCGACGGAGTCGCGCCATGACTGTCGCCTCGGCCGCCCTGCTGCTGTTCTTGATCCTCGATCCGCTGGGCAACATCCCAGTGTTCCTGAGCATGCTGCGGCGACTCACGCCGCAGCGCCAGCGCGTGGTGCTCGCGCGCGAACTGCTGATCGCGCTGTTGGTGCTGATGCTGTTTCTGTGGGGCGGCAAGTACGCGCTGGAGATCATGCATCTGCGCCAGGAGTCAGTCGCGATCGCTGGCGGCATCGTGCTGTTCCTGATCGGCATCCGCATGATCTTTCCGCCGACCGGCGGACTGATGGGCGAGATCCCCGACGGCGAACCCTTCATCGTGCCGATGGCGATCCCGCTGGTTGCCGGCCCCTCGGGCATGGCCGCGGTGATGTTGATGGGCAGCAACGAGCCCGACCGGCTGGGCGAGTGGAGCCTGGCGCTGCTGATCGCCTGGGGCGCGACTGCCGCGATCCTGTTCTCGGCCACCTATCTCTACAAGCTGCTCGGCGCCCGCGCGCTGACCGCCCTGGAACGGCTGATGGGCATGCTGCTGGTGGCGATCTCGGTGCAGATGCTGCTCGACGGCATCGTCGGCTTCCTGCGCGACGCACCGGCGGTCTAAGGACCCGGCGATGTGACCGGATCGCGACGGGCGGTCCGGCGCGTCGCACCGTGCGTGGAGAAAAGCCAACGGATTCAGCCGTTTGCGGGATCGGCCCGGTGTCATGGCACTGTCACTGAGCCCCGCTACCGTGTTAACCTGTTCTTAACCACTCGCGCGGTAGCGCGCGCCGTGGCAGGGGACCCCACTCGCTTACCGACCTGACCGTCGCCGCGCCGCAAGGCGCGCGCCGCTATCCACGCATCGAGGCTAACCACCCATGAAACACCCGAATCGCGCCCGACTTTCCAAATTGTCGCTGGGCCTGATCGTCGCACTCGCCGCTGCCCCTGCCTTCGCGCAGAGCACCTCCGCCGGCGTCGGCGGCCAGGTCACGGGCGCTGGCGGCCAGCCCGTCACGGGCGCCGAAGTGACCATCGTCCATACCGAGTCGGGCACGGTCAGCCGCGCCACCACCGATGCCAGCGGCCGCTACAACGCCCGCGGCCTGCGCGTCGGCGGTCCGTACACGATCACGATCACCAAGGCGGGCGAGGGCACCAAGACCGAAGAGAACGTCTACCTGTCGCTGAGCCAGATCAGCACGGTCAACGCCGCGCTGGACAACGACATGACGACGCTCGGTACCGTGGTCGCCACGGCGATCGGCGGCGGCTCGGAAGTCTTCAGCGCCACCAAGATGGGCACCGGCACCAACGTCAACCGTGACGTCATCGAGGCGCTGCCCTCGGTCGGCGGCAATATCCAGGACTACATCCGCCTCGACCCCCGCGTCGCCCAGGTCAACAAGGCGGACGGCCAGATCTCGGTGGGTGGTCAGAATCCCCGCTACAACGCCATCCGTGTCGACGGCGTGTCGGTCAGCGACACCTTCGGCCTGGAAGACAACAATCTGCCGACGCGCCGCCAGCCCGTCGCCATGGATGCGCTCGAAGCGATCAACGTCGACATCTCCAACTACGACGTGACCATTGCCGGCGCGACCGGCGCGGTGATCGATGCGGTCACCAAGTCGGGTACCAATGAGTTCAGCGGCTCGGTCTACGGCGCCTATCGCGATGGCGACTGGTTCGGCAAGGATCCCGAGGGCTTCGAGTTCGACGGCTTCGAGAAGGAGCAGACCTACGGCGTGACGTTCGGCGGCCCGATCCTGAAGGATCGCCTGTTCTTCTTCGCCAACTACGAGAAGCAGGAATGGAAGGCGCCGGGCTCGAGCCTGGCCGACAGTGCCGTGGGCACCGGTGCGATCTCGCAGGCGCAGGTTGACGAGGCGGTCCGGATCGCCCGTGACGTGCACGGCTTCGACGCCGGCGGCCTGGGCGACACCGACGGCAGCACGACGATGGAAGAGCGTGCGGTCAAGATCGACTGGAACATCACCGACAACCATCGCGCCAGCTTCCGCTACAGCGAGGTTGACCAGAGCCAGCTGCGGACCCCGTCCACCAGCGGCACGATCGTCAACCTCAGCTCGACGCACTACCAGCAGGAAAAGTCGATCAAGAACTACGTCGCGCAGATGTTCAGCGACTGGAGCGAGAACTTCTCGACCGAGTTCAAGGTGTCCTACCGCGACTACTCGTCCGAGCGCGTGAGCCCGAACACGCTCGCCAACATCAAGATCTACTTCGAGGGTGACGAGGCCAACCCGACCGGGCGTTTCATCCAGATGGGCCAGGACGTCAGCACCCCGCTGAACCTGCTCACGACCGAGACCTGGACCGGCTACGGCGCCGGCGTGCTCGCGTTCGCCGATCACGAACTGAAGTTCGGCGTCGACTACAGCACCAACGACGTCTACAACATGTTCGTCCAGAACGCCTACGGCACCTACGAGTTCTACGAGAGCGGTCTGCTCGAAGAGGGCAACTTCGCCAGCGGTCGCTGGAGCACCTACCAGCTGCATGCCCCCCAGCCGGGCGCGAGCATCGATTCGGTCGGCGCGGCGTTCAAGTACAAGGAACTGGGCCTGTTCGTGCAGGACACCTGGTTCGTCAACAACAACCTGACCCTGACCTTCGGCCTGCGCGCCGACAAGCCCAGCGTCGGCGGCCGTCCGGGCTTCAACCAGGCCGCGCTCGACGCCTTCGGCTACGACAACAGCTACGCGCTGGGCAAGGACGAGTGGCTGGTGCAGCCGCGCTTCGGCTTCAACTACACCTTCGACAGCGAGCGTCCGACGCAGCTGCGCGGCGGCATCGGCCTGTTCCGCGGCACCTCGCCGCAGGTGTGGTTCGGCAACGCCTACAGCAACACCGGCCTGAACTACGTCCGCTACGACCTCGAGCTCGGCGACGATGTCGACTGGCGCACGCTGCCGTTCGAGCCCAACGGCCTCGACCAGACGCGTCCGACCGGCGCGGGTGCTGGCGGCGAGATGAACGTCAACTTCGTCGGCCCCGACTTCGAGCAGCCCTCGGTGTGGAAGGCCAACCTCGCCATCGACCACGAACTGCCGTGGTACGGGCTGGTCGCGTCGGCCGAACTGCTGGCCACCCAGGTCAAGAGCGCGCTGTTCTACCGCAGCATCAACATCGGTGAGTCGGTCTTCAAGGGCCCCGATGGGCGCGACATGTACTACGACCCGGCGCGCATCGGCCGCAGCTGGACCTCGGGCTCGAACCGCTATCGTCGCAACACCGATTTCGGTCAGGTGTTCTTCTTGGACAACACCGACAAGGGCGAGAGCCAGCAGTTCACGCTGTCGCTGGAAAAGCCCTGGTCGCCTGACGGCCACTGGTCCTGGAACGTGGGCTACACGTTCACCAACTCGAACTCGGTCAGCGACATGACCAGCTCGACCGCGAGCTCGACCTGGAACTACAACTACATCTTCAACGCCAACGAAGACGTGGCCTCGACCTCGCGCTACGAGATCCGCGATCGTTTCTCGGCGTCGTTGAACTGGCGTCACAACTTCTTCGGTGATTACAAGACCTCGGTCGGCGTGTTCTACGAAGGCCGCACCGGTCGTCCCTTCAGCTACGTCTTCACCAACGACGCCAACGGCGACGGCCGCAGCGGCAACGACCTGTTCTACGTCCCCAACGCACCGGGCGACGTGCTGTTCGGCAGCCTGAGCTCGTCGGGCGTGTTCACGCCGGATCCGGCGATGGAAAACCGGTTCTTCGAGTGGCTGGAGCAGAACCAGGACCTGCAGCGCTACCGCGGCGGTCACGTCGACAAGAACGGCGGTCGCGCCAGCTGGGTCAACAGCTTCGACATCCGTGTGAGCCAGGAGCTGCCCGGCTTCTTCAACGGCCACAAGTCGGAGATCTGGCTGGACATCATGAACGTCGGCAACCTGATCAATTCCGATTGGGGTCACATCTACGACTACGGCTTCTTCGCCAACCGTCGTGTGCTCACCGCCGCCGGGATCTATGACGGCAAGTACGTCTACAGCAACTTCGATCCCAGCCGCGTCGAGCCGCCGACCATCGCCAACAACTCCAACAGCATCGGCAACACCGGCGTGTCGCAGTGGTCGCTGCAGTTGGGCTTCCGCTACAAGTTCTGATCCGACGCGCCGTCAGGCGTCAGGGAAACGGCCGGGGAAACCCGGCCGTTTCCGTTTGTGCGGGCGGCTGCGCTACAGTGCCGCACCTGTGAAAACAAGCCGAAGAAGAAGCAGATGAGCGAGACGAGCGTGGCGGCGACGGGGCTGCCGGTGGTGAATGCCTACGTGTACCCGCGCGGCGGGCTGGATGTGCTGTCCCGGGACGAGGTCGCGCGCCTGAAGGACGCCTCCAGTGGCGGCATGCACGACCTGTTGCGGCGCTGCGCCCTGGCGGTGCTGACCAGCGGCAGCGCCTCCGACGACCCGCGCGCGGCGCAGGAGCTCTACCCCGATTTCGACATCCAGGTCCTGCAGCAGGACCGCGGCATCCGGATCGAATTGATCAATGCGCCCGGCATGGCCTTCGTCGACGGCCAGATCATCCTCGGCGTGGCCGAGTTGCTGTTCGCGGTGGTCCGTGACCTTGCCTACACCGCGATCGAACTCGGGCCCGAGTACGCGGCCGACCTCGAGTCGTCGTCTGGGATCACCAATGCGGTGTTCGGCCTGCTGCGCAATGCGCGCCTGCTGCAGCCCGGCGACCCGAACATGGTGGTGTGCTGGGGCGGCCACTCGATCAGCCGCGCCGAGTACGACTACACCAAGCTGGTCGGCTACCAGCTCGGCCTGCGCGGCATGGACATCTGCACTGGCTGCGGCCCGGGTGCGATGAAGGGCCCGATGAAGGGCGCCAACGTCGCCCACGCCAAGCAGCGCCAGTACCCGGCGCGCTACATCGGCATCACCGAGCCGGGCATCATCGCCGCCGAGTCGCCCAATCCAATCGTCAACCAGCTGGTGATCATGCCCGACATCGAGAAGCGCCTCGAGTCGTTCGTGCGTCTGGGCCACGGCATCATCGTGTTCCCCGGCGGCGTAGGCACCGCCGAGGAAATCCTCTACCTGCTGGGTCTGCTGCTGCAGGAGGAGAACCGCGACATCCCGTTCCCGTTCATCCTGACCGGGCCGACGGCCTCGGCGCCATATTTCGAGCAGATCGACCAGTTCATCCGCCTGACGTTGGGCGAAGAGGCCGCGTCGCGCTACGAGATCATCGTCGCCGATCCCGAGAAGGTCGCCAAGCGCATGTCGGCCGGCATCCGCAAGGTCAAGGAGTACCGGGTCGCGCATAAGGACTCGTTCTACTTCAACTGGTCGCTGACGATCCCGCTGGACCTGCAGCGCCCGTTCGTGCCGACCCACGAGGCGATGGCCGCACTCGACCTGCACCACGGCCGGCGCCCGCACGAGCTGGCAGCGGACCTGCGCCGGGCGTTCTCAGGGATCGTGGCCGGCAACGTCAAGGAAGACGGCCTGCGCCGGGTCGAAGAGTACGGGCCGTTCCAGATCCACGGCGACAGCGACATCATGCAGTCGCTCGACGCGCTGCTGCGCGCGTTCGTCGAGCAGCGGCGCATGAAGATCTCCGGCGAGTACCGCCCCTGCTACGAAGTCATCGCCTGATCCCGGCGGTCGCCGTCCGGCGCCTCAGGCGCCGGTCGGCAGCGTGACCGTCGCACAGAAGCCGTCGGTCTCAGGGCGGGTGACCAGCGAAGCTCCCGGTGCGAGCGCGGTGAGCCGCGCGCGCACCGCGTCCAGCCCGATGCCGTGGCCGCTCGATGCGGCCTGCACCTGCGCCGCGAGCGGGTTGCCGATCCGGATCGTGACCTGACCGGGCTGCGCCGACACCTCGATCTGGACCGTGCCGCCTACCAGGCGCGGCTCGACGCCATGCTTGATCGCGTTCTCGACCAGCGGCTGGATCGCCAGCGCCGGGACGGGCGTGGCCGCGACCACGGCCATGTCCTCGGGCAGTGTCCAGCGCACCACCAGCCGGCTGCCGAAGCGCAGCGACTCGATCTCCAGGTAGCGACGCACGAGCGCCAGCTCCTCCGAAAGCGGAATCACGCCCGGCCCGCTAAACGCGGCACGGAACAGGTCGGCCAGGTCGAGCAGCAGGCGCTCGGCTTCCTCCGGGCGGTCGTGGACCAGGGCCGCGCCGGTGTTGAGCGTGTTGAACAGGAAATGCGGATGCAGACGCGCGCGCAGCAGCTCGAGCTCGGCGGCATCGGCGCGGGCCGACGACTGCAGCGCCCGCCAGTAGTTCTGGTAGATCAGCAGCGCCAGCAGTCCCGCGATCGCTGCCAACGTCACGACCCGCACCAGAAACCGCAGCGGCGACTCGGCGGCCACCGGCCCGCCGGCGAGCTGCCAGCCCGCCCAGCCGACGGTCGAGGCGACCGCCACCAGCAGCACGAGCATCGCCCATGTCCAGGCCTGTGGCGGCAGGCGCAGTAGCAGTGGGCGCGCGAGCCGCACCGCGCCGAGCAGCACCAGCACGATCCACAGCACCGCCAGCGACGTGAGCCCGAACCGGATCGGCCAGTCGGCATCCAGCGGCCGGGCGAGGCTGAGCATCGCCGCCAGCGCCTGGCTCGACAGCACCACGGCGACCAGCACGGGCGCGGTGAACAGGGCGAGCAGCGGATGAGGCCGGGGCGCGGGCATTGGGGGGCTGAGGACCGGGCGGGACCGCCATCGTGCCGCAAACAGCACTGGCGTGACCGTTCGGGGCGCCGCAGCGACCATTGGTCGGCCACCGCTGGCATCCGGGACCGACGCCCTCTACTGTGCGGCCGATCGAATCGGGGGTGCTATGCGCAGTGGTAGACGCGGCCCGCAGGGGCGCATCGGAACGGACGGGTTCTCGCTGGTCGAGCTGATGGTGACGGTCGCGGTGCTCGCGATCCTGTCGGCCGTCGCCGTGCCGTCGATGACCGGCCTGATCAATGCCAACCGGCTGTCGAGCACATCGAGCGAGCTGGTGGCCGCCGTGCAGTTCGCGCGCTCGGAGGCCGTCCGCCGCAATGTCCGGGTCAAGCTGTGCGGCACCGCCGACGGGGCGACCTGCACCAAGGCGGCGGCGTGGTCCGGCTGGCTCGTCATCGACGAAAGCGGCGCGAAGCCCGAGGTGTTGCGCGCACTGGTCGCGCCGGAGAGCCTCCAGATCAGTGGCCCGGCCAATGGCGTCGTGTTCCGGCCCTCGGGCCTGCTGTCGGCGGCATCGTCGTTGACCGTGTGCATGCCCACTACCAATCCCTCGAGCAACCAGCGCGTGATCAATATCAACATCAGCGGGAGCGCGCGCAGCAGCAGCAAGGACGGGAAGGGACAATGCGCTTGATCGGATACCCGAGACGCGCCTTGGTGCCGCCGCGCGGCCAGCGCGGTGTGAGCCTGATCGAGGTGCTGGTCGCTGTGGTCGTGCTGGGCATCGGCCTGCTCGGGACTGCGGCGCTGCAGGCGGTCGCGATGCGTGCGGGCCAGAGCTCGCTGGCGAGCAGCATGGCGGTGGTGCAGACCAACTCCATCATCGAGGCGATGCGCGCGAACATTGCGCAGGCCAGCAGCTACAACATGGCGATGACGTGTGATGTTCCGACCGAGGCTGGCACATTGGCCCAGCGCGACCTGCGCGACTGGATGATCGCAGTCAAAACCACCGTCGGCGCCGGTGCGGCCAGCGCCGCCGGCGGCGCGACGGCCGCGGCGCTGGACAAGACCACCTGTGCCAGCATCAGCGGCTGCCCGGATGCCTGCGCAGTCGTCGTGCAATGGGACGACACGCGTGCAGGTGGCAATGCGCAGCGTCAGGTCGAAACGGTGACACGGCTATGATCCGACCCGGTTTCCAGGCGCGCCACCGTGACGCCGGCATGGCCTTGGTCGAGCTGATGATCGCCATGGTGCTGGGCCTGCTGGTCGTCGGCGCCGCATTCGCGATCTTCCTGTCCAACCAGCGCAGCTACACCGCCAACGAGGATCTGAACCGGATCCAGGAGAATGCGCGGATCGCGCTGGACCTGATCGCACGCGATATCCGGGCTGCCGGTGGCTCCGCCTGTTCGAGCGCATCGGAGATGGCCAGCGGAGGCACCAATGCGCTGCTGTTCCGCGATACCCCGATCACGGGCAATGCCAGCACGTTGCGAGTTGCGTCGGGTGAGGATGCTGCATACAAGATCGCGGCCGCATCGGCATCGGGCCTGACGTTGGCGCCCGGCCAGCTTTCGAAGGCCTCCAACGTGTTCAGTGCGGGAGATGTGCTGCTGCTTTGCAATGCGCGCAAGACCTTCGTGGTCACCGCGACCGCGGTTGGCGACCAGACCATCAGCTTCGCTGCGCTGCCATCCGGATATGATCCTGCGGCCGACCCCTATGCGTCGCTGGCGACGGTGGCACTGGCGCGGTTCCGCGACGTCACCTGGTCTGTCGCCAACAACGCCAACGGCAAGCCGTCGCTGTTCGTCAAGCGCGGCGGCGGCGCGGCCGAGGAAGTGATCGAAGGCGTGCAATCGGTCGCCTTCTCGTATCTGGACAGCAGCACCGGCCTCTACTCGGCAACGCCGAATTTCGCGAACGTGATCGCAGTTCGGGTCGAACTCGTGCTGCAGGGCGCGGCCGTCGATGGCAGCCCGCTGCTGCGTCGCGCATCGAGTGTGATCAGCGTGCGTGGGAGAACCCTATGACAGTTTCAGGACGATGGATGCCGCCAGGTGTCCGCCTTGCGTCCGGCCGCGCTTCCGAGCGCGGCATTTCTCTGATCGTGGTGATGGTGCTGTTGGTCATCACCGCGCTGCTGGGCATCGCGATCCTGCGCAGCGCCACGCTGCAGGAGCGCATGAGTGCGAATACCCGCGACCGTGGGCTCGCGTTCGAAGCCGCTGAAGCGGCCCTGCGCTATGCGCAGCAGAACGTACTGGGCGTCGCACCCGATGCCACGGCGCCCACCCTGACCTGGGCCAGCATCGTGCCGACCGCCACGCACTGCGCCGACCTGGGCGTGTGCCCGACGGGGGCCGCCCCTGCCTGGAAGCCCGTGCCCAGTGGTGCATTCGACAACAAGGGTCTGGTGTCGCAACCGGAATACTGGATCGAATACCTGGGGACGGGGCCGGGTTATCAAGGCAGCTGCGAGGTGGTGCCCGTGCCGCTCGACTGCCATAGCCCGATTTTCCGCATCACCGCGAAGAGCCAGGCTGAAGGGCGTGCAGAGGTCGTGTTGCAGGCCAATGTCGTCAGCCGCATTCCGCAGCCGGGAGCCTGAAGCATGTCCGTCTCCCTTCCTGTCCGTCGTCGCGCGGCCACTTCGCAGCGCCGTTGGTGGTCCGGGCCGGCAGCTTGCCTGGTGACGTTGCTGGCATTGCCTGCCAGCGCGGGGATCACCATCCCCGACGACCCGCTGACCACCGCCAGCCGCGTCGCGCCGAACATCCTGTTCATCCTCGACGATTCGGGGTCGATGGCGTTCGAGTCGATGCCCGACAACCCGCCGAGCACATCGACGCCGGATGTCTCTGACTACGCGTACACACGGAACTCGCTGGCCTACGACCCGGCGCGGAACTACCTCACCTGGCGCCGGGCCGACGGCAGTCGCATGACGGGCGGTACGAGCTTCAACGCGGTCTACGGCAGCTTCAACCTCGTGGGCGGTGGCACGATCAACCTTGCGAGCGGGTCAAGCTGCCGGCGCTACAACCGCAACAACTCCAATGCCACAACTGATGAGTTCTCGTCGGGCGGCACGCAGGTGTGCGGCGGCGTGCAGACGTTCTATGTGCCAAAAGACAGGTCCCAGGCATCAGCGGCCTATCTGGGCAATGGCGAGAACTATTATCGCTACCAGATCACAGGTGATGACGTAATTCGCAGTGAGTACGGGCAAGTGAGCGCAGGCTCGTCCAATGCGCCCGGCTTTCCCGTCTCGCGGCTCTCAGCGTCACGGCGGCAATGGGTGTACTACAACGTCACTGTGCCTTCGGGTATCTCGCAGCTCACTGTCACGACGAGTGGCGGAACGGGCGATGCGGATTTGTACGTTCGCCTCAATTCACAGCCCACCACATCGGCTTACAACTGCAGGCCCTATCGAAACGGCAACAACGAGAGCTGCACCTTTGACTCGCCGGTGGCTGGTGACACGTACTACATCGGCGTCTACGCCGACAGTGCATTTAACAATGTCACGCTGGATGTCTTCTTGAGCACCAATAACCGGTGTTCGTCTGGGACGGGGTCACGCGACTGGATCAATTGTCAATCAGTGACTCCTACCGGGCGCACGGTTGAAGACGAGCAAATTAACTACGCGACCTGGTTTTCTTACCATCGCACGCGCATGAAAGCGGCGAAAGCGGGTGCGTCGGAGGCTTTCAACGATCTCGATAGCAACGTCCGGGTGGGGTTTCGCACCATCTGGGATCGCAACAGCTTCGATATCCCCGTCGCCGACGGGAACGATGGTCGCTTCGTCGACAATCCAAGTGGCCAAGGCGCGGCCGCCACGACCTCGCGCTCGACCTGGTATAGCCGAATGCAGGGCGCCATCGGCTTCAACGGCACGCCGCTGCATGGCGCGCTCGACTCGGCCGGCCGCTATTTCAGCCGCACGGATGCGCAGGGCCCTTACGGGCCGCAGGCGACGTCCGGGCAATTCTCGTGCCGTCAGAACTTCGCGATCCTCACCACCGATGGTTACTGGAACGACACCAGTAACAATTACAGCGTCAAGGTCGGTAACCAGGATGGCGACCCTGGCGTGAAGATCACCGGTATCAACAATCAAAGCTACCGCTACAGTCCAAGTGCGCCCTACACGGACAGTTACTCGGACACGCTGGCCGACGTCGCGATGCGTTACTGGAAGGCGGATCTGCGGACGGATCTCACCAACAACGTCCCCAACAATTCGATCAATCCCGCGTTCTGGCAGCACATGGTGACCTTCGGCATCTCGATCGGTCTCAATGGCAAAAAGCCCTGGTCGAGCGTGGCTGCCGTGCCGTCAAATGCCACTTGGGAAGACCCAACGGATCGCGAGGATGCTGACCGCATCGACGACCTGCTGCACGCGGCCGTCAATGGTCGTGGTGCGTTCGTCGCCGCCTCCAATCCCGAGGAATTCAGTGCGGGCCTGCAGAGCGCCCTCGCTGTGATCTCGGCACGTACGAGTTCCTACTCCAACGTGGCCTCCAATTCGGTATCGCTCGATACAGGCAGCAAGATCTTCAATGCCAGTTACGTCTCAGGGACCTGGAGCGGAGCAGTCACGGCGCGCGCTGTGACCTCGTCGGGCGTGGCGAGTGACCTGAGTTGGACCTCTTCCGTCCCGAGGACTGGGCAAACCGCAAAGTCTTCACTGTCAGTGGGGGCGCCGGCGCGGACTTCCCCAGCACGGCGCAGGTCACTGCACTGGGGCGCGAGGGCGGCCCGACGAGCTATCCGGTCACGGGCGTCGACAATGCGAATTACCTCAGAGGCCAGCGAACGCTCGAGAACAACCGTGGCGGGGTTCTACGCAACCGCGCCGCCGTTCTGGGCGATATCGTGGGCTCGTCTCCTGCCTATGTCGGCGACACCGACACACTGTATGTCGGAGCGAACGACGGCATGTTGCATGCCTTTGATGCGACCAATGGGCAGGAGCTGTTCGCCTACGTGCCGGGCATCATCGACATCTCCGCGCTGTCGACGCTGAGCCGGCCCGATTACACGCATCGCTACTTCGTCGATGGGCCCGTATCGGTCACGTCTCGAGCCCTGACACCGGGGAAGAATCTGTTGATCGGAACGCTTGGCCGCGGTGGCAAGGGCGTGTTTGCACTCGACGTGAGTACACCCCGAACGGCGACCGCGACAAGTGTCTACAAGTGGGAATTGAAGGACACCACCACCGGCAGCGACGGCAATATGGGACTGGTGATGAGCAAGCCGCTGCTCTCCAAGGTCACCGGTGGCCGGGTGGCCGCGGTGCTGGGCAACGGGGTTAACAGTTCGCGCGATAAGGCCGTGTTGATCGTGCTTGACGTCGAGAACGGAAACATCATCCGACAGATCGATACAGGCGTAGGTTCGTCGCAGGCGCCGAATGGGTTGTCGGCTCCAGTCGGGGTCTATAGTGCCGACGGGCAGACGCTCGCCTACGTCTATGCGGGCGATATGCTCGGCAACGTCTGGAAGTTCGACCTGACCAGCACCAATGCGACGCAGTGGAGCGCCAAACTGCTGTTCACGGCCCAGGATGCGAACGGCACCGCGCAACCGATCACGGGTGCGCCAACTGTCGCCACCAACCCGACGACCCGCAAGCGCTGGGTGTTTTTCGGTACCGGGCGCTACCTCACGGCCGAGGATGCGGATGCCCGGAATACCGCTGTGCAGACGCTCTATGGCCTGGTTGACGACGATCCTGCGACATCGTCCACCCGCGCCACCCTCACGCGGCGCACCATCGCTGTCCAGAGCACAACCGTCAGCGGGTTCGAAGCGCGTGCATTCGAGACTCGCAGTGCCTTGCCGGCCAACTCGAAGGGGTGGTACATCGACTTGCCAGGCAGCGGCGAGCGGATCGTCCAGGATGCGCAGATCGTGTCCTCGTTCCTGGTCACGGCCAGCATGATGCCTTCGGGCAATGCCTGCGACGCTGGCGGCTCGGGGTTCATTAACGCACTCGATGCGTTTACCGGTACCAGTGCTGGTAGCTCGTACTTCGACCTGGACGGTAATGGGCAGACAGACGACAACGCGATTTCAGGGGGCTTGCCAGTAGGGTCGTTCAATCCCGGCGTTGGCATGCCGACGCTGCCGAGGTTAATGCGCGGCCTCCTCGTGGTCGGTGGTACCGGGTTGAGCAGTACTGGGTCCGACGACGCTTCACGTTCGTTTAAAACCGCGTCTCCGCGCTGGGATCGCGTATCGTGGCGCGAGCTCCGAGGAGACTAACGATGACGCACGCGTTCTTCGCCCGCTGGCATGCGCGCCGTCGCGCGCAGACGGGTTTCTCGCTGATCGAACTGATGATTGTTGTTGCGATCATCGGCATCCTGGCCGCGATCGCCTATCCGAGCTACATGCAGCACATCGTCAAGACCCGCCGCGCGGCGGGCACTGCCTGTCTGATGCAGGCGGTGCAGCAGATGGAGCGTTTTTACACCACCAACCTAACGTACACGGGCTCTCCGTCCAGCTTCCCCTGCGACAACGACGCGGCGACGTACTACACCGTGAGCCAGGTGACGGGCTCCGCTGGTGCCAGAACCTACAAGCTCAGCGCGGCGCCCAAGGGGGGCAGGAGAATCAGGACAAGACGTGTGGCACGTTGACCATCGACCACAAGGGCGCGCGTACGCCCACGACGTCCGGTTGTTGGTGATGGCGCTGCACGACGCCAGCGTCATGTCGTACTGAGACGAGTTTGGGGTGCGTGCGATGGCGACGCCGGTGACGTCTCACGGGGCAGTTCGGCCAGTCGCAGATGACCGTCGTATTGGACAGCCGCAATAGTATTGGACACAAAAAAGGCCCGCATTGCTGCGGACCTCTTGAATTTGGCGCCCGAAGTTGGACTCGAACCAACGACCCCCTGATTAACAGTCAAGTGCTCTAACCGGCTGAGCTATTCGGGCGGGGACGCGTAGTTTAAGGGTTCGTCGCGGGAGGTCAAGCGCCCAGAGTGCGCGTCTCGTCCTGCAGGCGGGTGCGGGCGGGGTGGGGCTCAGCCGGCGCCGCACGGCGCGGCGTCCCCGGCCCGTTCGGTCCGCACACGCCCGACATTGTTGACGATAAGTCGGCGCTGGACGCGGCCGGCGCTGCAGATGGCGATGGTCAGGTTGGTCCCGACGCTGCGGCCATCGGGCCGGTAGCGCACGAAGGGGCGGTTGGCCTCGAAGGCAAGGTCGCCGTTCGCCAGCCCGGTCGGGCTGGCGATGCGCAGTAGGTCGTGGTCGACGTCGGCGGCGAGATCGCGATCCGGGTCCCGCAGCACCAGCCAGCCCAGCGTCCAGGCGCCATCGTCGCGGCATCGGTTGTCCTCGGTGCGCGGGCAAACGACAACGCTCTTGCCGCCGGTGACGGCGGCATTGCGGGCCAGGGCTAGATCAGCCCTAAGGCCCTCGGCAGCCGATATCGCGCGGTAGGCCGCCACTGCCTGCGCAAAGGCGGGCACTGCGACCAGCGCGAGTACCAACAGCACGCCGACCGTGCACATCAGTTCGAGCAAAGTGACGCCGCGTTCGCGGTGCATGGCCGATCCTCCTGAACGGGAACGGTCAGCATGGCCAGTCCGGGTGGTGGCGCCCCTCGGTGTATGCCGCCTCCGCGGGTCGGGAACCTCCGGCTGCTATCGTCAGGGGTTACCCGCGCCGGCGGTTGTTGCCAGCGCCGGTCGCCCCCATTTCAAGTGCTCCCTCGTATCGCAGACGCCATGAACGACGCCATCCAACCTGCCGGATTCCAGCTCGTCTCGCCCTACCAGCCGGCGGGTGATCAGCCGCGGGCGATCGAGCAGTTGGTCGAGGGCTTCGAGGCCGGCCTAGCGCACCAGACACTGCTCGGCGTGACCGGCTCGGGCAAGACCTACACCATCGCCAACGTGATCCAGCGGGTGCAGAAGCCGACCTTGGTGATGGCGCCGAACAAGACGCTGGCCGCCCAGCTCTATGGCGAGTTCAAATCGTTCTTCCCGCACAACGCGGTGGAGTATTTCGTCAGCTACTACGACTACTACCAGCCCGAGGCGTATGTGCCGTCGTCGGACACCTACATCGAGAAGGACAGCTCGGTGAACGAGCACATCGAGCAGATGCGGTTGTCGGCGACCAAGGCGCTGCTCGAGCGTCGCGACGCGATCATCGTGTGCACGGTCTCGGCGATCTATGGCCTCGGCGATCCGAATGAGTACTTCCGGATGGTGCTGCACATGGTGCGCGGCGAGCGCATCGATCAGCGCGAGCTGATCCGCCGTCTGACCGAGATGCAGTACAGTCGCAACGACCATGAACTGCGTCGCGGTACCTACCGCGTGCGCGGCGAGACGATCGACGTGCACCCGGCCGAGTCGGACGCCGAGGCGCTGCGCATCGAGCTGTTCGACGGCGAGATCGAGCGCATCACCCAGTTCGACCCGCTGACCGGCGAGACCCGGCGCACGCTGCAGCGTTACACGATCTACCCCAAGTCGCACTACGTGACCACGCGGCGCACGACGCTCGATGCGATCGAGGCGATCAAGGCCGAGTTGCCGCCGCGGTTGGAGCAGTTCTACGCGGAGAACAAGCTGGTGGAGGCGCAGCGGCTGCAGCAGCGCACCCAGTTCGATCTGGAGATGATGGCCGAGGTCGGCTACTGCAATGGCGTGGAGAACTACTCGCGCCACCTGACCGGGCGGATGCCGGGCGAGGCGCCGCCGTGCCTGTTCGACTACCTGCCGCCCGATGCGCTGCTGGTCATCGACGAGTCGCATGTCACCGTTCCGCAGATCGGGGCGATGTACAAGGGCGACCGCTCGCGCAAGGAGACGCTGGTCAACTTCGGTTTCCGGTTGCCGTCGGCGCTGGACAACCGGCCGCTGAAGTTCGAGGAGTGGGAAGGGCGCTCGCCGCGGGCGATCTTCGTTTCGGCCACGCCCGGCAGCTACGAGATGGAGAAGTCACAGGGTCAGGTGGTGGAGCTGGTCGTGCGTCCGACCGGCCTGATCGACCCGGTGGTCGAGATCCGGCCGGTCGCGACCCAGGTGGACGACGTGCTCGGCGAGATCCGCGAGCGCGTGGCGATGGGCGACCGGGTGCTGATCACGACGCTGACCAAGCGCATGGCCGAGAACCTGACCGAGTACCTGAGCGAACACGACGTCAAGGTGCGTTATCTGCACTCGGACATCGATACTGTCGAGCGGGTGGAGATCATCCGTGACCTGCGGTTGGGCAAGTTCGACGTACTGGTGGGCATCAACCTGCTGCGCGAGGGCCTGGACATGCCCGAGGTGTCGCTGGTCGCGATCCTCGATGCCGACAAGGAAGGCTTCCTGCGTTCGGGTGGGTCGCTGATTCAGACGATCGGACGCGCCGCTCGCAACCTGCGCGGCAAGGCCATCCTGTATGCCGATCGCATCACCAATTCGATGCAGACCGCGCTCGACGAGACCGACCGCCGGCGCCAGAAGCAGGTCGAGTACAACGCCGAGCACGGCATCACGCCCAAGTCTGTCGCACGCGCGATCGTTGACATCATGGAAGGCGCGCGCGCCGAGCCCGAGCTTGAGAAGAAAGGCCGCGGCAAGGGCCGCAAGGTTGCCGAGCCGGCCGAGGACTACGCGGCGCTGTCGCCCGACAAGCTCGCCGCCAAGCTCAAGACGCTCGAGCAGCAGATGTACCAGCACGCACGCGATCTCGAGTTCGAAGAGGCCGGGCGCCTGCGCGACCAGATCCAGAAGATCAAGGCGGCTGCGCTGGGCTAAGCGAAGCAAGCGAGCGTCGCCTGCATGTTGCGTCTTGGTCGGCGCGAGGTCTGCAGTGCGGGGGGGAGGGGCAGCCTGCCCCGTGAGCGCGGAGCGTGTCGCGCCTGCATGCGTCACCGTCGGTTTTGGCCTGGCGCCACTGCGGGCGCCATGTTAGAAGCGAGGTTCACCCTGGAAGGAGTCCAAGATGAACCGTGCACTGTTCGTAACCGCTGCGCTGACGCTAGGCGCGATCACCACGCCCGCCATGGCCGCGCAGACCTGGATGTGTCGCGTCGCGCCGGGCCCGTTGTTCTCTGATGTGCAGCAATGCAATGCGTTCTGTCTCGAGACGCAAGGGGCCTGGATCCCGACAGCGATGAGCCGATCTACCTGTGCGAGATCTATCGTCCAGGCGGCGGTGGAGGTGGTGGAGGCGGTGGCGGTGGCGGTCCGATTGCGCCCGAGCCGGCGCCGATGAGCGTAGGCGCAGCGCGTTCGGCGCCGGTCGCACCCGATCGGTAACGGCTTGCCGCCACGGTCGGATCGCCCAGTGCGTTTAGGCGATCCAAGCCCGCGCCTTGGCAGAGCGCGTTATCAAGGGCGGTTGAATTGCGCCCGGTACACGGGCGCTGTAGGGCGATAGACCGCGCTCCGGCCGGCGTCTTCAGCGAGACCATCCTGCGGGCACAAAAATGCCGGCTCTTGGGCCGGCATCTTTGGGGTCAGTATGGGGTCAGTGCCTCGACGCCACGCTTCTTGTTTGTCACGAAAAGCCTTAGAAACAAGGCATTTACGTGGTGGGCGGTACAGGGTTCGAACCTGTGACCCCTACCATGTCAAGGTAGTGCTCTACCGCTGAGCTAACCGCCCGATGTTGCTGCCCGCCGCTTCGGCGAGGTCGCGCATTCTAGCCCAGTCATCGGAGGTGCACAAGCGTCTCCAGGTTCAGATGCCTTGCGCCTGACGTGGGCCGCCGGCCGCGCGCAGGACGCCGCGCGGCCGGTATGGGTCAAAAGCGGTAGTTGACGCCCATCAGATAGGTGCGGCCGTAGTCGTAGAACTGGTTCGGGCGCTCCTGCAGGCCGTCGAAGGTCGAGCGGAAGGGCTCGTTCTCCAGGTTGTTGACCTGCAGCAGCAGCGACAGGCCCTCCAGGCGTCCGCTTTCGAACGCGTAGCCCAGCTGCAGGTCGGTCACGGTCTCGCCGGTGAACATCACCTTGGTGCGATCGCCGCCGGCGCCCTGGACCTCGCCGAGGAAGTCCGAGCGGCTGCGCTGCGACACACGGGCCGAGAAGCCGTAGCGCTCGTAGTACAGCGCGACGTTGGAGACGTACTTCGACAGGCCGGGCAGGGGCTCGGAGCTGTCGGGGCCGTTGGGCGCGATGTCGCTCTCGGTGTCGGAGTAGTTGCCCATGAAGCCGAAGCCTTCCAGCGGCGCCCACAGCAGGCCCAGCGGGAGCGATACGGCGAACTCCCAGCCCTTGATCGTGCCGCCCTCGCCGTTGACCGGCTGGCTGTACTCGCCGATCCACGACGGCGGCAGGTTGCCCGGCAGTTCGGGAGGCAACGGCAGCTGGCTGAAGTCGAACGCGGTCGTCTGACGGTAGATGTAGGTCTTGAGATCCTTGTAGAAGTACGCCGCACTGACGTAGCCGCGCCCGATCGATTCGTTGCCGAAGTACTTCTCGTACGAGAGGTCGTAGGCATTGGCCAGCCACGGATCGAGCTCGGGGTTGCCGCCGCTGCCGGTCCAGCGGTCGCGGCTGCGGTCGATGCTGTAGCTCCCGCCGGCGGTGAGTTCGTCCATGCGCGGGCGCGCCATCTGGCGTGAGGCGCCGACGCGCACGAACTGCTCGGCCGGCAGGCCGAAGGACAGGTTCATGCTCGGCAGGTAGTGCACGTGGTCGGCGCCGCGCTCGCTGGGCGCTTCCAGCGCCGCGCCTTCGAACGTCGCCACGCCGGTCGAGCGCTGGCTGGCGTTGACCACCTGCACGCCGACGTTGCCCTTGAGCGGCACCGGGCCGAGATCGGTGTCGATGTCGGCTTGGACATAGAGCGTGGCGATCTCTTCGTGGATCTCCCAGTTCTTGTCGTTGATCGCCGCATCGTCCTTGCGCCACGGGCGATAGACGCCGGCGGCAAGCATCGCGCGCTCGTCGAGGTCGAGAATCGACGGAATGCCGGCGAAGCCGAAGGCGCTGTTGCGCACGTACTGTCCCGGGATCGCGACGCTGAGATCGCCGGTGCAGGCGTCGGTGACGCACAGGGTGTACTCGGTCGAGGCGCGGCTCTTGCGGCGGTCGGTGATGTTGCCGCCGAAGCGCAGGGCGGACACGAAGCCGGCATCGAAGCGACGCTCGAGGTCGATCCGGAACGCACTGATCTGGTCGCGGACCTCGAAGTTCTTCAGGTAGCCGGCCTGGTCGCGCTCGCCGCCCCAGCGGTCGGGATCGCGCAGGACGAAGCCGCCCGGTGCGCCGAGGTCGTAGTCCAGGTCGATGTCGTACCAGCCCTCGGGATTGAACACGTAGCGGCCCGAGCTGGTGACGCCGGCTGGCGGCGTGGCGTAGACCTCGAACAGTTGCTCGGCGCGGCGCGCGCGCGAGTGGCTGACGTCGGTGGTCAGCGTCCAGTTCGCGTTGACCTCCAGCTCGGTGTTCCAGCCGAACGACAGCAGGCGGTCGTCCATCGTGTTGCTGTCGTTGCGCAGCACGATCGGTGCGATCTGCGACCAGGTCGAATCGATCGTGGTGCCGTTGGGGCTCAGCGTGGCGTCGTCGAGGGTTGCCCGGCCATAGGCCAGGCCGGTCTGCAGACCGTACTTGTTCTCTTGCCGATCGAACTGCGAGTAGAACAGGTCGATGGTGGAGTGCAGGCGCTCGTTGGGCTGGAACTCGAGCACCGCCATGTAGCCGTCGCGCCGATTGCTGCCTTCGATCGCATAGGCCGCGGTGCCGCCGAGCACGGCGTTGCCCGCGTAGCCTGGGTACTCCTTGTTGAAGTTCCACGACTCGAACTGGTGGCCGAGGTTCGGGCTGTCGAGGCGCGCGTAACCGACGGCGATGCCGACGGTGTTGTCGGCGAACTGATCGATGTACGAGATGCTGGCGCGGCTGCCGTATTCCTTATCGTCGCCGAGCTTGTTCATATCGCCGCGCACGTTCACCGCGATCGCGCGCTCGCCGAACGACAACGGGCGGACGGTTTTCATGTTGACCGTGCCCGACAGGCCCTGGCCGACCAGCTGCGCATTGGTGGTCTTGTGCACCACGACCTGGCTGATCAGTTCGGACGGGTACTGGTCGAACTCCACGCCGCGGTTGTTGCCGAAGCTCACCTGCTCGCGGCCGTTGAGCAACGCGGTGGAGAAATCGCCGGCGAAACCGCGGATGTTGAGCTCCTGCGGGCGGCCGCCGAAACGCTGCGCAGAGATGCCGGGCAGGCGCGACAGCGAGTCGGCGATGCTGGTGTCGGGCAGCTTGCCGATGTCCTCGGCCGAGATCGCCTCGACGATGGTGTCCTCGGCTTGCTTGGTATCCATCGACAGTTCGATGCCGCGGCGGATGCCGGTGACACGCACGCTGTCGAGCTGCACGGCGTCGCCGCCGGAGGCCGGCGTCTGCGTCGAGGCGGTTTCGATGTTGTTCGTGGACGTCGACGTGGTGGTCTGCGCGTGTGCGCCGGTTGCGAGCATCAGCAGCGCAGACGACAGCGCAACGCTGAGCAGGTTGCGATCGAGCTTCGACATCTCCCCTCCCAAGGGTGTCCAGCAGGCAGTGTTCGGGGCGAGCCGTCGGCATCGGAACGCGATGGATCGGACCGGCCCCGCGATTGGCGGCCATGGTAGTCCCGGGGTTCGGGCCCGGCGGCGCACTGCATACGTATTCATGGCGCAATGCGGTGGCGCTCGTCGACGATGGGGCATCGATGGCGCTGGGAGGCGGCGATGGAAAACGATTACATGCAGCGGTGCACACGCGTGTGCGTGCGGGGCATCGCACTCGCGTGCCTGTCCTTGATTGCCGGTGCGGCGAGCGCGGGCGATCTGCACGTGCCGTCCCCCGACTGGCGCGATCAGATCGTCTACTTCCTGATGATCGACCGCTTCGACGATGGCGACTCGTCCAACAACGACCAGGGCACCGGCGAGTACGATCCGAACGATCCGGCGCGCTACAGCGGCGGCGACCTTGCGGGTGTGACGCGCCGGCTCGACTACGTGCAGGGACTGGGCGCGACGGCGGTGTGGATCACCCCACCGGTGGCGCACCAGTGGTGGAACGAGGCGACGCGTTACGGTGGCTATCACGGCTATTGGGCGGACGACTTCTCGGCCATCGACCCGCATTTCGGCACGCGTGACGACTACCGCGCCCTGTCGCGCGGTCTGCACGGCCGCGGTATGTACTTGATTCAGGACATCGTGGTGAACCACACCGCGAACTATTTCGGCTATCCCGACGGCTGGCGCGCGGACGATCCGGCAGCCGGATTCGTGCGCTTTGCTGACGCGCGCGGCCGCCAGGCGCCGGTGCAGCCGCCGTTCGACCGCAACGATGCGCGCGATCCGACCCAGCGCCGCGATGCGATCTACCACTGGACGCCCGACATCGTCGATTTCACCGACCGCACGCAGGAGCTGACCTACCAGCTCGCGGGCCTCGACGATCTCAATACCGAGCATCCCGAAGTCCGGCGCGCGCTGCGGCGCAGCTATGGCGATTGGATCCACGACATCGGCGTCGATGCGTTCCGTGTCGACACCGCGCTGCATGTGCCGGCGGATTTCTTCGACGATTTCCTGCACGCCGACGATCCTGATGCGCCGGGCATCGCTGCGGCCGCACGCGCGACCGGCCGCGAGGACTTCCACGTCTTCGGCGAGGGCTTTGCGATCGACAAGCCGTTCGAGGACAGCCAGGCGCGCCGGCTCGAAGCCTATATGCGCACCGAGGCCGGCGGCGATCGCTTGCCCGGCATGATCAACTTCCCGCTCTACGGCAGTCTCGGCGACGTGTTCGCGCGCGGCGAGCCGACTGCGGTGCTCGGCCATCGCATCGCCAGCATGGTCGCGCTGCATCCGCGCCTGCACTGGATGCCGAGCTTCGTCGACAACCACGACGTCGACCGGTTCCTGGCCGGCGCCGATACGCGCGCCTTGCGTCAGGCACTGCTGGCGATGATGACCCTGCCGGGCATTCCCACGCTGTACTACGGCACCGAGCAGGGCTTTTCGGGGCGCCGCACGGCGATGTTCGCCGGCGGTGTTGGCGCACAAGGCGACGCGTTCGACACCGCCGCACCGCTGTATCGCGAGATCGCGGCGATGTCGGCATTGCGGCTCGACGACCGGTTGTTTTCGCGGGGTGTGCCCGAGGTGTTGCGCGACAGTGGGGGCGGGCCCGGCGCGCTGGTGTGGGCCACGCGCCACGAGGCGGCGCTTGCGCTGGTTGCGTTCAACACCGCCGATGCGCCGGTGCTGGTCGATGCGCTGGAGACAGGGCTGCCGGGCGGCACGCGGCTGGAGGGCGTGTTCGGACTCGATGGCGATCCTGCGCCGCTGACCGTCGCCGCCGATGGCCGGCTGACGCTGGTGCTGCCGCCGCGTGCAGGGCTGGTCTGGCGGCAGCGCGGCGGTGAGGCGCCGCCGGAGGCACCGCAGTCCGCGGCGCCGACGCTCGATGCGCTGCCGCCAGCCCCGTGGCGCGACGACGTGGTGCTGCACGGACGTGCGACGCCCGGCGACGTGTTGCAGGTCGTGATCGATGGCGATCTGCAGCGCGCCCCGCGCGTCGTGGCCGGTGCCGACGGTCGCTGGACGGCGACGCTGCGCACCGACAGTTGGATCGATCCGGCGCGCAGGCATCGCCTGGTGCTGTGGCGCGAGGCCGACCGGACTGCGTCGACAGCGCAGCCGTTCCAGGTCGAACGCCAGTGGCAAGCGGTGGCGCGCGTGGACGATCCGGCCGGCGACGATCACGGCCTGGACGGGCGCGTGGTCTATCCCACCGGCGGCCAGTGGCGGACGCAGCGGCAGGGCGACTTGCGCGGGCTGGACGTCGAGACCAGCGGCGGCGCGCTTCGCGTCAGTTTGCGCATGGCCAGCGTCACCCAGGGTTGGAATCCGCCCAATGGCTTCGATCATGTCGCGCCGGTGGTGTTCATCGAGTTGCCGGAACGCGAAGGCGGCAGCGAGGTGATGCCGCAGCAGAACGCGCGCCTGCCGGACGGGATGCGCTGGCACTACCGCATCCGCGCCCACGGTTGGTCGAACGCGCTGTTCTCGGCGGAAGGCGCAGATGCCGACACCGAGGGCACGCCGCAGGCGCAGCCCGCGCGAATCGACGTCGATTCGGACGCGGCGACGATCCGCTTCACGTTGCCGGCCTCAACGCTGGGCGATCCGACGTCGCTCGCCGGCGCCCGCGTGCATGCGGTGACCTGGGACTACGACGACGGGTTCCGCCCCCTGCAGCCGCAGGCGAGCGGATCGGCGTTCGGGGCGGGGATGGCCGGCACGACGCCCGCGTTCTCGATGCGGTGGGACCACTGCGGCTGCCGTGAGAGTGGGCGGCCATGGACAAGCCTTCCCTTCATCAGGAAAATGAGAATCGTTCCCGATAATGAAGGGTCGCGAGCCAGCGGGCTCGACGGCACCTGCGGTTCGGCCCAGCGCCGGCCCGTGCCTGCGGCGGCCATGTCGCCAGGCTCCGATGCGGGCACTCCTCCCATCGTCCGCCCAGCCGAGTCCATGCCCATGATCCCGTCCTCCCGCGCCCTGACCTTGCTGGCTGCTGCGACCGCACTCGCGCTCGGCCTGTCGTCGCCTGTGCATGCCCAGCAGGCACCGGCAATCGCAACGCCTGCGGCCACCGCGAACGCGTTGCCCGATGGCGTGCTGCGCCGCGACCTCGCGCGCGGGGTCTACGAAGCGCGCTACAGCCAAGCCGCGAGCGCGCTGTTCGTCGCGTCGTCGGAGGCCGCACCCGACACCAAGGGCGGGGTGATCTACCGGCTCGATCCGCTTACGCTGGAGACCCGCGGCCAGACCCACACCGACTTGCGCAACTTCGCCATCGCGACCGACGCCAAGGGCGAGACGCTGTACGTGACCAACAGCGTCGAGCGTGGGCTCACCGCAGTCGACGCGGTCAGCGGCGAGGTCAGAGGCCGGCTGCGCTTCGAGGACAAGGCCTCGGACGGCACCTTCTACGGTCCGCGGCAGGTGATTCTCGACGAGGCCAGCGGCACGCTGTATGTCGGCGGCGTCGGCGCGCCGGGGCTGATCTGGGTGGTGGATGCGGCCACGCTGACGCTGCGCGCGACGATCGGCGATGCCGGCAAGTGGGTGACCGGCCTGCTGCTCGATCCGGCAGCCAGCCGGCTGTACGCGGCCAACGGCGACGGCGAGGTGCTGGTGATCGACACCGCGACCCATGCGATTCAGCACCGCTGGACGCCCGGCGATGGCAAGGAGTACCTGCTGCTCAACCTCGCCCACGATCCGGCCACGCACCGCCTGTTCGTGACCGACCACTCGAAGGGCGCGACCGTGCTGGTGTTCGACACGCGCACCGGCAAGGTCGAGCGCAGCCTGCCGGTCGGCGACTCGATGGGCATCGTGCTCCACCCCGAGCGCAAGGCGCTCTACGTGACCCATCGCGACCAGGGCACGGTCAGCGAGCTCGACGCCGACAGCTACGCCGTGCGCCGCACCTGGACGCTGCCGCCCAATCCCAACAGCCTCGAGCTCGCGCCCGACGGCAAGGCGCTGTACGTGACGGTCAAGGCGCCCTTCAACAAGGACTACACCGCCAGCGCACTGGAAAGCGTGGTCCGCATTCCCCTCGAGTAGGCCTGGAGCCGGACGCGCCAGTAGATGACGACCTCGTCCCCGTAGGCGCGTTCAGGCGTCCGCTCGCAAGCACGCGCAGACATGGTCGGCGATCAGCGTCTGCGCCGCCTCGGCCGATACCCAGGCGGTATCGAGGGTCAATGGCGCTTGCGGCCAAGGCTCGTACTCGTGGGCCACGACCGATGGCCAGTTCGGGACGATCAGTCCAGGCACGTCGCTGACTCTCGCCTCCACGCGCTGGCGATGCTGCGCCTTGTCCGAGCAGACGATCTGCACGTTCAGCAGGCGGCATCGCGCCTGTGCGGCAGTGTCGGCCCAAGCTTGGCGGCTTTCCGATACCGGGTTGACGCAATCGGCGATGACGTGGTGTCCAGCGTTGAGGTTGTCCAGCGCCACGGTATTGGCCACCTGGTAGCCGCTGCTGCCGATGTCCTGCTCGAACGCAGCGCTGCCACGTAGCACTTGCTCGATGCTGTCGATGCGCAGATAGACGGCCTGGAGTCTGGCGGCCAGCGGCTTGGCGATGGTGGTCTTTCCGGTGCCGGGCAGGCCGCTGAAGACGATCAGCATGCGTCGATCCTCGATGCGTTCGGCTTGGGTGGATCAGCCTGGACTGGCGATTATCGTTCCGCTCGTATCGCGCGCGCGCGCCGTACCGGTCGGAGGCGAGATCGGCACAGATGGCAAAGCGTGCGGTGTTGTTCAGCGGCACCCTCCGACGCAATGGGATCGGGCAAACGATCCCATTGCGCGCGAGCGCACACCGATGCAAGGCGGGGCGGGCCGCATCACAGCGCGAGCGAGACCGACAACGTGACCGTGCGCGGCGCCGCCAGCACCAGATAGTTGGCACCGGCGGTGCCGCCGGTCGAGGCCCAGTAGGCACGATCGAAGACGTTGTCCACGCGCGCGCGCAGCGTCCAGTCGCGGCCGCCGGCCTCGAACGCGTAGCGCGTGCCCAGGTCGAACCGCGTCCAGGACGGCAGTTCCAGCGCGTTGTCCGCGCGCGCCGCCTGGCGGCCGGTGTGCACTGCACGCGCATCGAGCGTGAGCCCGGCCACGCCGGGCACGTCCCAGTCGATCCCGGCGTTGGCCTGGACGTCGGGCACGCCGATCACGTCGTTGCCCTGGTTGATGCCGCCTTGGGTGCGGCGCAGCGTGGCGTCGAGCCAGGTCAGGCCGCCGAGCACGCGCAGGCCATCGGCCGGCTGGCCGTAGACACTCAGTTCCAAGCCCTGGTTGCGCTGCTCGCCGTCGGCACTGACCCGGTAGTCCTGCTCGATCGCATTCGGCTTGGCGATGCGGAACAGCGCGGCGCTCGCGCCCCAGCCGCCGGCGTCGTACTTGGCACCGACCTCGTACTGCTTGGAGCGGAACGGGTCGAGGATCTCGCCGGCGTTGACGATCGGGGTGCCGTCTGCGCTGGTCTGCGCGACGGTCTGGCCGGGCAGCAACGCTTCGGCGTAATTGGCGTACAGCGAGACCTGCCGGCCGAGCTTGAACACGACCGCCGCCACCGGCGTGACCGCGTTGTCGTCATAGCGGTCGAGCGCGGCGCCGGTGGTGTAGTCGTAGCTCGACTGGCGCAAGGTCTGCCGACGTGCGCCGAGCGTCAGCAGCACGCGCTCATCGGCCAGCCGCAGGGTGTCGGCGATCGCGACGCTCGCGGTCTGGGTGCGGCTGGTGGTCAGCGGGTCGGCCATGTCGCCGACCGCAGGGCTCGTCGGCGGCAACGCGGTTGCGACCGGCGCGTACAGCGTGCCTGCCGGGCGGCGGGTGCCGGTCGCATAAGCGTTCTGCGAGTCGAGATCGAAGAATGCGCCGGTCACGCTGACGCGGTGACCGCCCGCGCCGGTGCGGAACTCGGTGCGCAGCCCGACCTCGCCGGTGCGCAGCAGGTCCTCGCGCACGTTGTCGAAACGCGACGCGGTCAGATTGCCGGCGGTGTCGACCCGCGGGTTGGCCAGCACGTTGTGTTCGCGGCTGTCGCGGATGCCGACCGCCGCCCACGCCGTCGCGGTGTCGCTGATGTCGTACTCGCCGCGGACCACGCCGAACAGATCCTCCTCGTCAGTGAAGGTCCACGGCTGGGCGAAGTTCACGTCGGCTGCGGGCGCCTTCGGGATCAAGCCAGTGGGCGTGACGCTGGGTCGCGGCGCATCGATGCGGTGGTCCTGCCAGCCCAGGTCGGCCGAGAAGCGCGCGCGTTCGCCGCGATAGTCGATGCCGAGCGCCAGCACGCCGAGCTCGCGGGCTTCGTCGAGCACGGTATCGCCGTCGCGGCGCACGGCGTTGGCGCGCACACCCCAGGCGCGCTCGGCACCGAAGCGGCGCGAGACGTCGGCCGCGGCGTAGCCCTGGCCGTCGCTCTCGTAGCCCAGCGTCAGCCGGGTCAGGTCGTCGTCACCGGCGCGCTTGGGCACCAGATTGAACGCGCCGCCGATGCCACTGCCGCCGGGCGCTGCGCCATTGATGAAGCTGTTGGCGCCGCGGAACACCTCCACGCGCTCCAGGAACTCGGCGGCGACATACTGCCGTGGCAGCAGCCCGTAGAGGCCGTTGTAGCTCATGTCGTCGGAGTACACGGGCAGGCCGCGCACGACGTACAGCTCCTGGAAATTGCCGAAGCCGCGCGCGACCCGCACCGCGGGGTCGTTCTGCACGACGTCGGCGACGCTGCGCGCCTGCTGGTCGCGCATCAGGTCGGCGGTGAAGTTGAGGCTGTTGAACGGCGTGTCCATCAGGTCGAGGTTGCCGAACAGGCCGACGCGCCCGCCGGTGGCGACCTGGCCGCCGGCATAGGCGGGTGGCAGTTCGACCTGCGAGCCGTCGGCGGTCACCAGCACCGTGTCGAGCGTGCGGGTCTGCGCGTCGGGCGCGAGGTCCTGGGCAAGCGCGGGTGTCGCCGCGATGCAGGCGAGCAGGGCGAGCGCGAGCGGGGCACGGCGCGTGCGCAACGACGCGGCCGGGTCGGAAAACGGAAGCGCGGGCATGGCGAAGCAGTCCTGTCAGCAGGGGGGAGGCGGCGCGGCTGGCTGAGGGCCGGGGCCCCTGGCTGACGGAAGCGGCGCGGACGGAGGTGAAGCGTCGGCGGCGAGTGCGGATTGTCGCATGCGACGTGGCCAGCATCGACGCCATCGTCGATGCTGGCCGGCTAGCCTGGCGGGCATGGACGCACCTCGCCCCGGCCTTGCCGCTCCGCTCACCGCCGCGCTCCGCCGCTGGGTGTTGGGCGTGTTCCCACGTGGGCAGAGCGGGATCGACTACGACGCGCCGCTGGGCGATCCGGGCATGTTCGGCCCGGAGGCGGTGACCTGGCGGATCCACGGCGATTTCCCGGGCATGCTCGCCGGCGGTCTGTGCGCGTTGGTGCTGCAGGCGCTGCATCCGCGCGCGCTGGCGGGCGTGTGGGACCACTCCGATTTCCGCACCGACCTGATCGGGCGGCTGCGCCGCACCACGGCCTTCGTTGCGGGTACCACCTATGCCGGCACCACACAGGCGCACCAGCTGGTCGCGCGGGTCGCCGCCATCCACGGCCAGGTGCGCGGCACCACCGCCGACGGCGTGCCCTACGCAGCCGACGATCCCGCGCTGTTGACCTGGGTGCATGCGACCGAGGCCTATGCGTTCCTGCAGGGCTTTCGGGCTTATGCCGGGCTGCCCACGCCCGATTGGGTCGACGACCGCTACTACGACGAGTCGCGCCGGGTCGCCGAAGCCCTGGGCGCCCGCGAGGTGCCGACGAGCGGTGCGGCGATGATCGACTACTTCGCCCGGGTGCGCCCGGAACTGCACTTCGATGAACGCTCGCGCGAAGTGCTGGCGGTGCTGCGCACGACCCGCCTGCCGGTGCCGGGCGGGGCGCTGTTGCGCGGGCTGTTCATCGGCGCCGGTGCCGCACTGCTGCCGCCCTGGGCCGAGGCGCTGCTGCAGATCACACCGCTGCAGCGGATCCGCAACCGCGCCTGCGCACGTGTGTTGCGCGGCCTGGCGCCGCTGTTCCGCATGGCGCTGCCCGACGGCATCGCGCCGCGCGCGTGTCGGCGCGTCGGGAGATCGCCGCAGCTCCTCCGGCGCTGGCCGGATAGGACCTGAGGTCGCGAGCGCGCGCCGCGTCGCTCAGTCGACCCGGGTGCCGAAGATCTTGTCGCCGGCGTCGCCCAGGCCGGGCAGGATGTAACCGCGTTCGTCGAGGCGCTGGTCGATCGAGGCGGTGTAGACCTCGACATCGGGATGGGCGGCCTCGAGCGCGCGCAGCCCCTCGGGCGCGGCGACCAGGAACAGGCCTTTGATCCGGCTGGCGCCCGCGGCCTTGAGCATCGCGACCGTGGCGATCAGCGTGCCGCCGGTGGCGAGCATCGGGTCGAGGATCAGCGCGGTGCGGTCGGCCATGTCGCCGACGAGGTTCTCGTAGTAGGGCACTGCCTGCAGCGAGGTCTCGTCGCGCTTGATGCCGACGACACTGACCTTGGCTGCCGGGATGAGCTCGAGCACGCCGGGCAGCATGCCGATGCCGGCGCGCAGGATCGGCACCAGGGTGATCTTGCGGCCCTTGATGCGTCGCACCTGCACCGGACCGGCCCAGCCATCGACCGACGCGTCCTCGGTCTCGAGGTCCGAGGTGGCCTCGTAGGTCAGCAGCGTGGCGACCTCGGCGGACAGTTCGCGGAAGGTCTTGGTGCTGTTGTCGGCGCGGCGCATCAGTCCGAGCTTGTGCTGGACCAGTGGGTGGCGGACTTCGACGATCTTCATGGGCATCGGGAACGGAACGGGCGATGCCGACAGGATAGGGCACGCGGGTCTCTGGGTCCGCTCGGCACCGGACGCAAGGTCCGGTGCCGGTGTCGTGCAGCCGCGCGCCGGGCGGTCAGAACTGGTAGCGCACGCCCGCCAGCCACGACCGGCCGAAGCCTTCCATCTCTAGTACTCGGTTGCGCTGGCCCTGGAAGCGGACCTGGCGCGTGTCTTGCAGGTTGTTGATCTCGCCGAACACGCGCCAGCCCGCGCCGAGCGCCACGCTCGCCGAGAAGTCCAGGCTCGCGCGATCGTCCCAGTAGATGTTCAGTTCGGGATTGCTGATGTCGAATGCCTGGATGAAGCGCGAGCGATAGTTGTAGGCCAGACGCGCATCCAGGCCCGGGCGCGCGTAGGTCAGCGCGATGTTGTAGTTGTTGCGCGAAGTGCCCGGCAGCTCGGTTTCGCCCAGGCCGAACGGCAACTGCGCCTCGGATTTGGCATAGGTGTAGTTGGTGTAGATGCCCAGACCCGCGAGCGCGCCGGGCAACCGGTCGAAGGTCTGCTGCCAGGTCAGTTCCGCGCCGTAGATCCGGCCGTGGTCGCCGTTCTCGGCGCGGGTGATGCGCAGTGTCTGACCACCGCCGGCGGCTTCGTCGTGCGAGGCGAGGAACAGCGGGTCCTCGATGCGCTTGTAGAACAGCGCGCCCGACACCAGCCCCAGCGGGCGCAGATAGCGTTCGAACGACAGATCGAGGTTGTGTGCATAGGCTTCGCGCACCTGCGGGTTGCCCTCGTCGATCGCGATGACGTTGCGGTCGTCAGCCTCGCCGAGGATGCGGTAGGGCGCGGTGTGCATGAAGTCCGGGCGGTTGAGCGCGGTCGAGTACGAGGCGCGCACGATGCTGTCGGGCGTGAGCTCGTAGCGCAGGTGCACGCTGGGCAGCACGTTGCCGTAACGGCGGCCGGCCGAGACCGGGGTCGCGACGCCGGTGTCCTCGTCGAACGCGGTCGCCATGCCTGTGGTCTCGGTGCGCTCGTAGCGCACGCCGGCGACCATGGTCAGCGCGTTCCAGGTCGCGTCCAGGCGCGCGTAACCTGCGTACACATCCTCTTCGGCGCGGTAGTCGCCGGTCAGCGAATCGGGAATCAGACGCTCGTAGGCGTCGCTGTCCTTCAGCGGCCCGGCGTAGCGGTCGAAGATGTCGCGGCAGAAGCGCCGGCCGGTCAGGAAGTAACCGAAGTTGTTGGACAGGCTGTCGCAGAGCATGTCCGAGTAGGCGATGCCCAGTGCATCGAAGTCGTCGCGCTCGCCATTGCGGTAGCGTTCGTCGTCGAACTGCTTGTCGCGCAGCCGCGCGCGCACGCCGACGCGCAGGTCGCCGGTCTCGCCGATGAAGGACTGGGGACGCGCCAGGTCCAGCCGCAGGCCGGTTTCCGCCTCTTCGCTGTACTCGAAGCGGTCGTTGAGGCGGCGGAACGCATACCAGTCCTCGGGCAGGTTCACGCCAGTGGCCGGCGCATCGTCCCGGCCGCGGATCGTCCAGACCGGGAAGTCGGGGTTGGCGTAGTCGTAGTCGAGCTGCGGGCGCACGGTGGCGCGGAAGATGTACTGCTGGCGTGGATCGGTGACCTTGGTCGCCTCGCTGCGCGAGGCCTGCCAGTCGAGCTTCCAGGTCTCGCCCAGATAATGCTCGCCGCCCAGGGTGTAGGTCCGGATCGTCTTGTCGTAGGTGCGTTCGCGCAGTTCCTTGTCGAAGGTCGCGCGCGCGGTGCCGGCGGTTTCGTCCGAGCCCGCGGTGTGCCGGTCGAGTGTGATCGTCAGATTGTCGCGGAACTCGTGATCGACGAAGTTGGCATCGGAGGCCACCAGGTACACCAGGTTATCGGGATCGATGCGGAAGTCGAAGCGGCCGGTCAGACCCTTGCGGGTGCGCGTGCCCTCGTAGTCCTTGATCTGGATCTCGGTGGGCGCGAAGCCCGCGTCGACGCGCTCGTACAGGCTCTCGACATTGTCGGTGAATCGCCCCTGCTTGCTGAGCGAGCCGGAGATCAGCACGCCGATGTTGCGATCGGCGCCGAAGCGGTTGCCGATTGTCGCGTTGTAACGCTCGTTCTCGCCGTCGCCCAACTGGTACGCGCCGCCGGCGACCGAGGCGCGCAGCGTCAGGCCGTCGCGGTCGAGCGCACTCTGGGTGCGGATGTTGATGTTGCCGGCGATCGCGTCGCCGTCCATGTCCGGCGTCAGCGCCTTGGTGACCTCGAGCGCGGAGATCACATCCGACGGAATGGTGTCCAGTTCCACGCCGCGGCTGCCGGCATCGGGATTGGCCAGTTGCACGCCGTCGATCGAGACGGTGGTGTACTCCTTGGGCGCGCCGCGCACGGTGACGTAGCGGCCCTCGCCCTGGTCGCGCTCGATCGACACGCCGGAAATGCGCTGGGTGGATTCGGCGATATTGTTGTCGGGGAACTGGCCCAGCAGGTCGGCCGACACGACATTGACGTAATGGGTGGACGTGCGCTGCTGGTTGAGCGCGCGCGCCTGGGCGTCGCGGCTGGCGCGGACCTCGACGACGCCGAAGTCGGTCGCGCCGGCGGTGCTGGTCAGCGCGACATCGAGGCGCGTGCCGCGGCTGTCGCCGATCATGACCTCGGTCTCGTAGGCGCCGTAGCCCAGATAATCCACACGTAGCGTGTGACGGCCCGCGGGCAGGCCGACGACACGGAACAGACCTTCGCCGTCGGTGCTGGCCTGTCGGCCGCCGACGGTGACGCGCGCGCCTTCGAGGGCGATACCACGCGATGCTTCACGGACCTGGCCGACGATCGTGCCGGCCATCGCGGCGACGCCGTCAGCGGCGGTCTGTGCGTGGGCGGCGGACGGGGTGGCTGCGAACAGCGCGGCGGCGATCGCCACGGCGATCGCGGTCTGGGTCGATGTCATCGGAACTCCGGAAAGTGGCAGGGGCGCGTCGGCCTGCGCGCCCCCTTGGCTTGGCGCAGACCGGTGTTCACGAGTGCCTCGCGAACGTTTCGAAAAGTCTGGGTCGGTTGTGTTGCGGATTCATGATGGCGACGCTGCAAGTGCGCCATCGCGGTGACATGGCGATGTCATCGTTGGTCCACACAATGCGCGGTCGCTGCAGTCCGGCATGACCATCGCGTGACCGTTGCGCGCTTCCCCGATGACACGACTCCTGGTGATCCATGACACGGCCTTCTCCCGTCCCTTCCCGAACGTGGGCGATTGCGTCGCTTGCGCTGTGTATCGCAGCCTGTTCGGCGTCCGCGCCCGATGCCACCGACCCATCTGCCGTGGCCGCCCAGGGCGCGCCGGAGACCGCCGGGCGTGATCTGCCGATCGTCGGGGAAGCCTTCGTCAGTGCGTTGACGCCCGAGGACAACATCGACTCGCCGGCGGCGTGGACCGCGCCCGATGGCCAGGTGCTGGTGATCGCGACGGCCAAGTCCACCGACCGTCTGGTCGTCTATGACGGGGTGACCGGCGAGACGCTGCGCACATTCGGCACTTCGGGCAGCGGGGCGGGCCAGTTCCGGCGCCCCAATGGCATCGCGGTGATCGATGATCTGGCGTTCGTCGTCGAGCGCGACAATCACCGTGTGCAGGTGCTGCGACTGCCGGACTTCGCGCCGGTGCTCGCGTTCGCCGCGCAGGACCTGGTCAAACCTTACGGTCTGTGGATCGACCGGGCCGGCGATGGCTACACGCTCTACGTCACCGACTCCTATCACGACGGCGAGGATGCGCAGGGCCACGATGTGCTGCCGCCGCTCGACAGGCTCGACCGGCGCGTGCACCGCTATGCGCTGCGTCCGAATGACGGAACGTTCGCGGTTGAAGCGTTGGGTGCGTTCGGCGACACCACGCCGGACGGCGCGCTGCGCGTGGTCGAGTCGATCTGGGGCGACCCGGCGCACGACCGGCTGCTGATCGCCGAGGAAGACGAGACCTACGCCAACGAGCTGAAGGTCTACGACCTGGCGGGCCGTTACACCGGGCGCACGCTCGGCCGCGACGTGTTCCAGGCGCAGGCCGAGGGCATCATGCTCAAGACTTGCGCCGATGGCAGCGGTTGGTGGATCACGACCGAGCAGGGCAAGGGTCGGACCGCGTTCCATCTGTTCGACCGCCGCTCGCTGGCGCACGTCGGCGCGGTGGCCGGCAAGACCGTCGCCAACACCGATGGCATCTGGCTGCACGACGCGCCGTCGGCGGCATTCCCCGACGGCGTGCTCTATGCGGTGCATGACGACCAGGGACTGGTCGCGTTCGACTGGCGTGCGATTGCGCAGGCGCTGTCGCTGCCCGCGTGCGGGAGGCTGTGAGCATGCGGACCCGCATCGACATGACCGGTTGCCTGCGTGCGGCGCTGCTCGCGCTGGTGTTGCTCGCACCCGCCGCGCAGGCCGAGGCGCCGCGGCAGCCCGAGCCCAACACCCGCGTGCCCGAGGGTGATCGGGGACACGCCGCAACCGCATATCCGGACCGCATCGCGGCCTCGCCCGCGCAGGATGCGGCGACCGGGTTCGCGGTGGCCTGGCGCACCGATGCACACGTGCGCGCGCCGCAGTTGCAGATCGCGCCGGCCGACGACACGCCGGACATCACCGGCGGGCGCGCACGCACGATCGTCGCCACCACCCAGTCGCTGCAGACGCGCAACGGCACCGCGCACCAGCACCGCGCCGATGTCGACGGCCTGACGCCCGATACGCTGTATGCCTGGCGCGTGCAGGGTCACGGCACTTGGAGCCCTTGGTTCCACTTCCGCACCGCGGCCGCAGAGGCCGCACCGCTGACGCTGCTGTACTTCGGCGACACCCAGAACCAGAACACCGCCCTGGTGACCCGGGTGATCCGTGAGTCGCGGCGCTGGGCGCCGGACGCGAAGCTGGCGCTGTTCGCCGGCGACCTGGTGTCGGGCGGTGGGGCCGGGCAGGGCGCCGATGACGACGAATGGGCCGAATGGTTCGAGGCCGCCAGCGGTCTGCCCGAAGACATCGCAACCGCGCCGGCGGCAGGCAACCACGAGTTCCACGAAGAGCACGAGGACACGCCGCAGGCACGCCGGGTGCTGTCGCCACACTGGCCGGTGACGTTCGCACTGCCGCGCAACGGCGCGCCCGGCGTGGAGGCGACGACGTACTGGTTCGACTACCAGGGCGTGCGCTTCGTCGTGCTCGACGGTACTTCGATCCTGGATCTGGGGACCGGCCCGGCGCAGGCGCAGTGGCTGGACCGCGTGCTGGCCGACAACCCGCACCGCTGGAGCGTGGTGCAGATCCACCAACCGTTGTACGCGCTGCGTGCCGACCGCGACTACGCGTCGCTGCGCGCGCACCTGGCACCGGTGCTGCGCAAGCACCACGTGGACCTGGTGCTTCAGGGGCATGACCACGGCTACGGCCGCCGCGCGCTGCATGCGGATGGCGATACACCGCAGCTCCTGGTCAGCGTGGTCGGCGCCAAGCAATACCGTATCGGCCCGCAGGCGCTGGCGACGATGGCGCCGATTGCCGAGGACACCCAGCTGTTCCAGGTGTTGCGCGTCGACGGCGCGGTGTTGCGCTATGAGGCGCGTACGGCGACCGGCCGGCTGTATGACGCGTTCGAGCTGCATGACCACGATGGCCGCAAGCGGCTGGTCGAACGGGAGGATGGCAGGATCGACACGCGGCGCTGCACGCGCGAGGGCTCGCTGAAGGGTCGCGCCGACCGGTGCTGGGAATGAGCGCGATGCACGGCACGCGCTTGGGTACGGCGGTGGCCACGCTGATGCTCGGGGCAGGGCTGACCCTGGCGGGGTCAGCGACCTGGGCGACCGGCCCCGCGGGTCATCCCTTCCAGGCGCGCCAGCCCGACCCGTCGACGCATGACGCACTGCTGGTGGTGGAAATCCCCGCCGGTGGCAGCGTCAAGTACGAGATCGGCGCCGAGGACGGCCTGCTGCACGTCGATCGCTTCGTGTCGATGCCGGTCGCGTATCCGGCGAACTACGGCGCGATGCCGGGCACGCGCGCCGGCGACGGCGATCCGCTTGATGCGCTGGTGCTCACACGCGTACCGGTCCATCCTGGCGCGCTGCTCCGGTTCCGGCCGCTGGGCGTGCTGCGCATGCGCGATGCCGGACAGGCCGACGAGAAGATCGTCGGCGTGCCGGTCGACGACGTCGACCCGACCTATGCCGGGGTGCGCGATCTTGCCGATCTGCCGTCCGCCGAACGCGCGCGCATCGAGGCGTTCTTCCGTGTCTACAAGGACCTGCCCGAGGGCAGTAGTGCGGTGACCCTGCACGGCTGGGGCGACGCAGCCGCCGCGCGCGCGCTGATCGATGACGCGATCGAGGCTGCGGGGCGCTGAGGCGCAATCGAGGGCCGGGGCCGCGTGGCGCGGCAGAGAACGGGCGGGGCCGTTGATGGCCCCGCTGCAAATCGGGACGCGTTGCCGGCCAGCGTGGTCTACCGGCTCAGCCCTCGGCGTCCGCGGCGTGGGCCTCGCGCGCGATGCGCAGCGCGGCGTCGACCGATGCCCATGCCTGGGGCAGGTCGACCGCTGCGCCGTCGGTCCAGACCGCCTGGACGGCGCGGGTGGCGCGGATGTCGGCCAGTGGGTCGCCGCTGACGACGAGCACGTCGGCGCGTGCACCGGCTTCGAGCCGGCCGAGATCGGACTGGCCCAGAATGTCGGCGGCCACATGGGTTGCCGCCTGCAGCGCCTGCACCGGGGTCAGGCCCATGCGCACCAGCGCCTCGAGCTCTTGGTGCAGCGCCGGACCGGGCAGCATGTAGGGCGCAGCGGGCAGGTCGGAGCCGGCCCCGACGCGGACGCCGGCTGCCAACAGACGCGGCAACAGGGCGGCCATCAGGGTCTGGTCGGCACGCGCACGGGCCTGCACTCGAGGCTCGGCGAGGATGCCCGACAGTGCCGACCAATGCCCGGCGACGTCGACGGCCAGGCGGTCTGCGCCGGGCAGATCGTCGCGCGTCAGGCTGTCGGGCGTGGCGAACTGGATGCCGTTGGCCGTCGTCGGCACCAGGGCGACGCCGGACTGCGCGAGGTCGGCGACGATCCGGTCGAGCAGGGCCGGATCCAGCGCGTCCGCGGCCGGATCGCCGCCCAGTCGCTGGTACGCCAGCGCGGCGCCGCCGAGATGTTCCAGCGTGCCGACGCCTGCGGTGGCGGCCTGCAGCGCATCGACATGGGCGCCCGACAGCCCGCGCGTCAGGACCGTGCCGAGGTCGGCCATGACCGGCAGGCCGTGACGCGCGGCGGCCTGTGTCGCGGCGTCGAAGACTGCGGGCGGTAGTTGCTCATAGAGCTTGATCCAGTCGACGCCGGCCGCGGCCAAGGCGTCGACGACGGTGTCGGCGTCGTCCGGCGAGGTCAGTGTGATCGCGGGCTGGGTGCCCAGGGCCGCCGCATCGAACGGCGCAGGGCCGTCGGGGGTCAGGACGCTGACCGCGCCGTCGAGCAGCGGGCCGGTCGCGAACAGGCGCGGCGCACCCGGCGTCGCGCGCAGGTCGGCGAGCATGTCGAGGGTGTTGCCTGCATCGCGGATCGTGGTGACGCCCGACGGCACGAAGGCGCCGATGAAATGCGGCCGTGCATGCACGTGCAGGTCGATCAGTCCGGGCAGCAGCAGGGCGTTGCCGTAATCGTGCTGTGCGGTCGCGTCGTCCCATTCGCAGGCCTGGCGCGCACCGGCGCAGCGCACGCGCGCACCGGCGATCACCACGACACCCTCTTCGAGCACCGTGCCGGCGCGCGCGTCGAACAGGCGGCCGAGCAGGACGGCATCTGCCGGCGGTTCCACGGCAGGCGCGGCGCTGTCGTGGCCGCAGGCCGAGAAAAGAAGCGCCGCACACGGCAGAGCGAGCAGGACGAAACGTCGAATCATGGTCACCACGCTGTCGGAAAGAAGCGCGCGGATCGGTGGCGACGGGCGACGTCTTCCAGGCGCATCGGACAGCTCGGTGGCCGCGTCTGCGCCCGGGCGGACGCAGACCGGTGCCGGCCGCGCGGGGCGCCGACCTTATCAGGCCGCGGCAGCGTCCGTCTGGCGTGGACCTTCGCGCAGCGCCTTACCGACCATGTCCACCAGCAACGCAAGTTCGTCGTCGCCGATCGCGAAGTGCGGGGTGAAACGCAGCGAGTTCGCGCCGCCGTGGATCACGCCGATGCCGCGCTCGCGCAGCCATTCCTCGGTCGAGCCGGCGCCGTAGCACTTGTACCGGGGATCGAGCTCGCACGAGAACAGCAGGCCGGTGCCCTGGACCTGGGTGATCGCGCCGCCCGCTTCGGCGCGCAGCGCTTCCAGCCGCTCGATGGCACGACGCCCGGCCTTGCGGATGTTGGCGCGGATCTCGGGCGTCAGCTGTTCGAGCACCGCGCAGGCCACGTCGAGCGCACGGGGATTGGCGGTCATCGTGTTGCCGTAGACGCCGCTGCGATACAACTGCGCGGCGTCTTGCGAGACTGCCAGCACCGACAGCGGATACTGGCCGGCGTTGAGCGCCTTGGAATAGGTTTCCATGTCCGGCGCGTCGAGGCCTTCGAACCCGGGATAGTCGATGACCGACAGCACGCCGTGCGCGCGCAGACCGGCCTGGATCGAGTCGACCAGCAGCAGGCTGCCGTGGGCGCGGGTGAGCTCGCGCGCGGCGGCGTAGAACGCGGGCGGCAGTGCACGACCGGGATCGCCTTCGCCCATGACCGGCTCCAGGAACACGGCCTCGACGAACCATCCGTTCGCGTCCGCATCGGCGAACGCCCGGCGCAGTGCGTCGGCGTCGTAAGGCGGGATGGTGATCAGCGAGTTCTCGTCGCGGAAGCTGGCCAGGTACTTCTTGTAGGTCGCGCGCGATGAGTCGGAGTACAGCGCTGGGCGCTCGGTGCGGCCGTGGAAGCTGCCCTTGACCACGATGCGCTTGATCGTGCGTCCCGCGTGACGGCCGCCCGGATCGGTCTGGACGCGGGTGTTGATGTCGGCAATACGCGCGGCCAGGCCGACCGATTCGGAACCGGAGTTCAGGCACAGGAAATGGCTGTACGGGCAGCCGCCGTCGCGGGTGTGACCGATCTCGCGGCGCAGCGCGCGATCGAGCCGCAACTGCGACAGGTGCGGGGTCATGATGTTGGCCATCGGCACCGGCCGCGCCATCGCCTCGATCACCGGCGTCGGCGTGTGGCCGAAGCCGAGCATGCCGTAGCCGCCCGAGTCGTGCAGCACCGCGCCCTTGAGGGTGACGATCCACGGGCCGCGCGCGGCGAGCGCGACGTAGGGGTTCACCGCGTCGCCGGGGTAGAAGTTCACGTAGCCGGCCTGCACCGTGCGGGCCTGGGCATCCTCGTCGAGGTCGAGCAGGTCGGCGAATTCGTCGCGGATCCGGGCGTATTCGTCGGCGGCGGCCTGCAGCGCCTCGCCGAGTGCGGGGTGGCGCGCGGCGTAGGTCTCGACGACCTCGTCGGACAGGCCGGTCGTGCGGCGGGCGCCGGCATGGGCACGGAGCGGGGCGAGAATACGTGTCACGGACATACGGTGGACTCCCAAGTCGGCAGGCGGGCCGGTGGCGGGCATGGACTCGCGGCGATGGGCGAGACCGGCTCCCCAGCCGGTACGTCTCTTCTATTATCTGGACGATTGTGTCGCCCGGTAGCGACGGATCGCCGAATCGCTGCTAGGATTTCGGCGAATCGCCGAATCTATCCGTGAAAATGTCCAGTGAGCCTGCCGACGTCCGCCTGCTGATGCTGTTGCGCGAGAACGCACGGCTCTCGACTGCGGAGATCGCGCGCAGGCTCGGCCTGTCACGTACCACGGTGCAGAGCCGGATCGAGCGGCTCGAGCGCGACGGCGTCATCAGTGGTTACACGGTGCGCGTCCGCGATGACTTCGAGCAGGGACACATCCGTGCGCAGATCATGATCAGCGTCCGGCCCCGGCAGATGACCCCGGTGGTGACTGCGCTGCGCGCGATCGATGCGGTGCGCACGTTGCATTCGGTCAGCGGCCCCTACGATCTGATTGCGCTCGGCGTGGTGCCGACCGTCGCCGACATGGACGTGCTGACCGACCGGATCGGCTGCCTGGAAGGCGTCGAGCGCACGACCTCGTCGATCATTCTGTCGACCAAGTTCGAAAGGTAAAGCGTGGTCCGCCCCTGGGCGGAGGGCGCATCCGTCCCGCTCCCGTCGACGGGGGCGGGGGCATCGGCCGCGCCGATGGTGGGCAGGGGGGCGTGACCGGGCGATGCGCATTCGGTCGGAAGATGGCTGGGACGGCCCGTGCCCCCACCCGGCGCCTGTTGGCGCCGACCTCCCCGCGGGCGGGGGAGGTAACAGTTCGCGCGCTGCGCTTGGCTTATTTCCCGCAAGGCGGGGCATTGCGCCCTTCACGGGTGAAAGGTTGGAATGGGGGGCATCTCGTGTCAGCCCGTGCTCCCAGTCGGCCTATCGGGCGGTGAGCTGATGGCAGGGCGCTGACCTGGCCTCGCCGCGACCTACAATGGCCGCCCCTTCCGATGGCCGGCGCCTCTTGAAGAAGTCCGATTTCCATTTCGACCTGCCGGACGCGCTGATCGCGCAGGCGCCGCTGGCCGAACGTTCGGCCAGCCGGCTGCTGGTCGTGCCGCCTGCCGACGGCGCGTTCGACGATCGTCACGTGCGCGATCTGCCCGAGTTGCTGCAGCCGGGCGATCTGCTGGTGTTCAACGACACCCGGGTGATCCCGGCGCGGCTGTTCGGGCACAAGGACAGCGGCGGACGCGTGGAAATCCTGATCGAGCGGCTGCTGCCCGGCAATGAGGCGCGCGCGCAGATCGGGGCCAGCAAGGCGCCCAAGGCGGGCGGGCGGATCATGCTCGACGGCGGTGGCAGCGCCGAGGTGCTGTCGCGCGACGAGGGCTTCTACCACCTGCGCTTCGAGGTCGGCGACGTGCTCGAGTCCTGGCTGCTCAAGGTCGGGCGCATGCCGCTGCCGCCCTATATCCGGCGCGAACCGGGGCAGGACGACGCCGAGCGCTACCAGACCGTGTTCGCGCGCGAGGTCGGGGCGGTCGCGGCGCCGACCGCCGGTCTGCATTTCGACGACGCACTGCTCGAACGGCTGCGCGCGCGGGGCGTGGACTTTGGCCACGTGACCCTGCATGTGGGCGCCGGTACATTCCAGCCGATGCGCGTGGACGACATCCGCGAGCATCGCATGCACAGCGAATGGCTCAATGTCGGCGCCGAGCTGGTCGCGCAGATCCGGCGCACCCGTGAGGCCGGTGGCCGCGTGATTGCGGTCGGCACAACGGTCGTGCGTGCGCTCGAGAGCGCGAGCGTGGACGGCGAGTTGCATCCGTTCGCCGGCGAGACGCGGATCTTCATCTTCCCCGGCTACCGCATCCGCAGCGTCGATGCGATGGTGACCAACTTCCACTTGCCTGAGTCGACGCTGTTGATGCTGGTCTCGGCCTTCGCCGGTCGCGAGCGCATCCTCGCCGCCTATGCGCATGCGGTCGCGGCGCGCTACCGGTTCTTCTCCTACGGCGATGCGATGCTGCTGTGGAGCGCGGAGGCACCTGCGCAGGCAGTGGCTGGCTGAGCGGACGGGCCGGGCGCGGACGATCGCATACCGGCAGGACACGCGCGACGGCTCAGGGGCTGTCGAGGATCGCCTCCAGATCGCCGGTGCGCCGGTCGGTCAGCCAGGCGCGCCAGGCATCGCCTTCGACATCCGGCCACCGCGTGACGGCGAACGCGACAAAGGCGTCGCGGTAGCGCAGCCACGCACGCTGGGTATCGCGTACGCCGTCGGCATCGATCGTGCCCAGCAAGGCGGTTTCATGTGGCGAGGCGCCGGTCTGCAGGCGCGCGCGGACGTCGCGATAGACCGCATTGAGCGTGGCGTCGAGCGGCGCCAGCGACGCGCTGCTCTGCTCGGGCCGTGCGCCGCGCTCGAACTGCTGGACATCCTCGAGGAGCTGGGTTTCCTGGCGTTCGCGCGCGCCGACCAGGAATACGTTGCGCGCGGTGCCGCTGAGGTCGATCTCGTAGGCGCTGGTCTTTTCGAAGTAGGTATCGGCCGCGTCGCGGAGCCGTCGCCAGGCGGCGCGCTGGTCGGGCGTCCAGTCGGCCTGCAGCGTCTGCCAGGCCTTCGCACGCCCGTTCGCGGCGAAGTGCGCGTCGCGGCCCGCGCACAGGCCGCTCATGTGGCCACTGGTGATGTCGTTGCAGAGGTCGATGCGCGCGGCCTGCGGGTTCGCCTCGATACGCGCCAGGTGGTCGAGGCGAAACCGCACTTCGGCCGGCGCGCCGCCGTACTCGCAGGCGAAACGGCGTGCCAGCGGCAGGTCGCGTGCGACGCCCTCGCCGTTGGCATAGAGCATCATCAGCACACCGCTGCCACCGAACGGGACCGTGGGATCGCGGTCGCGCTCCTGATACGCGCAGTGCCGTGCGGCGATCGGGTCGCCACCGGTGCCGTCGGCCCCGTAGTACAACGCCATCGTGTCGCAGGCCGGCGCCGCTGCGCCCGCGTCAGCCGCTGGCACCGGCACGGCCTGCCACGGCGCGCACAGCGCATCGGGATCGGTGCGGCCGGCGGCCTGCAGGGCCAGCGGCGCGGCGAGCAGAAGCGGCAGGAGCAGATTGCAGCGCGTCATGGCGTCAGGGCCGGGAACGGACGGACCGGTCATACTAGCGGGATGTCCAGAATGTCTTTCCAGCTGCTCGGCAGCGACGGCGCGGCCCGGCGTGGCCGCATCGCCTTCCCCCGCGGCACCATCGAAACGCCCGCGTTCATGCCGGTGGGCACCTATGGCACGGTCAAGGGCGTGCTGCCGCATCAGATCCGTGCGCTGGGCGCGCAGATCATCCTGGGCAACACCTTCCATCTGTATCTGCGCCCGGGCCTGGAGGTCATCGAGGCGCACGGTGGCCTGCATGGCTTCGCGCGCTGGGACGGGCCGATCCTGACCGACTCCGGCGGCTTCCAGGTGTTCTCGCTGGCGCACAAGCGCAAGATCACCGAGGACGGGGTCACGTTCTCGGCGCCGACCGACGGGTCGCGGGTGTTCTTGGGGCCCGAGGAGAGCATGCGCATCCAGAAGACGCTCGACTCGGACATCGTGATGATCTTCGACGAGTGCCCGCCAGTGCAGATCGACGGCAAGCCGGTCGACCCGCGCGTGATCGAGCGCTCGATGGAACTGTCGCTGCGCTGGGCGGCGCGGTCCAAGCGTGCGCACGAGGGCAACGACGCCGCGCTGTTCGGCATCGTCCAGGGCGGCGTGCACCACGACCTGCGCACCCGCTCGGCCGAAGGACTCCAGGCCATCGGCTTCGACGGCTATGCGATCGGCGGGCTGGCGGTCGGCGAGACCGAGGCCGAGCGCAACGCGATGCTCGACCACACCTGTCCGCAATTGCCGGGTGACCGCCCGCGCTATCTGATGGGGGTGGGGCGCCCGGAGGACCTAGTGGAGGCGGTCGCCCGCGGGGTGGACATGTTCGACTGCGTGATGCCGACCCGCAACGCCCGCAATGGGCATTTCTTCACCTCCACCGGCACGATCCGCATCCGCAACGCGAAGTTCGAGAAGGACCTGCGCCCGATCGAGGAAGGCTGCGGCTGCGAGGCCTGCGCCGGCGGCTACACCCGCGCGTATCTGCGTCACCTGGACCGCTGTGGGGAGATGCTGGGGCCGATGCTGGGCACGTTGCACAATCTTTGGTACTACCAGCGCCTGATGGCGGCCATGCGCGCCGCGATCGAGGCGGGAACCTTCGCCGCGTTTCGGGAGTCCTTCTATCGCGCCCGGACCGGGAATCCGGACGCCTGAGCCGGGCCTGGCGGCCCGGATCGCCCGATTTTCACCCCCGTCCACGCCCCGGCCTGCGCCTCCGGCCGGCCGTGGCATAATCGCCTGCTGCCTTTTCGACCCTGATGGATGCCCAGATGAATCTGCTGGACCTGCTGATCGCCCCCGCCCACGCCGCCGCCGGGGCGCCCGCCGCGCCGAGCATGCTGTCGACGCTGGCTTTCCCGATCATCCTGATCGCGATCATGTACTTCCTGATGATCCGCCCGCAGATGAAGCGGACCAAGGAACACCGCGCGATGCTCGACAAGCTGTCGGTCGGCGACGAGGTGATCACCAATGGCGGCATCGCCGGCGTGGTGCGCGCGATCGGCGAGAGCTTCATCACCGTCGAGATCGCCGAGCGCGTCGAGATCCGAGTCCAGAAGGGCGCGGTCGGCAACGTGCTGCCCAAGGGCACCCTGAAGTCGGCCTGATTTCCTGATTCTGCCGGGGCCCGCCCCGGCAACTCTCCCGGCGCCGCCTGCGCGGCGCCCGAGGCAAGCCAATGCTCGAATTCCCGCGCTGGAAATACGTCCTGATCCTGCTGGTGCTGGTGCTGGCCGCGCTGTACGCGCTGCCCAACGCCTACCAGAAGAATCCGTCGATACAGATCACCCCGAGCACCAGCGAGGCGCGCATCGACGATGCGCTGCGTCAGCAGGTGGACGGCCTGCTCAAGGACGCCGGCGTGACGCCGGTCGGCACCGAGGTCGACGACAGCCACCTGCTGGTGCGCCTGCACGATGCCGATGCACAGACCGCGGCCGCCGACACGCTGCGTCCGGCGCTGGGTGAGAATTACTCGGTCGCACTGAACCTGGCGTCGACCGTGCCCGACTGGCTGTCGCGCTTCGGCGCCCGGCCGATGTCGCTGGGTCTGGACCTGCAGGGCGGCGTGCATTTCGTGATGCAGGTCGACCAGGCCGCCGCGCTGCAGAAGCGCGTCGACGGCTACGCCGACGGCATCCGCACTGTGCTGCGCGATAACCGCATCGGCTACTCGAGTGTCGAGCGCCGTGCCGACAACAGCATCGGCGTGGTCCTCAACGAGGGCGCCAACGTCGACCAGGCACGCCAGCACATCGCCACCAGCCTGGCGAGCGCATCGGGGCAGGGCGTTGCCGGCAGCGGCCCGCAGATCTCCGTCGACGGTAACCGCATCACCGTGCGCCTGTCGCAGAGCGAGATCGCCCGTATCGCGACCGACGCGGTCGAGCAGAACCGCACCGTGATCTCCAACCGCATCAACTCGATCGGCGTCGCCGAGCCGGTGCTGCAGCGCCAGGGCGAGGACCGCCTGGTCATTCAGCTGCCCGGCCTGCAGGACACCGCCGAGGCCAAGCGCCTGATCGGCGCGACCGCGACGCTGGAGTTCCGCGCGGTGACCGGCGACGAGAATCAGGCCGCCGCTGCGGTGGCCTCGGGCAGCATCCCGGCCGACTCGCGCGTTTACTACGACGAGAACAACCGTCCGCTGTTGCTCTCCCGGCGTATCCTCGTCTCGGGCGACCAACTGATCAACGCCAATCCGCAGACCGACCAGCAGACCGGCATGCCGTCGGTCGGGATCACGCTCAACAGCGCGGGCGGCAAGCGCATGCTCGACCACACGCTGGAGAACGTCGGCCAGCGCCTGGGCATCGTCTACGTCGAGCGCATTCCGACGGTGCGCGTGGTCAATGGCGAGGAAGTGCGTTCGGCCAGGACCGTCGAGCGCGTGATCAGCTCCTCGACGATCCGCGGCGTGTTCGGACGCGAGTTCCAGACCACCGGTCTGAGCCGCGACGAGGCCAACGACCTCGCTCGCCAACTCAAGGCCGGCGCGCTGGCCGCACCGATGGACTTTGTCGAAGAGCGCGTCGTGGGCCCGAGCCTGGGCGCGGAGAACGTCGAGCGCGGCGTCACCGCCGTGTTGTACGCGTTCCTGTTCACGCTGCTGTTCTTCATGCTCTATTACCGCATGTTCGGCGTGGTCACCTGTCTGGCGCTGATGCTGAACCTGCTGATCGTGGTCGCGGTGATGTCGCTGTTCGGCGCCACGATGTCGCTGCCCGGCTTCGCCGGTCTGGCGTTGTCGATCGGCCTGTCGGTGGACGCCAACGTGCTGATCAACGAGCGCATCCGAGAGGAGCTCAGGGCCGGGATGCCGCCCAAGGCGGCGATCGTGACCGGCTACGAGAAGGCGTCGGACACGATCTTCGACTCCAACCTGACCGGCATCATCGCGGGCATCGCGCTGTATGCCTTCGGCACCGGCCCGCTGCAGGGCTTTGCGGTCACGCTGGTGATCGGCATCGTCGCCTCGATGTTCACCGCGATCGTCGTCTCGCGCGCGTTGGTCACGCTGATCTATGCGCCGCGCAAGAAACTCAAGTCCCTGGCGATCTGACGGGAGAGACCCTATGAAAATTTTCCCGTTGACCCTCATTCCCAGCGATACCCGCATCGATTTCATGCGGCTGCGGCATGTCTGGGTCTCGTTGTTCGCCCTGCTGTTCGTGGCCTCGATCGCGGTGATCGGCCTGAAGGGCTTCAACTTCGCGCTCGACTTCACCGGTGGTACCGCGGTGAACGTGCGCTTCGAACAGCCGGTGAGTGTCGATGACGTGCGCGAGCGGCTCGAGACCGCCGGCATCGCCAACGCTCAGGTGCAGACCTTCGGCAGCGGCAACGATCTGTTGATCCGGGTGCGCGGCGATGAGCAGGCGAACGTGGACGGCAACACGCAGCTGGCGCAGCAGGTGCTTGCGGCGGCCTCGAGCGATGGCAACCCCGGCCGGATCCTGAGCACCGAGGCGATCGGGTCGCAGGTCTCGGGCGACCTGCGCAAGAACGCGATCTACGCGGCGATCTTCGTGCTGGTGGGCTTCCTGCTCTACATCAGCGTGCGCTTCGAGTGGAAGTTCGCGGTGGTGGCCAGCGTGACCACGCTGTTCGACGTGCTGGTGGTCGCTGCGCTGTTTTCACTGACCGGCCGCGAGTTCGATCTGACCGTGCTCGCAGGTCTGCTGTCGGTCATGGGCTTTTCGATCAACGACACGATCGTGGTGTTCGACCGCGTGCGCGAGAACTTCCGCGGCGTTAGGGCCGAGCCGCTGGAGATCTTCAACCGCTCGATCAACCAGACGCTCTCGCGCACGATCATCACCTCGCTGGTGTTCTTCCTGTCGGTGCTGGCGCTGTTCCTCTATGGCGGCGGTTCGCTCGAAGGCCTGGCGCTGACGCAGATGATGGGCGCGGTCGTCGGCACCTTGTCGTCGATCTTCATCGCCTGTCCGCTGCTGACCTACGGCGTACTGCGCGTCACCAAGCAGGACCTGTTGCCCAAGGCCAAGGACGAGGCGGCCCTGGCACGCCGTCCGTAAGGCGGCGGCCGGGTCAAAACCGGGGTCAGAGTGCAATTCGCCTGGCGAAATTGCACTCTGACCCCGGTTTTTGACCCCGGTTCTTGTCCGGGCCGGGACGAAGAAAAAGCCACGCAATGCGTGGCTTTTTCTGTTTCCGGGGGCTGGGATCCGCGTCTGCGGATCCTGCGACTGGCCCGATGGGTCAGTCGAATTCCTTTGCGTATCCCGACGACACCAGCACCTGCTGCAGGGGCTCGATCAGGCGGACGTTGGCGGCAAGGATCGGGCGGCCGCCGGCAAAGGCGACATTGAGCGGCCCGGTGGCGCGGCCCTTGAAGTCGCTGACGCGACCACCGGCCTCACGGACCAGCAGCACGCCGGCCGCGATGTCCCAGGGGTGCACGCCGGCCTCGAAGTAGGCGTCGCAGCGACCGGCGGCGACGTAGGCCAGGTCCAGTGCGGCCGAGCCGGCACGGCGGACGTCTTCGGCGGACTCGAGCAGGGCGTCGACCGCGCGCAGCTGCGCACCGGCACGCTTGCGCTCGCGCGGGGCGAAGCCGGTGGCGATCATCGCGCCCGACAGGTCCTTGCGGTCGGCGACGCGGATGCGGCGTTCGTTGAGCTGGGCGCCGGCGCCGCGCGTGGCGGTGAACAGTTCGTTGCGCAGCGGATCGAAGATCACGCCGTGCAGCGGCTCGCCGCCCTCGACCAGCGCGATCGACACGCACCAGTGGGGGAAGCCGCGCAGGTAGTTGCTGGTGCCGTCGAGCGGGTCGATGACCCAGGTGTAGCGGCTCGCGCCGCCGCGGCCGGGCTTGGCGCCGCCTTCCTCGCCGAGGATGGCGTAATCGGGATGTGCCCGGCGCAATTCCTTGACGATCGCCTCTTCGGCCAGGCCGTCGACTTCGCTGGCGTAGTCCAGTCGGGCTTTCTCGACGACGTTGAGCGCGTCGAGCTTGTGCATGTTGCGCAGCAGGACGTTGCCGCCGGCACGCGCCGCCTTGACCATGATGTTGACAGCAGGTTGAAGCATCGCGGACGACTCCGGGCGCGGGCGGGTTCGAGGGGAAAAAGAGCGGTGCCGGCGCTTGGCCGGTCGAGCAGTTTACCATTCGCGGCATGCAAGCGCCCCTCAATCCTGACTCTTCGCCCGACACGGTCGCTGCGCGCCTGCGCATCGTGCTCGTCGGCACCCAGCATCCCGGCAACATCGGCTCGGCCGCACGCGCGCTCAAGACGATGGGACTGCACCGTCTGGTGCTGGTCGCGCCGCAGAAGTTTCCGCATGCCGATGCCGAGGCGATGGCCGCCGGCGCCGACGACGTGCTGGCCTCGGCCGCGCGTTTCGACACCCTGGCCGAGGCGGTCGCCGATTGCCGGTTCGTGCTCGGCTGCACCGCACGCAGCCGGCGGGTGCAGTTGCGCGAGCTGCGTCCGCGAGACGCCGCGGCCGCGGCGCATGCGCAGGCACTGGACGGCGGCGAGGTGGCGCTGGTGTTCGGGCGCGAGCGCACTGGCCTCGAGAACTCGGAGCTGCAGCTGTGCCATGCCGCCGTGCACATCCCGGCCAATCCCGACTACAGCTCGCTGAACCTCGCGGCCGCGGTGCAGGTGCTCAGCTACGAGCTGCGGCTGGCGCTGCTGGGTGAGACAGCGGCCCCCTCGGCGGTCGCGCCGGTCTCCACCGACGCGGTGCCGCACGCCCAGCTCGAAGGGTTTTTCGCCCAGCTGGCCGACACGCTCGAGGCGATCGACTTCCACAAGGGGCGGGCGCCCGACTCGGCGATGCGCAAGCTGCGCCGGCTGTTCGTACGCACCGGACTCGACGAAAAGGAGGTCCGGCTGCTGCGTGGCATCCTGGCCGATGCCCAGCGCATGGCGCAGTTGGCCGGCCAGCGCGCGCGCTGATCCGCCGGCGCCGTTGCCAGGCTAGGTGAGCCGCGAGATCCAGTCTGTCGCCGCGGTGGCCAATGCGCCGCTGAGCACGCCGAACACCCCGATCGCCAGCAGGCCGGCGGCCCAGGCGACCAGCAGCAGGGCGCCGTCGCGTTCGAGCAGCGCCAGTGCATAGGCCAGCAGCAGCACGGCGAAGACATAGTTGGTGAACGGGATCGGCAGCGCCAGCAAGATCCCCAGCAGCACCAGCAGCAGGCCGGTGAACATCGTCGCTGCACGGTGGTCGAGGACGCCGGGCAGGCGTGGGCGACTGACCCGCTCCAGGCGTCGGAACCAGGGCTCGAGCACGGTCTCGAAGCGCTTCACGGCACTGCGGTGCGGGCCGCGTTCGGCGATGAACCCGGGCAGCCACGGCTTGCGCAGCCCGACCAACAACTGCAGCCCGACGAAGATCACCAGCGGGCCGCCGACCGCACCGCCGACGCCGGGAATCGGAATGAACGCAGGCAGCGTGGCGACGAACAGCATCATGCCGAACACGCGCTTGTCCAGGCCGGCCAGCAGGTCGCGGAAGCGCAACTGGTCGCCAGGATCGCCCGCCGCCATCGCCGCGAGCAGTTCCCGGGTCGAGGCTTCCTCGCGCGAACGCAGCTCCGGCCGTTCAGGCCGCATCGTCGGCCTCGTGCTCGGGCAATCGCTGCAGCAGCAGCTTGTCCACCCGCGGCCCGTCCAGATCGACGATCTCCACGCGCCAACCGTTGGCGTCGAAATGCTCGCCGACGTTGGGGATGCGCCCGAACTGGGCGATGGTCATACCGGCAGCGGTGTGGAAGATGTGCTCGTCCTCGCCCGGCAGCTCGCCCCCGCCGAGCAGTTCGCGGACCGCCTCGACCGACAGGCTGCCGTCGACCAGCAGCGAGCCGTCGTCGCGCGTGACCACCAGCGGCGAGGCGTCCACACCGCTGCTCTGGGTGCGCCCGATCACCGCTTCCATGACATCGTTGACGGTGACCATGCCGGTGATGTCGCCGTACTCGTCGACCACCAGCGCCAGCGACTGCTGGTTCTCGCGCAGGATCTCCAGCAGCTTCATCGCCGGCGTCGACTCGGACACGAACAGCGGCTCGCGCAGGTACTTGAACAGGTCGAAGGCCCCGGCATCGAGCCGGTCGATCAACGACTTGATCTCCATGATTCCGACCACGTCGGCGTCGTTGCCGCGCAGTACCGGGTAGCGCGAATAGGGCGTGTCGCGCATCCGCGCCAGGTTCTCTTCGAAGCTGGCCGACACATCGAGCCAGGCGATGCGGGTGCGCGGCGTCATCAGCGTCTCGGCATCGCGGTCGCCCAGCGTGAGCACGCGGTTGACCATGTTGCGCTCGTCGGCGTCGATCACGCCCTGCTCGTGGCTCTCGCTCACCAGCATGCGAATCTCTTCTTCGGTCACCTGGGCCGCTTCGGTGTCGTTGAGCCGCAGCAGCCGCAGCAGGCCACGGACCGAAGCGCTGAGCAGCCACACCGCCGGGGTCGCGATGCGCGAGAGCCAATGCATCGGCAGCGCGACCACGCTGGCGACGCGCTCGGGCGCCAGCAGCGCCAGCCGCTTGGGCAGCAGTTCGCCCAGCACGATGGTCAGGAAGGTGATGAGGCCAACGGCGAGCACCGTGCCGGCGGTGGTCGCATAGGCGCCCAGCGCCGGCAGCCTGGACGCCAGCCAACTGCCGATGGCGCTGCCCAGCGCATCGCCGCCGAGCATGCCGGTGAGCACCCCGATCAGCGTGATGCCGACTTGGACAGTCGACAGGAAGCGCTCGGGATGCTGGGCCAGCTCCAGGGCCGTGCGTGCGCCGCGCCGCTCGGCCATTTGCTTCAGACGCGGCTTGCGGGACGTCACGACCGACATTTCCGACAGCGCGAAGAACGCGTTGCAGGCGATCAGCGCCAGGACGATGAGGATCAGCTCAAGCATCGACGGCGCCCGGGTTCAGGCCAAGACCGGGGGTGAAGGCCGGCAGGCGAGGGCATCGGCGGGCGGAGGGCGGTCTAGGGTCGTCGTCCATGGGGGGCGGGCAGCGCAGAAGGGCGCGGGCCGGACTATAGCAGGTGCCCGCGTGAGGACCCCGGGCACGTCCGGGGTGGTCGCAGGCGTCATGGAGCCGTCATAATTCGCCCTTGCGCAAGCGCCCGGCCCCGCGGGTGCGCGGACAAAGGCGTCGGCATGTTCTCCCTGCAAACCATCTTCGGCCAAGGCAACCAGTTCTACACCCTGCTCGAGGAGGCGGCGGTCGCCGCGCACGACAGCGCCATCGCGTTGCACGCGATGCTCAAGGAAGCCGATCGGCAGCCCGCGCTCGACGCCTTCAAGCTGGCGCGCATGCGTGAGCGCGAGGCCTCCGACAAGATCAGCCAGGCGCTGGTCGACAGCTTCATCACCCCGATCGAGCGTGAGGACATCGAGGCACTGGGGTCGGCGCTGTACAAGATTCCCAAGCAGATCGAGAAGTTCGCCGATCGCTATTCGCTGGCCACCCAGCACCTGGAGCACATCGACTTCGCGCCGCGCGCGGCGATGCTCGAACAGGCCTCGGCGGTGGTGGTAAAGATGGTCAAGACCCTGCGCAGCATGAAGCTTGAGCCGATGAAGGCGCTCAACGACGAGCTGCGCGCGCTGGAGAACGAGGCCGACCGGCTGATGCTCGAGCTCTACCGCGATATCTACTCGGGCAAGCTCGATCCGCTGCAGATGTTCCTGCTCAAGGAGTTCTTCGAGATCCTCGAGAAGGCCATCGACCGCTGCCGCGAGGCCGGGGTCGTGGCCTACGAGATCGTGCTCAAGAACTCCTGACGGGCCGCCGACCATGCTGACCCTCGTGCTGATCGTGGTCGCGACCGCGCTGGTGTTCGAATACATCAACGGGTTCCACGACACCGCCAACTCGATCGCGACGGTCGTCGCCACCAAGGTGCTCTCGCCGATGCAGGCGGTCGGGCTGGCGGCGTCGATGAACCTGATCGGCGCGCTGATGGGGACCGCGGTCGCCAAGACGATCTCCTCGGGCCTGATCGATGCCGGCGTCATCGATGTCGGCTCGCAGCTGATCCTGTGCGCGCTGCTGGGCGGCATCATCTGGAACCTGATCACCTGGTGGTGGGGCCTGCCGTCGTCGTCCTCGCATGCGCTGATCGGCGGCCTGATCGGCGCCGCGCTGGCCGCCGCGTCCAACAACTTCGACGTGGTCGTGTGGTCGGAGCCGGCGACGCCGTTCTGGCAGAGTGCCGGCGTGCTGTGGAAAGTGGTCGTGCCGATGGTCAGCTCGCCGGTGCTGGGCTTTGCGGCCGGCTTTCTGATGATGGGCGTGCTGTTCTTCGTGATCTCGATGATGGCGCGCAGCGGCGGCGTGCTGGCGCGCATCGCGCGGCCGCGCTGGGTCAATGCGTTCTTCGGCAAGAGCCAGATCGTCTCGGCCGCCGGCATGGGCTTCGCGCACGGCATGAACGATGCGCAGAAGACGATGGGCATCGTCGCGCTGACCCTGGTCAGTGCGCAGAGCGTGGGCACGCTGGACAATCTGCCGGGCTGGCTGGCGTTCCTGCACCCGTCCGAGGCCGCGCTCAATGAGGGCGACATCGACCTGTGGATCAAGATCTCCTGCGCGCTGGTCATGGCCGCAGGCACCGCCGCCGGCGGCTGGCGGATCATCAAGACGCTGGGCCACAAGCTGGTCAAGCTGCACCCGATCCACGGCTTCGCGGCCGAAACCAGCGCCGCGTCGGTGATCCTCGCGGCGTCGTCGCTGGGCATTCCGGTTTCGACCACCCACAACATCTCCTCGGCGATCATGGGCGTGGGCACCGCCAAGCGGCTGAATGCGATCAAGTGGTCGGTGGTCAACAAGATGATCTGGGCCTGGATCCTGACGATCCCGATGTCGGGTGGCATCGCCTACGGGCTGTTCCGGGTGTTCCACCACTTCGGCTGGGTGTGACGCCGGCCCGCCAAGCGAAGACCGCACGGGCCGACCGGCCCGTATCGCCATCCCCGGCGCCGGGCGAGAGCCCGCACGCCCGCATCGTGGCTGCGATCCTTGCCGTACCCGCCGGACGGGTCGCCGGCTATGGCCATATCGCACGCCGCGCCGGATTGCCTGGCCGGGCACGGATGGTGGCGCGGGTATTGCGTGACCACGATGGGCCGGCGCTGCCCTGGCATCGCATCGTCCGTAGCGATGGGCGCATTGCATTTCCCGACGGCTCGCCCGGCTTCGAGGAACAGGTCCGCCGGCTGCGCGCCGAAGGCGTGACGGTCGTGCGAGGGCGCGTGCGCATGCCGGCCGAGGACGGGCTCGATGCGGCGTTGTGGGGGCCGGACGCGCGCGACTGACGGCGACGCAGTCGACACGGCACGCCGGTATCATGGGCGCGCATAACGAGGAGTGCCGATGTTTCCGAGGTTGCCGCAGGCCGTCAAAGTGATTCTGGCCATCAATGTCGTGGTGTTCCTGCTGCAACTGGTGATCGGGGGCCTGCTCGCGCCGTTCATGCTCTGGCCGCTGGGCGGTGCCGATGCCGGCGGGTTGGGCTTCCAGCCGTGGCAGTTGTTGACCTACGGCTTCATGCACGACCCGCGCAATCTCGCGCATCTGGTCTTCAACATGCTGGCGCTGGTGATGTTCGGCTCCCAGCTCGAGTACACCTGGGGCACACGGCGCTTTGTGACCTACTACCTGGTGTGCGTGGTCGGCGCCGGGCTGTGCCAGCTCGCGGTGGTGACCTGGTCGCTGACGCAGGGAGCATTCCCGTATCCCACGCTCGGCGCGTCGGGCGGCGTGTTCGGTCTGCTGCTGGCCTACGGCATGCTGTTTCCGAACCAGCGGATCATGCTGTTGTTCCCGCCGATCCCGATGCGGGCGCGCACGCTGGTCATCGTCTACGGCCTGGTCGAGCTGGTGCTCGGCATCACCGGCACGCGCTCGGGCGTGGCGCACTTCGCGCACCTGGGCGGCATGCTGTTCGGCTGGCTGCTGATCCAGCACTGGCGCGGTCGCCCGCCGTTCAACCGCAGCCGCCGCCACGTGCGGAGGTTGTGAGCGGGGAGGCATTCCGCGCATCGGGATTGAGGATGCGTTAGACGCGGATGCCTCGGCCGACAGCGCACCGCTCGGAAACCAAGAAGGCCGCACAAGATGCGGCCTTCTTTTTGATTCTTCTCGAAGCCGGCCCCAAAACCGGGGGTCAGAGTGCAATTTCGCGTTGCGAAATTGCACTCTGACCCCGCGCCGCGTCGACGGATCCCGACGCCCGAATCCCCTGGCCCGGCTTATCGCCAGATCCGGACCTGATCCTCGGCCTTGCGGTTGAGCGCATCGCCGGCCTTGCACTGGAAGGTCTCGGCGAAGGCCGGCAGGTTGGCGACCGGGCCGTTGGCGCGCCACTGGCCGGGGGCCTGCTGGCTGGTCGCGGCGTTGCGCGTCGCGGTATCGACCGCCGACTGCTGCCGCCACAGCTGCGCCCAGGCGTTGAAGAACGCCTCGCGCGCCGGCTTGGCGACCTCGGGCGTGGCCTGCTGCAGCGCATCCCAGGCCAGCTCCACGCCCGCCAGGTCGGCGGCGTTCTCGTCGCGGGTCAGTGCCCCGTTGACGTTGACTCCGGTCAGGCCGGGATAGGGATAGCCGTTGTACTGGGTGACCAGGCGGTCGGTCGTCTGCAGCCACGCCGCGTCGTCGGCCGGGGTCCACCAGCTGCGCAAGGCATCGTTGCTGTCGACGGACTTGCCCTTGATGTCGACCGCGCGGCTCATTTCGTGGCCGACCAGCGCGCCGAAGGTGCCGTAGTGCGCCGCGCCGTCCTGGGTCATGTCCAGCACCGGCGCCTGCAGCACCGCGGCCGACACGATGATCCGGTTCTGCGCCGGGTCGTAGGCCAGGGCCGGCGTCTGCGGCAACACGTCCCAGCGCCGGGCGGCATTGGTCTGGCCGATGCGGCGCATTTCCTGACCATGACGCCAGGTCGCGGCGATGAGCATGTTGCTGCCGAAGCTGCCGCGGCCCATCGGCTGCACGGTGTAGTCGATGTCCTGGACCGGTGCGCCGATCTCGATCCGCAGCTTCGCCAGCTTGGCGCGTGCTTCGGCCTTGGTCGGCTCGCTCATCCAGGTGCTGCGGTCGATGCCGCGGCCCAGCGCGTCGCGCACCTGGCCGGCGATCGTCTCGGCGCGCGCACGGGTGGCGTCGGGCAGGTGACGGCCGATGTACTCGCGCGAGACCATCGGGCCGGCGGCGCGGTTGATCGCCGCCAGCACCTGCTGCCGGCGCTCGGGCTGGGCGGCTTCGCCGCGCAGGATACGGCCGTGGAAATCGAATTCGGCATCGCGGAAGCGCTTGGACAGGTACGGCGCCATCGCATTGCCGATATGGAAGCGCAGATAGGCCTTCCACTGTTCGGGCTTGAGCGTATTGACCAGCGTGTCGAGCTGCTGGAACAGCGCGGCATCGGCCAGCGAGACCTGCTGCGCGGTCACGTGCTGCGCCTGGAGGAAATCCTCCAGTTGCAGGCGGCGGTACTGCTTGCCCAGGCCGGCGACGTCGACCAGCGCGTACTGCGTGCGCGGGTCGCGGATGTCGGCCAGGGGCTTGGAGGCGGCGGCGATGCGGCGCTCCAGGTCGAGCACCAGCGCGGTGTCGGCTTCGAGCCGGTCCTCGGTGGTGCCGGTCAGCGCCAGGATGTTGCGCACGTACTGGGTGTACTGGGCGAACACCTCCTGGGTCTGGGCATCGCCGCGGCTGTAGTACGCCGGGTCGGGCAGACCCAGGCCGCCCTGGACGAAGTAGGCGATGTTGCGGTTGAGGTCGGCCACGTCGACCTCGGCACCGAAGTTGAAGAGCACCGGGATGCCGACCGAATGCAGCGCGGCGATCGACGGCGCGATGTCGCGGGTCCGGCGGATGCCGTCGATGCGCGCGATCAGCGGTGCGATCGGCTTGGCACCATCGGCCTCCACGGCGGCTTCGTCCAGGCCGCTGGCCCAGAAGTCGCCCAGCAACTGTTGCACATTGTTCTGCGGCGCCTGCATCGCGGCATCGAGCAGGTCGTACTGCTGCTGTTGCGCCAGCGCCTGCAGTTCGCCGAGCGCCGAGCGCGTGCCCTGGCCGGCGACCAGAACATTGGCGGCCAGCCAGTCCTTGTTGACGACGGCGTACAGGTCGCTGCAGGCAGTCACCGGCGGCGGGCCCTTGGGCGCGGCTGCGCGCCGGCGCTGGGCGTCGGCATCGGTGCTCAGGCCCACGAGCAGGGCGATCGACGCGGCAAGCAGCGCCGGGCGGGCGAGGGTGGCATGAATCGGCATTGCGGATTCCGTTCGGCGTGATGCGCGCAAGTCTAGCAAGCGCGCAAGTGCGCGACGTGCAGACGCATGCAGGGTGCGGTGCACCGGTGGGTGGGCCCGCATCGCCGAGATGCCAGCGCCCGGAAAAGACGAGGCCCGGCGTCGCCACCGGGCCTCGCTGGTCAGCCGATCAGGGCTGGCCGGGGCGTTACCAGATCACCACCTGGCGGTCGCCGTCGCGCACCATCGGGTCGCCCGGCTTGCACTGGAACGCGGCTGCGAACGCCGGCAGGTTGGACGGCGCGCCGATCGCGCGGAACGACGACAGCGCGTGCTCGTCGGTCGCCAGCCGCTGAGTCAGCTGCTCGGGCGTGAAGTTGCGGCGCCACACCGTGGCCCAGCTCAGGAAGAAGCGCTGGTCGCGGGTCATGCCGTCGGTCATCGGGTCGGGCGTGCCGGCGGTGGCCTTCTTCATTGCGTCATAGGCCGTCGCCAGGCCGCCCAGGTCGGCGATGTTCTCGCCGAGCGTGTGGTTGCCGTTGAGCGCGCGGCCATCCGACAGGCGGTAGTCGTTGAACTGCTGGACGAGCTTGCCGGTCCGCGCCTTGAAGCCGGCGAAGTCCTCCGGCGTCCACCAGTCCTCCATGTTGCCGGTGGGTCCGAAGCGCGCGCCCTGGTCGTCGTAGCCGTGCGTCATCTCGTGGCCGATCACCGCGCCGATGCCGCCGTAGTTCATCTCGTCGGTGGCTTCGGGATCGAAGAACGGCGGCTGCAGGATCGCGGCCGGGAACGTCAGCTGGTTGGCCAGCGGGTTGTAGGAGGCGTTGACCGTCTGCGGGCGCATGCCCCACTCGGACTTGTCGACCGGCTTGCCGATCTTGCCCAGGTCCCACTTGTAGTTGAACTCGGTCGCCGCCAGCACGTTGCCCAGGTAGCTGTCGCGCGAGGTCGTCAGGCCGCTCCAGTCGCGCCACTTGTCGGGGTAACCCACGCGCGGCTCGAACGTCTCCCACTTGGCCAGCGCCTTGCGCTTGGTCTCCGGGCTCATCCACTCCAGGTTCTCGATGCGCTGCTTGAGGGCGTCGCTGAGGTTGGCGATCAAGGCTTCCATCTTGGCCTTGGACTCGGGCGGGAACGCGACCTGCACGTACAGCTGGCCCATCGCATGGCCGATCTCGTTGTCGACCGTGCCGAGCACGCGCTTCCAGCGCGGCTCGATTTCCTTCTGGCCGCCGAGCGTGCGGTCATAGAACGCGAAGTGCTGCTGCACGAAAGCGTCCGACAGGTACGGCGAAGCGCCGTCGACGAGGTGGAAACGCAGGTACGCCTTCCACTGCTCGACCGGCACGTCGACCAGCATCTTGTCGACTTCCTGGTGGAACTCGGGCACCGACAGCGACAGCGTCTGCGGCACCGCGATGCCCTGCGATTCGAAGAACGTCGTCCACGGGAAGTTCGGCGTGAGCTTGTCGGCCTCGGCCACGGTGATCGGGTTGTAGTACAGCCCGACATCGCGCGAGAACGCCTCGCGGGACTTGGAGACCCTGGCGATGCGGGTCTCGAACGCCATCACGTCCTTGGCCTGCGCCTGGGCCTGCTCGGCCGGCACGCCCGACAGTTCGAGCACCTTGGCGATGTGGGCGACATAGGCCTCGCGGATGCCGGCCTTGTCGGCGGTGCTGTAATAGGTGGTGTCGGGCAGGCCCAGGCCGCCCTGGCCGGTCGCGGCGATGTTGACCGAGGAATCCTTGAAGTCCGGCATCGCGCCGATGCCCCACAGGAACCCCTGACCCTTGGCCGCGCTGGCGCGCAGCCATTGCGCGATCGATGCGCTGTCGGTCAGGCCATCGATCGCGGCCAGGTCATCGTGCAGCGGCGCCAGCCCCTGGGCCTCGATCGCGGCCTCGTCCATGCCGGTCGCCCAGAAATCGCCGACCAGCTTCTCGATGCCGGTCGCGTCGGTGTGTTCGGCCGCCTGCTGCGCGAGCTGGTGCTGGACCGCGGTCGAGCGCTCGTCGAGCATTTCGAACGCGCCCCACGAGCTGCGGTCGCCGGGGATCGGGTTGGCCGCCAGCCACTTGCCGTTGACGTAGCCGCCGAAGTCGGCGCAGGCGTTCTTGGTGGTGTCCAGGTCGTCGATCAGGAAACGGTTGTAGGGCGGCAACGCGGCCTCGTCGAGGTGGAACGTCGGCGCCTGGGCCGTCTGCGGTGCGTCGGCGGCGGGGGCCGCGGCGTCCTGGCCGCCCGAGCAGGCGGACAGCGCGAGCACGACGGCGCCGGTCAGCAGCAGGCGCTTGGGAACGATGGCAATCAAGACAGTCTCCGGGAGAGTGGCGCCGGACGGCGCCCTGTGAGCGCGCACTCTACGCCTGCCCCCGGGCGCCCGGGGGTGTCGAAGGTCATGCGGCAATCGCCAGATTCCGCACGGTCAACGAGGCCGATCGTTGCCCGTGCCGGACATGGAGAGGCTGTCAGTGCGCGTCGGCAGGCGGGGGCGTGGGGTCGTTCAATGACCGCCCCTCGCGCCGAGGCCGGGTGAACGGCACGGGCTTGGGCCCCGGTGCGTCGGTGTTCTTGATCAGCAGCGGGATGCCGGCGCGGGTGTCGTTGCTCGCGGTTTCCAGGTCGAAGCGTTCGGCGTCAAGACGGCGCACCTGGGCGGCGATCGCATCGGCTTCGTCGTCGTCGACACCGAGTGCGCGCAGCGCAGCGGCGCCGAACAGTACCGCCGATTCGAAGGTCTCACGCACCTGCACGTCGACGCCGGCATTGACCAGCTTCAGCGCATGCTCGCGGTCGTAGGCGCGCACCAGCAGCCGGGCCTGGGGAAACTCGTGGGTGACCAGCTCGACGATGCGGTCGGCGGCATCGCGATCGTCGACGCAGACCGCGATCGCGCGGGCGCTGTGCGCGCCCGAAGCGTGCAGCACGTCGAGCCGGGTGCCGTCGCCGTAGTAGACCTTGAAGCCGAAGTCGGCGGCGCTCTGGATCATTTCGATGTCGGTATCGATGATCGTCACGTCGACATCCCGGGCCAGCAGCGACTGGCTCATGACCTGGCCGAAGCGGCCGAAGCCGATGATCAGCACGCTGCCGGTCTGGTCGGCGACGGCCTCCACGCCGTCGAGCGATGGGCGATCGCGCCGAGAGGTCCAGCGCCCGGTCGCCAGCACGACCAGTGGGGTGAGGGCCATCGACAGCACGACCACGGCGGTCAGCGTGGCGTTGACCCGGGCCTGGATCAGGCCGCTCGCGGCCGCGGCGGCGAACAGCACGAACGCGAACTCGCCGCCCTGGGCCATCAGTACCGCGCGTTCGAGCGCTTCACGATGGCCGCTGCGGGTGACGCGTGCGACGACGTAGATGCACAGCGCCTTGGTCGCCATCAGCGCCAGCACCGCCGAGACGATCAGCGGCCAGTCCTCGACCACCACCGCCACGTCCAGCGCCATGCCCACGCCGAGGAAGAACAGGCCCAGCAGCAGGCCGCGGAACGGCTCGATGTCGGCCTCGATCTGGTGCCGGAACGCAGATTCGGACAGCAGCACGCCGGCCAGGAACGCGCCCATCGCCATCGACAGCCCGCCCAGTTGCATCAGCAAGGCCGCGCCGAGCACCACCAGCAGCGCGGCGGCGGTCATCACTTCGCGTGCGCGGGCGGCGGCGAGGATCCGGAACAGGGGATTGAGCAGGTAGATGCCCGCCACGACCAGTGCGGCCAGCGAACCGATGCCGATCGCGATCGCCATCCAGCGCGACGGCGCGTCGGCCGCGGCCTCCGGCGTTGGCGACAGGAACGCGATCGAGGCCAGCAGCGGCACGATCAGCAGGTCTTCGAACAGCAGCACCGAGACGATCTTGCGGCCGTGCGGCAGCGCGATCTCACCGCGCTCCGACAGCAGTTGCATGACCACCGCGGTCGAGGTCATCACGAAGCCCGCGGCGCCGACGAAGGCCACCGGCCAGGGGAAGCCGAAGGCGTAGGCCACCAGGGTCAGGGCCGTGGTCGCGAGCAGGATCTGCAAGGCGCCCAGTCCGAAGATCTGCCGGCGCAGCGCCCACAGGTGCGAGGGCCGCATCTCCAGCCCGATCACGAACAGGAACATCACCACGCCCAGTTCGGCCACATGCAGGATCGCCTGGGGATCGGAGAACCAGCCCAGGCCGAACGGGCCGATCGCCAGGCCCGCGGCGAGATAGCCGAGTACCGAGCCCAGCCGGAAGCGGCGAAACAGCGGGACTGCGACCACCGCCGCGCCCAGCAACGCGACCAGTTGCACCAACTGGCCGGTGGTGTCGTGGGCGTCGGCGGCCATCGGTCAGCGTCTCGGGGCCATGGCCGAGAGCAACAAAAAGCCCCCGGCCAGTCCCAGTTGCTGCAGGAACTGCAGCATCTGGCCGGTGCGGGCCGAGGCGCGCACCGCCCAGAATGGATGCGAGAGCACGGCATCGATGAGCACCAGCGCCACCGCCGCCAGCGCGGTCCAGCGCAGTTGCCAGCCGGCGACGATCAGCACGCCCACCAGCAACTGCGCCAGGCTGAAGGCCAGCGTCGTGTCGGAGGTCGGCACGCCGCGCAGCGCCGCCCACAGGCGCAGTGCGCCGGCGACGATGAAGACCGCGGCCAGCAGCCAGCGACCGAGCGTGACCGCGCCGCCCTGGGCGCCGGAACCAGAAGCCATCGGGAACTCCGTGAACGGGAACCCGACGGAGCGTGCCATATGCGCCGCACAACGCACAGACCCGACCGGTGGCGATGGCGCCGCGGGCTGCGGTGCCCTAGAATGGGCGGGTCCTGCAGCGCGGTCGCCCACCCAAGGTCCTTGGACCCGGTCACGATCCTGGTATGCCGTCGGCGCGTCGCGCCGTTTTCGGTCCTTATCCCGCACGTCTTTCGTCGCGCAGACACGGTGCCCGGGCGTTCCCGGTGCCGTCACATCGGATCTCGCAGCGCGGTTTACGGATAGCTCCGGGGTCCATCGCCATCGTCACGGCCATCGGCTGTTGCCCGCACGCGCGGGCCGCCGGGACGTGGACTGGCCCACAGGAGTCCTTGCATGACCACGTTCGAAACCCTCGGGCTGTCGCCCGCGCTGCTGCGCGCGCTGACCGAAACCGGTTACACCACCCCCACCCCGATCCAGGCCGAAGCCATCCCGCTGGTGCTGGGCGGCCATGACGTGCTGGGCGGTGCCCAGACCGGCACCGGCAAGACCGCCGCGTTCGGCCTGCCGCTGCTGCAGCGCCTGGCCAAGGAGACCCCGCCCAAGGGGCCGCGCAAGCCGCGCGCGCTGATCCTGGTGCCGACCCGCGAGCTCGCGGTGCAGGTGTCCGACAATCTCAAGGCCTATGGCCGCCACCTGCGCATGAACGTCACGACGATCTTCGGCGGCGCGGGCATGCAGCCGCAGATCGACAACCTGCGCCGTGGCGTCGACATCCTCGTCGCCTGCCCGGGCCGGTTGCTCGACCATATGGATTCGGGCCACGCCAAGCTCGACGCGGTCGAGCTGCTGGTGCTCGACGAAGCCGACCGCATGCTCGACATGGGCTTTTTGCCGCAGATGAAGCGCATCCTGGGCCGGGTGCCCAAGGCGCGCCAGACGCTGCTGTTCTCGGCCACGTTCGAGCCGCGGATCAAGGCGCTGGCGCTGGAGTTCATGCGCGATCCCAAGCAGGTGCAGGTTGCGGCCAACAGCACGATCGCCGACACCATCGCCCACCGCGCCCACCCGGTCGACAACAGCCGCAAGCGCGATCTGCTGGTCGATCTGCTGTCCAAGCGCCACACCGACCAGGTGCTGGTGTTCGGCAAGACCAAGCACGGCTGCAACCGTCTGGCCGAGCAGTTGGCCGAGTCCGGCCTGCCGTCGGTCGCGATCCATGGCAACAAGAGCCAGGCGCAGCGGCAGAAGGCACTCGACGCGTTCAAGTCCGGCCGCGCCCGCATTCTGGTCGCGACCGACGTTGCCGCGCGCGGGCTCGATATCCCGAACCTGCCGCTGGTGATCAACCACGATCTGCCGATGGTTGCCGAGGATTACGTGCACCGCATTGGCCGCACCGGCCGCAACGGCGCGTCGGGCGAGGCACTGTCGCTGGTGTCGCCGGAGGAGGGCGGGCTGCTGCGCCAGATCCAGCGCATGCTCAAGGCCGAGATCGACATGAGTGCGGTCGAAGGTTATGAGCCGAGCCAGCCGGTCCGGCTGGATACGCCGATCCCGAAGAACGGCGGCGGTCAGCGTCGTCAGCCGGCCGGCGGTCGTCCGGGCGCGCGCATGGGCGAGCAGAAGCCCGGTGGTCAGCGTCCGCCGCGCAAGCCGGCCGCACGTGGCCACGGCAAGCCGCAGGAACGCGGCGCGCATGCGCACGCCGGTCCCAGGCCGCACCGCCAGGGCGCCGGCAGGCCGCAGGGCGCCCGCCAAGACACCCGCGCCTGAGCCATCGGCGCGCGGTATCCAACCCCGCTTCCGCTTGCCGGAAGCGGGGGTTTTTTTTGGTTTCTCGCCAGGTCGGAAGGACGCTTGCGTCTGCCCGCTCGCGCAGTGCGTTCGTCCTCGGGGAGCGCATCGCGCGGGCCGGGGATCGCGTCCCGGCTCTGCAAAAACAAAACCGGGGTCAGAGTGCAATTTCGCGTCGCGAAATTGCACTCTGACCCCGGTTTTTTGACCCCGGTTCTGCGGCGGTGCCGTCAGCCGTTTTTGCGCTTGCTCTTGCGCGGGGCCGATGGCTTCTTTGATGCAGCGCGCCGCGGCGTTGCGGCCGACCCGCCATGCGCGGCGATGAAGTCGCGGACCTGCGGGTAGACCTGGTTGCGCCAGCGGCGGCCGCTGAAGATGCCGTAGTGGCCCGCGCCCTCGACGGTGAGGTGAGCGCGGTCGGCCTCGGCGATGCCGGTGCACAGCGTGTGCGCCGCGCGTGTCTGGCCTTCACCGGAGATGTCGTCGAGCTCGCCCTCGACCGTCAGCAGCGCAGTGCCGGCGATGCGCGACGGATCGACCGGCTCGCCGGCCACGACCCAGCGTCCGCGTGGCAGCAGGTGCTGCTGGAACACCACGCGGATCGTGTCGAGGTAGTACTCGGCCGGCATGTCGAGCACCGCGTTGTACTCGTCGTAGAACCGGCGGTGCGCCTGCGCGTCCTCGAGGTCGCCCTTGATCAGGTTTTCGTAGAACGCCCGGTGCGATTCCAGGTGGCGTTCGGGGTTCATCGCCATGAAGCCCATGTGCTGCAGGAAGCCCGGATACACCAGGCGCCCGCGCCCGGGATAGTTCATCGGCACCGGGTGGATGACGTTGTGCTGGAACCACGACAGCGGCTTTTCGGTCGCCAGGTTGTTGACCGCGGTCGGCGACTGCCGGGTGTCGATCGGCCCGCCCATCATCACCAGCGAGCGCGGCGTCGGCTCGCCACGCGCGGCCATCAGCGACACCGCCGCGAGCACCGGCACGGTGGGCTGGCAGACGCTGATCACATGCAGATCCTCGGCGCCGATGTGACGGATGAAGGTCTCGATGTAGGCGACGTAGTCGTCGAGCGAGAACCCGCCGGACTCGGTGGGCACCATCCGCGCGTCTACCCAGTCGGTGATATAGACCTTGTGGTCGCGCAGCAGCGTGCGCACCGTGTCGCGCAACAGTGTGGCGTGGTGGCCCGACAGCGGCGCGACCACGAGCACGCGCGGCTGGGCGCGGATCACCTCCAGGTGCGCCGGATCGTCGGTGTAGCGCTTGAAGCGCAGCAGCTTGCAGAACGGCAGCTCCAGTTCGTCGAGCTGCACGACCGGATAGGTGCGGTCGTTGTGCTCGACCGAATGGATGTCGAAGGCCGGTTTCTCGTAGTCCTTGCCGATCCGGTAAAGCAGTTCATTGGCCGCGGCGACCTGGTCCGCGCCCGCCAGTTGCGACAGCCAGGTACCGCCGGGCGCGTAGGCGCGCGCGGTGGCGTCGGCCAGCAACGTCCATGGCTTCATCCACGCGCGGCCGAGTTCGTGCATTTGGTAGAACAGCATGGCGGGTATCCGGGAGCGGGTTGTGCGTTGCAACATATTCTAGGCCGCGTGAACCCGTCCTGCGGGATTGCGGCCGGATTCAGCTGCTCTTCGGCGCCAGTTCGAGCGCCGTGGCGGCGTCGGCCAGGGCCGGCGAGAGCCAGCAATGCGAGCCAAGCGGGCGAAATCCAACGCCTGCGAACCGGGTGCGGTAGAAGCGGGCCGGACGCTGCCGGAAGCCGTCGTCGTCGCCTTCGGCGCCGTCCTCTCGGGCGAATGTCTCCAGGAACGCGACACCGCCGCACAGCTCGGCCAGTCCGGGCAGGCCGCGATCGAGTTCGCGCGTGTCCAGGTAGTGCATGACGTCGCTGCACACCAGCAGATCGACCGGGGGGCAGGGCCGGAGCATCGCGAAATCGCCGAACCGAGCAAGGTGCAGGTTGCGCCTGCGTCCGTGCCGACCGACCGCGTAGGTGCTGGCATCGAAGCCCAGGTACTGCGCCTTGGGGCGCAATTTCAGCAACGGCGCGCGCCAGGCGCCTTCGCCGCAGCCGATATCGAGCACGCTGCGCAGCGGACGTTCGAGATGGTATTCGGCGGTCGCGACCGCGAGCGCGACCTTGCGCGCCAGGCGCGCCGGCCCGCCGATGTCGCCGGCGCGGTACCAGCGGTCGAAGTAGGCACGGTCGTACTGCTTGGCCATCGAAAATGCGGGCGCGAACGGAAGGGCGGCCATTCTAAGCGGCAGCGCCGCGCGACCGGACGCGAAGCGACATGCGATCCTATGCACCAGTCAGAGGAGCCAGCGCGCGATGCAAGCCTATCTGTGGGTCAAGACCTTTCACCTGGTGTTCGTGATGGCCTGGATTGCCGCCGCGTTCTACCTGCCGCGGATCCTGATCAACCTGGTCGAGGCGCAGGGCCGCGTCGAGGTGCACCAGCGGCTGGTGCTGATGGGGCGACGGCTGTACCGCTTCGGGCATGTGATGGCGGGTCTGGCGGTCGCGCTGGGCTTGGTGCTGTGGCTGGGCTATCGGGTGCTGCCGGACTTCCCGACGATGGTCGGCGGTGCGGGCTGGATGCACGCCAAGCTGCTGCTGGTGGTGCTGCTGTTCGCGCATTTCGTGGTCGGCGGGCGCTGGCTCAAGGGCGCTGGACGCGGCCGCGCGCTGCCTTCGACGCGCGCACTGCGCTGGTTCAACGAAGTGCCGGTGCTGTTGCTGGTGGGCGTGGTGTACCTGGTGATCGCCAAGCCGTTCTGAAGCTCCGTACAGCACAACGCCCCGGCCGGCGTGGACCGACCGGGGCGTTCCTGTCGATCACTCGTGCGCAGTGACGCCGGCGTCGATGCGCGCGTAGCTGCGGTCGCCGAAGCCGCCGGCCGTGCTGCCGTCGGAGATCGAGAACAGCCGCTCCGACAGGCCGTAATCGCTGTTACCCAGGTTGCGACCCAACGACAGCGCGAAGTCCCAGGCATCGGGCGTGGGGTAGCTACCGTCGCGGTTCTGGTAGCCCAGCAGATGGCCCAGACTCATATGGGCGCCGTTGCCGACCGCGGTGGCGGTCTTGCCGGCCAGCGCCGCCATCTGCTGCTCGCTGAAGCTCAGCGTCACGGTCTGGCCTTCCTGCACCGGGGTGCCGTCGAGGTCGCCGCTCAGTGCGGTGTTGAGCATCTGCACGTTGCTCTGGTCGACCTTGATGTCGTAGCTGTAGACGCGGGCGCTGGCGATCTCGTTGCCGTTCGCGTCCCAGCGCTGGGTCACGTTCATCGGCACGTTGCCCGCGTATTGCAGGTCGACGTTACGCTCGATGCTGCCGTCCGGACGCGTGGTCACGACCATGTTGCCGGTGTTGCGGGCACCGTCGAGCGACAGGTTCACCGGCCCGAGCTTGGCGCTGAGGTTGGTCTGCGAGCTGTAGTCCAGGCGCTCGATGGTGGCGACGTCCGCGACGCCGGCGCCGTTCGTTTCAGGCATGCGGCCGGCGGCCAGGAAGTCGTTGTAGGCGGCCTGGCCGGCTTCGGTGGACAGGTCGAACTCGGCGGTGCGCAATGTCGCACCCGCCAGGCTGTCGTTGCGGCCCAGCATGACGTTGCCGATCCCGAACTCCACGCCGACGCCGTTGTAGGCCTTGACCGCTTCGGTCGGCCCCGCGGTCACGCGGACCGTGTCCTCGCCGGTCCGGGCGATCACCGTGCTGACGCCGGTCTCGTCGGTGACCTTGGTCTGGGTGGCGAGATTGCGGAACGTCGCCTTGAATTCGTTGGTGGTGTAGTCCGAACCGTTCATCGTGACCGTGGACCCCACCGGCATCGAGCGCGGCGAGAACGGGTTGACCGACAGCGGGTCGACGCCGGCATCGGCCGGCATCGCGACTTGGTAGCTGGCGCGGATGCCGTCGGTCCGGCCGAGCTCGACGCCGGCCTGCGGCGTGTTCACGCCGCCCTTGAGAAACACCGAGACATCGCTCGAGGCTTTGTAGGTCGTCACGCCATTGGCGGTGTTCACACCGCCTGACACCGATGCATTCGCGCCCGCGCCGAAGCTCACGCCATAGCCCTTGGCCGACTTCACCGACTCGCTGAAGGATACGCCGCCCGAGGCGGTGACCGAGCCGGCCTCAGGATTGACGCTGACGTTGCCGCTGCTCGACGTGGTGGACTGGTGCACGGTGCCGGCATCGCTGGTGTAGGTGGTGCGGGTGTCGGTGCGCGTGCTCTGGTTGGCGCTGATGCCGCCGGAGTTGGAGATCGAGACTCCCTGGCTGTCGCTGTGCGATGTGCGCGTGGGGATCACCAGCTCGTCGCTGGGATAGATCATCTCCGGGTTCACGACCTGTGGGTTGGCCTTGAGCAGGTCCTGCGGCGAAACACCGTACTGGTTCGCGATCTGGACCAGGCTCTCGGCCGGCTGCACGGTGTGCCGTGTGGGCTCGGTGGACGGCGATGCGGGAAGCGACGACGGTGCGTGCGATGCGGCGGGCTGAATGCTCATGCGGAACCTGACTGGGAAATCCTATTCAGGATAAAAGTCGGGCCTGCGCACGGCAGCTAGGGTTTTCCCGAGGTCGAGGCGCACGACACCCGCTCGGCCAGTCTCGATTCAGCGATGCGCTCACCGCTACGGCGGCTACTGCATCGACCAGCCATGGCTGACGTTGAGGCTCTGCCCGGTCAGCGCGTTCGTCTCGAACGCGGCCAGCATCAAGGCGACGTTGGCGACATCGTCGAGCGTGGTGAATTCGCCGTCCACGGTGTCCTTGAGCATGACCTGGCGCACGACCTCGTCCTCGCTCAGCCCCAGCGCCTGCGCCTGCTCGGGGATCTGCTTCTCCACCAGCGGCGTCCTGACGAAGCCGGGGCAGACGACGTTCGCGCGCACGCCGTATTCGGCGCCTTCCTTGGCCACCGCGCGGGCCAGGCCGAGCAAGCCGTGTTTGGCGGTGACGTAGGGGCCTTGAGCTTGGAGGCGAGGTGGGAATGCACCGAGCCCATGTAGACGATGGCGCCGCCTGCGCGGCGCTTGGCCATGTCGCGCAGGCACTCGCGGGTTGTCAGGAACGCACCGTCGAGATGGATCGCGAGCAACCGTTTCCAGTCGGCGAAGTCGAAGTCGACGATCGGGCTGACGATCTGGATGCCGGCGTTGGCGACCAGTACGTCGATCCTGCCGTAATGCGCGATCGCGCGGGCGATCCCGTCCACGACCTGCGCCTCGTCGGCGACATCCATCGCCAATGCCAGCGCATCGCCTCCGGCACTGCGGATCTGGGAGGCGACCGTCTCGGCGGCCTCGGCCGCAAGGTCGGCGACGACCACCCGGCCGCCGGCCGCGGCATAGACCTCGGCGATGCGCCGGCCGATGCCGCTGGCCGCGCCGGTGACCACGCAGATCTTGCCGTCGAGACGATTCATGCGCGCGTTCGCGATGGGGACGATGCCGCGCAGCTTAGCCCGAGCGCGGGCGTGTGCGTCAGTGCGTACGCGCCGGCGCGGGCTTCGGCAGTTCGACCGGCACGCCGTCGGCGTTGCAGTGGCCGTTCGCGCACAGCTGCGCACGCAAGGCCGGCGTGGCCTGCACGATGATGTGGTAGATCGCGTTCTGCTCCATCGTCCCACGCACTGCGTCGCTGCCCGGACCGCGCGCCCAGATGCCGACGTCGTCGCCGCCGTGCGATTCGCTCTTCATCGGTACCAGCGCCTCCTGCATGTAATCGGGATGCTCGGTGTCGACTGCGCGCAGGTCCGGCCGTCCCTGCGCAGGCTCGACGCTGCGGGGGGCATGCGGATGGGTCTTGGGGCCGGCCGGTTGCTGGTCGCTGGCGCCGGTGTAGCCCGGGCCGTTGGCGTAGGACAGCGTGGTGTAGGGCAGGCCGGTGGCATCGAGCGCGTAGGCATTGGGATCGCCGTCCTCGCCGGTGCGGCCGCGGACCTTGCCCAGAATCGGGTTGCCGCGCGCCGGGTAGCCGACGAAGTTCAGCGTATGCGAGTGGTCGGCGGTGACCAGGATCAGGGTGTCCTCGGCAGACGTCAGCTCGGCTGCGGCCTGCACCGCGCGCGACATCGAAACGGTCTCGTCCAGGGCGCGGAACGCGTTGCCGGCGTGGTTGGCGTGATCGATGCGGCCGCCCTCGACCAGCAGCACATAGCCCTTGCCGTCGCGCGAGAGGGCGTCGATCGCGAAGCGCGTCATCGTTTCCAGGTCGGGCTGGCCATCAGGCCCGGTGTCGCGGTCGTGCTCGTAGTCCATGTGGCTGAGGCCGAACAGCCCCAGCACCGACGACGATGCACGCGCCGCTTGCAGCTGCCGCGTGGTCCAGACGAATGCGCCATCGGGCCGGGCCGCCTGCCACTCTTCGACGAGGTTGCGTCCATCACGGCGTTGGCCGCGGATGCCGGGCATCACCTCAGCATCGGGCAGGAACGGACGCGCACCGCCGCCCAGGGCGACGCGCGGGCCGTAGCCATCGCGCGCCGCGTCGACGAACTGGCTGGCGATGTCGCGGCAGCCGGCCGCGCGTGCGGCCTCGGGCATGTCGACATCGCTTTCCCAGTTGCGGTCCGGTACGTGGGCGTAGGTCGCGGCGGGGGTGGCATGGGTCAGCCGCGCGGTCGTGACGATGCCGGTCGCAAGACCGGCCTCGGCGGCCAGGCGCAGCCACGACTGCAGGTGCCGGCCCTGGCTGTCGGCGCAGTCGGTGCGGTCGCCGGCCGAGACGCCGATCGCGCCCATGTGCGACTTCACACCGGTGGCGACCGCGGTCATGGTGCCGGCCGAGTCGGGCGTCTGCGAATCGGTGTTGTAGGTCTTGCTCAACCCGGTGTGCGGGAAGTGCTCCCAGCTCAACTGGTGTTCCTCGCCGGTGCCGCCGTTGCGCTGGCCTTCGAGAATGCGGGCCGCGGCGACCGTGGTCAGGCTCATGCCGTCGCCGAGGAAGACGATGACGTTCTTCGCGTTCCCGGCCATCGCGCCATTGCCCGCCGCACGCGCAGCGCCACTGCGGTACCACCATTGCGCGGTCTCGTCGGCGGGACGGGCGGCGACGGGGACGTCGACGTGCAGTGCGGTGCCGGCCTGGGGCGGCGCGGGGGCGTCGATGGAGGCGCAGGCGGCGCAGAGCAGGGTCAAGGTGCAGGCGATGCCCGCGGAGAAAACGCGCATGGAGAGTCGGCCCGGAAACGAAAAGATGCGCCTCCATTATGCCCGCCCCGCATGGCAGGCTCGTGTCGGTCGCGCGGCGCGCTACCATCGTAGCGCCGGCGAGGCGACTCCCCCACGCCTGCCGGCGCGGAACGACGACCATGACGCTGACCATTGCGCTGCTCGAAGACGACGACATGCTGCGCGAGCGCATCCTGCTGCCGCGCCTGGCCGACTTTGGCTTTCAGATCGAAGGCATGGCCAGCGCCGCCGAACTCGAGATGCGCCTGCGTCGCGGCGTGCCGGACATCGTGGTACTGGATGTCGGCCTGCCCGACGCCAGCGGCTACGACGTCGCGCGGAGCTTGCGCATGCGCCATCCGCGGATGGGCATCGTGATGCTGACCGCCCGGCGCGATACGCCCGACCGGGTGCGCGGGCTCAACGAAGGCGCTGATGCCTATCTGGCCAAGCCGGTGGAGATCGACCTGCTGGCGGCGACCCTGCACAGCCTCGCCCGTCGCCTGCACGGCGATGCGCCGTCGCCGGCACCGGCCGATGGCTGGCGACTGGCCGACAACGGCTGGCGTCTGGTCGGGCCCAGCGGCCACGGCGCGGCGCTGACCAAATCCGAGCGGCGGATGCTGCAGTGCCTGGTCGAAGCCGAGGGCGAGACGGTCGCGCGCGACCGCCTGATCGCCGCGGTCTCCGACAACGTCCACGATTTCGACCCGCATCGGCTCGACACGCTGATTTACCGCCTGCGCCGAAAAGTTGCCGAGGCCTGCGGCGACGTCCTGCCGTTGTCGGCGGTGCACGGCGAAGGTTACGTGCTGACCTCGCTGCGCTGATCGTGCAGCGCCTCGGGTGCGCGCGGCAGGCGGATGCGGAAGGTGGTGCCCGCACCGGGCGCGCTCTCGACCTCGATCGTGCCGCCGGCGCCGGTCACCAGGCTGTGCACCACTGCCAGGCCCAGCCCGGTGCCGCTGCCGGTCGCCTTGGTGCTGAAGAACGGCTCGAAGATCCGTTGGCGTACGGCTTCGCCCATGCCGTGGCCGTTGTCGCGCAGGACGATCTCGACGCGGCCATCGGCCGCATCCCCCGCGCTCGCCTCGAAGGTGCCGCCGTCGGGCATCGCGTCGCGGGCGTTGGAGGCGAGGTTGAGCAGCGCCAGGTCGAACTGGTGGCGGTCGATGCGGATCGGCAGTGCGGCCTCGGCGCGCGGCACGCGCACGCGCACGTCCGGGCCGAAGCTCTGCCGCAGCATCGGGGCGAGCTCGGTCAGCGCGCGGCCGACGTCGACCGTGTCCAGCGTCGTCGGCTGCGGCCGGGCGAACGTCAGCAACTTGCGGGTCAGCGCCATGCCGCGCTGGGACGCCTGCTCGACGCCTTCGAGCGCCTGCGCCAGCGCGTCGGCACGCGCGTGCGCATCGGCGCCCGGGTCGACCCGGTGGCGCTCGCTGGAGAACGCCGCCATCAGCGCCAGAATGTTGTCGAAGTCGTGCGCCACGCCGCTGGCCAGGCGGCCGGTGGCCTCGAGCTTCTGCGCCTCGATCAACTGCGCCTGCGTGCGCTCGCGCTCGCGCATCTCGTTCTCCAGCCGGGCACCGCGCGCCTTCGATTCGGCCAAGGCCTCGCGCAGCGCCGCGATGCTGCGATCGAGCACCAGTGTGATCACCAGATAGCTCATGAAGAACGAGGGCAGCAGCACCGCCGCACGGGTGAGCGCCTGCTCGGCGTCCGCATTGGGGATGAGCGCCACGCCCACGCCGATCAGGACCACGCCCAGCACCGCCAGGAACACCATCCACAGCGCGCGCCGGCCCAAGATCAGGCCGGCGATCACCAGCGTGAGCATTTGCGCGGTCTGGTCGATCAGCACGCCGGTGGTCGCGTAACCCACGCTGGCCGCACCTAGTTGCGCGGTCACAAACAGGGCGATCGCACCGCGCAGCGCACCGCGGCGGATCAGCCACAGGCACAGCCAGCACAGCAGTGCGGCGACGATGTCGGCGGTGATGAAGGGACGGAACTGCGGCGCGAGCATGCCGGCGGTCAGATGGCGCCACCAGTTCAGCGGCACGGTGACGCCCAGGAACACGAACAGCACCTGCAACGTCGCGGCATTGCGCCGATCCATCGGCTCGTCGAGCGGCACGCGCTGCAGCCAGTCCGAGATCCGCTGGAGCCCGGAGACGGCCCGGCGACGCAGGCGGGGAAGCAGACTCGACGGCATGTTGGTGGCCGTCGGCGGACGGAATGTGAGGAGTCGTGATGATCCGGCCAGATTCAGAGTGTGACAAGTCACGCGACTGAAATTTAGTGTCGGACCTCGGCCGCAATGGCCGTCAGGCCCCGCAGCAGGTGGGGCCCGTCGACGGGACTCGACACACAGCAACGGCACGGCGGACGCGGCAGGGGGCTGCGTGCGCGGACGTGCCCATCGTCTTCGTCTCATTCCAGGGGTTAGCGTAATGAACAGGATCTACAGGCTGGTCAGGCATCGGGCCACCGGGCGGCTCGTCGTCGCGTCCGAATTGGCGCGCCGCAGCGGCCGCGCACGCACGGTGCGGGGATTGGCACTGGCAGCGGCGCTGGGCGCCGTACCGGCCGCGGCGTTCGCCGTCGACGCGGACACGGTCGCGCCGCGTGCCGACGATGTCGCCGCCGTGCCGTACTTCGCCGCGGTCGGTCGCGAAGATCCGAGCGAAGACGCCGGCGCATTCGCGGCGGGCGAAGAGGCCACGGCGGCCGGCGAGACCGCGACTGCGATCGGGTATGGGGCTTCGGCCTACGGCGCTGGCGCGACCGCCTATGCCAATGGCACGGTCGCGGTCGGCCATAACGCGCTGGCCCTGGCCGAGAACGCGTTGGCACTGGGCAACGGTGCCGAAGCGGGCAACCTCAACACCATCGCGATCGGCACCGAGGCGACCGCGCTGGGCGACCAGAGCCTGGCGATCGGCCTGGGTGCCTACAGCGATGGCCCGGCGAGCATGGCGGTCGGCGCGCACAGCAGCGCCGAGGGGCTGTGGGCCACGGCCTACGGTTACAACGCCAGTGCGACCGGCGAGATGGCGCATGCGCTGGGCACCGGCGCCGGGGCCAGCGGCTACAACGCCACGGCGGTTGGCGGCAGCGCCTTCGCCTACGAAGAGGGCGCGACGGCGCTGGGCGCCGGTGCGCTTGCGCGCGGTGGCTATTCGACCGCAGTCGGCAACTTCAGCTTCGCGTCCGGCTATCGATCGGTCACGCTGGGCAACGGTGCCTATGCCAACAGCGACGCCTCGATCGCGGCTGGCTTCCAGGCGATCGCCGAAGGAGAGGGATCTCTGGCGCTCGGCACCTGGGCGAACGCGGGCGGCTTCCGTCCGTGGGAATTCGGTGGCACGGGCGGCCGCGAGGCCGCGCCGTTCTCGGTTGCATTGGGTGCGAACTCGACCGCCCTGGGCCAGCGGGCACTGGCGCTGGGCGCGCAGACGATGACGCTCGATGACGACTCGGTCGCGCTGGGCACCGGCTCGCTGGCCGACCGCGGCAATGCAGTGTCGGTCGGCGCGTCGCAGCAGTGGGTCAACCAGAACGATGGCCACACGACGGCGCCCTTCACCCGGCAGATCATCAACGTTGCCGCCGGGACCGAGGACACCGACGCGGTGAATCTTGGCCAGCTCAAGGACGCGACGGCCTCGAGCCGGTACTTCGCCGCGGTCGGTCGCGAAGATTCGAGCGAAGACGCCGGCGCATTCGCGGCCGGTGAGGAGGCCACGGCGGCCGGCGAGACTGCGACTGCGATCGGCTACGGGGCTTCAGCCTACGGCGCCGGCGCCACCGCCTACGCCAATGGCACGGTCGCGGTCGGCCACAACGCGCTGGCGCTGGCCGAGAACGCATTGGCGCTGGGTACGGGCGCCGAAGCGGCCAATCTCAACACCATCGCGATCGGCACCGAGGCGACCGCGCTGGGCGACCAGAGTCTGGCGATCGGCCTTGGCGCCTACAGCGATGGCCCGGCGAGCATGGCGGTCGGTGCGCACAGCAGCGTCGAAGGCATGTGGGCCACGGCCTACGGCTACAACGCCAGCGCGACCGGCGAGATGGCGCACGCGCTGGGCGCCGGCGCTTGGGCCAGCGGCTACAACGCCACGGCGGTCGGCGGCAGTGCGTTCGCCGACGAGGAAGGCGCGACGGCGCTGGGTGCCGGTGCGCTCGCACGCGGCGGCTATTCGACCGCGGTCGGCAACTTCAGCTTCGCGAACGGTGCCCAGTCGGTGAGCCTGGGCAACGGCGCCTATGCCAACAGCGATGCCTCGATTGCGGCCGGCTACCAGGCGATTGCCGAGGGCGACGGGTCGCTCGCGCTCGGGACCTGGGCCAATGCCGGTGGTTTCCGGCCGTGGGAACTGGGCGGCGGCCCCGGCGGTCGCGAGGCGGCGCCGTACGCGGTCGCGCTCGGCGGCTTCAGCACCGCCCTGGGACGCAATGCGCTGGCGCTGGGCTTCCAGTCGCTGACCCTGGAGGAGAATTCGGTGGCGCTGGGCGCAGGCTCGCTGGCAGACCGCGGTAACGCCGTGTCGGTCGGCGCGTCGCAGTCGTGGACGAACGGCAACGACGGCACGGTCAACCAGGCCTTCACCCGGCAGATCATCAATGTCGCGGCCGGCACCGAGGATACCGACGCGGTGAACCTCGCCCAGCTCAAGGCGGTGTCCGGCAACCTCGGTGAACTGGCCGAAGGCGTGGTGCGCTACGACGGTGCGGACAAGGGACGCGTGTCGTTCGGCGGCGCCGACGGCACAGTGCTGGACCATGTTGCCGCAGGCCGGATCGCCGGCGACAGCCGCGAGGCGGTCAACGGCGGCCAGGTGCACGGGGCGCTGCGCAGCGTCGCCGATGTTCTGGGCGGCGGGGCGACGGTCACTGCCTTCGGCACGGTGTCGGCGCCGGCCTATGTGCTGCAGGGCGTGCAGTACAGCTCGATCGGCCAGGCGCTGGGCGCGATCGATGCGCACATCAGTCGGATCGACGCGCACATCGGCGCGGTGGAAGCCGGCGGCCGAGGGGTCGCAATCGGCGGCGACGGCGAGGCCAGCGTCGGTCCCGACAGCCCGAACGGCGTCGCGGTCGGCAGCGGCGCGGCCGCCAACGGCGAGAACGGGGTTGCCGTGGGCGGCGGTGCGTACGCGCATGGGCCCAATGACACCGCGGTCGGCGGCAATGCGCAGGTGCATGCCGACGGCAGCACCGCGCTCGGCGCCAACACGTCGATCTCGGCCGGCGCCACCAACGCGGTGGCCGTCGGTGAGGGCGCATCGGTGTCCGCGGCCTCGGGCACGGCGATCGGGCAGGGCGCGTCGGTCACCGCCGAGAACGCGGTCGCGCTGGGCCAGGGTTCGGTGGCCGACCGGGCGAATACCGTGTCGGTCGGCAGCACCGGCAACGCGCGGCAGATCACCCATGTCGCCGCCGGCACTGCCGCGACCGACGCGGCCAACGTCGCGCAGGTCCAGGCCGGCGTGACCGAGGCCAAGGCCTATACCGACACCACCGCGACCAAGACGCTGTCGTCGGCGAATGCCTACACCGACCAGCGCTTCGCCGCCTGGAACGATGACTTCGCGGCCTACCGCGGCGATGTCGAGCGTCGCTTCAGCGACGTCGACCGCAGGCTCGACAAGCAGGGCGCGATGAGCGCGGCGATGCTCAACATGGCGACCAACGCCGCCGGCACGCAGAGCCCGCGCGGGCGCGTGGCGGTCGGCGCCGGCTTCCAGAGCGGCGAGCGCGCGTTGTCGGTCGGCTATGCCCGCAAGCTCGGCGACCGCGGCTCCTTCAGCCTCGGCGGCGCGTTCAGCGGCGATGAGGCCTCGGCCGGCATCGGCTTCGGCATCGATCTGTGATCTTCCGGCCGGCGGACGCCGCCGGCCGTTTCTCTGTGCCCGGTCCGGCGGCGCGACGCGCAAGCGCCGGATCCCGACCCAATCGAGGAGTTCGACCATGAACAAGACATCCATCAGCGTGGCCCTGGCCGCGGTTCTGGCCGGCGCGCTCGGCGCGCAGGTCGCCGATGCTGCCCGTACCCCCACCAAGATCGTGCCGCGCATCGATGTGGCGCCGCCGGCCGAGGCCGCGTCCGACCGTATCGTCGTGCGCTACGCGCAAGCGCGCATCGCCAGCACCGATCGCACCGGCAAGCTGCAGGTCGCGACCGCCGCGATCCGCCGCGCCGGGCTCGAGCGTCCGGTCGCCACCGGCCGCGCGGCCAAGGCGCTGCCGGCGCTGCAGGTCGGCCATCTGCGCACGACCGCGGTCGGCTACGACGTGCTCCGGCTGTCGCGGCCGCTGTCCGCGCGCGACTTGCAGGCGCTGGTGACCGAACTGGCCGCCGATCCGGCGGTGGCCTCAGTGCACGTGGACCGGCGCATGCGCGCGACCGGCGTGGACAAGCGCACCGTCACGCCGCAGCTCACCCCCAACGACGAATTCTTCGCCAGCCACCAGTGGCACCTGCAGGGCTCGGCCGGCGCGATCAACGTCGCCAACGCCTGGGACCGCTCGACCGGTGCCGGCGTGGTGGTCGCAGTGCTCGACACCGGCATCCTGGCCGAGCATCCGGACTTTGCCGATAACATCCTGCCCGGCTACGACTTCATCACCGATCCCTTCGTGTCCCGGCGCGAGACCGCCGACCGCGTGCCCGGCGCGCTGGACCACGGCGACTGGAACCCGGTGGCGGGCGAGTGCTACAGCGGCTCGCCGGTGATCGACAGCACCTGGCATGGCACCCATGTGGCCGGCACGGTCGCCGAGGCGACCCACAACGGCATCGGTGGTGCTGGCGTCGCCTACGACGCGCAGGTGTTGCCGGTGCGCGTGCTCGGCCGCTGCGGGGGCTATGACTCCGACATCGCCGATGCGATAGTCTGGGCCTCGGGCGGCGCGGTCGAGGGCGTGCCGGAAAACGTGCACCCGGCCGAGGTCATCAATCTCAGCCTCGGCGGACAAGGCACGTGCGAGGCGATGACCCAGGCGGCGATCGACAGTGCGGTCGCGCGCGGCAGCGTGGTCGTGGTCGCGGCCGGCAACTACAACGACGATGCCCAGCGCTATTCGCCAGCCAACTGCAAGAATGTGATCACGGTCGGCGCCAACCGCATCAACAGCGGGCGCGCGTACTACTCCAACTTCGGTGCGGTGGTCGACGTCTCCGGCCCCGGCGGTGGCGGCGAGTTCGACACCGGCAACGGCGGCTGGAACGGTTACGTGCTGCAGACCGGCTACGACGGCAAGACCACGCCGACCTCCGGGCAGTACCTCTACACCGGGCTGATGGGCACCTCGATGGCGGCCCCGCATGTGTCGGGCATCGCTGCGCTGGTGCAGAGCGCGCTGGTCGCCCAGGACCGTCCGCCGCTGACGCCGGCCGAGATGGAGCTCCTGCTCAAGCGCACCGCGCGTCCGTTCAATGTGCCGCCGCCGGCCAATACGCCGATCGGCGTGGGCATCGTCGATGCGACCCGCGCGCTGGAGAAGGCGCTGGAGACCCCCTGCGATCCGGCCACCGAGACCTGCGAGCTCGGCACCCAGCTGTTCAATGGCGCCGACGTCACTGGCCTGGCCTCGAACGGCGAGGGCGCGCTGTTCCGCTTCGAGGCCCAGGCCGGTCGCACGTTGACGCTGATGACGCTGGCCGGCCGCGGCGACGTCACCCTGCACGCGCGCTATGGCGCACCGCCGACCTCGACCGACTACGAGTTCCGCTCGGCGCGTGCGGGCAGCAACATCGAGACGATCCGCATCACCGCGCCCAAGGCCGGCACGTACTACCTGCAGTTGAGCGGCAGCTACACAGGCCTGACTGTCGTCGCCCGTCAGTAGCCACATCCGCGCGCCCGGCGGCCGTTGATGTCGCCGGGCGTTGCACTGGTGGGACGCTGGCGTCGCGGCAGGGGCATCGCCAACCCCCATGCGCTCACGTATCGTCGCAGTTCGACGTTTCGGGCAGGCCGCAATGAACGCAGTGGCATGGTGGTTCAGGATTCCGTTCTGGCAGCGCGTGCTCGGCGCCTTCGTGCTCGGCGCGCTGGCCGGCTGGCTGCTCGGGCCGGCAGCCGGCACCTGGCTGCAACCGCTGGGCACGCTGTACGTCAACCTGATCCGGATGATCGCGGTGCCGCTGGTGTTCTTCGCGGTCATCAACGCGGTCGCCGCCCTGCACGGGCAGCAATCGATCGCCGCGCTCGGCGGGCGCACCTTCGGCTGGTTCGCCGCGACCGCGGTGCTCGCGGTGGGCGTCGGCTTCGCCGTCGCCTACACCTTCAATCCCGGGCTCGGCGTGGCGCCGGGCTCGCTGACCGTGGCCGCCGATTACACCCCGCGCGAGGTGCCGACCCCGGTCGAGGTGCTGCTGAGTGTGGTGCCGACCAACCCGTTCGCAGCGCTGTCGGAAGGACGGATCCTGCAGGTCATCTTCTTCGCCGGCCTGCTCGGCTTCGCGCTGGTCAAGCTCGGCGAGCGCGTCGCTGCCCTGCGCACGCTGGTCGGCCAGGCGTCGGATGCGATGATCCAGGTCACGCGCTTCGTGCTCGAGATGACCCCGCTCGGCACCTTCGGCCTGATCGCCGCCCTCGTGGGCACCTATGGCTTCGAGAAGCTGCTGCCGCTGGGCAGTTTCGTGATCGCGCTGTACGTCGCGTGCGCCGCCCACATCGTCATCGTCTACAGCGGCCTGCTGCTGGTGCACGGGCTCAATCCGCTGAAGTTCTTCCGCGGCGCCGCGCCCGGCATGCAGGTCGCGTTCGTCAGTTCGTCGAGCCTGGCGGCGATGCCGGTCGCGCTGCGCGCGGTCACCCACAACCTGGGCGTGAACCGCGACTACGCCGCGTTCGCGGTGCCGCTGGGTGCGACGATCAAGATGGACGGCTGCGGCGCGATCTATCCGACGCTGGCCTCGGTATTCATCGCGCAGTATTTCGGCATCGAGCTGAGTTTCGCGCAGTACGCGGCGATCCTGCTGGCCTCGGTGCTCGGCAGCTTCGGCACCGCTGGCGTGCCGGGCACGGCGGTGGTGATGGCGACGGTCGTGCTGTCGGCGGCCGGTCTGCCGCTCGAAGGCCTGGGCCTGTTGCTGGCGATCGACCGGATCTTGGACATGATGCGCACGATGACCAACGTCACCGGGCAGATGCTGGTGCCGGTGCTGGTCGCGCGCGAGACCGGCTTGCTCGACCGCGGGGTCTATGAGGCGGCGAGCAGCAACGTCGGGATCGACGACACCGGCGCCGACGCGCCGCGCTGACGCAGGCGGCGTCGCCGGGCGCCACCTGGTTCAGCGCTGCAGGCGTGGTGGCGCGGCGCGTTCGGTCGCGGCTTGAACATCGGCGGATCCTGGTAGAGCGGGCCGCGATCGTCGCGTGCCGATGGGCCGCAAGTGTTAGCGGCGCGTGCAGACCGGCGCATGACCTGCGGCACACCGCGACGCCGGCGATGCGGCCTATAGTCGGGCTTCGCGCCCCCGGGAGCGGGGCGGCAAGGGGATCGAGATGAGACGACTCGCAGGATTGGGCGGTGCATGCGTGCTGCTCGCGATGCTGGCCGCGCCGGCGGCCGCACAGCCCGCCGACTGGCAACTGCCGATCGAGACCCGGCGCCTGGACAACGGCCTGACCGTCGTGGTGTCGCAGGACCGCAGCTCGCCCACTGTCGGCGTCAGCGTGGTCTATCACGTGGGCATGCGGCTCGAGCCCGAGAACCGCACGGGCTTCGCCCATCTGTTCGAGCATCTGATGTTCCAGGGCACGCCGATCGCACCCAAGGGCGTGTTCGACCGCGTGATCCAGGGCGGCGGCGGCCGGCTCAACGGCTCGACGCGGCCCGACTACACGAACTACATCGAAACCGCGCCGGTGTCGGCGCTCGCGCCGATCCTGTGGCTGGAAGCGGACCGGATGAAGACGCTCGACTTCTCTGCCCAGAACCTGAGGAACCAGCAGGACGTGGTCAAGGAGGAGATCCGCGTCAATGTGCAGAACCAGCCCTATGGGCTGTTCTTCGTGTTCGACATCAACCGTCTGGCGTTCGACAAGTGGGCCAACGCACATGACGGTTACGGCAGCTTCAAGGATCTCGAGGGCGCGACGCTGGCCGACGTCCAGGCCTTCCATCGCGATTACTACGGGCCCAACAACGCAGTGGTGGGCATCGTCGGCGACATCGCACCGGACGAGGCATTCGCGCTGGTCGAACAGTACTTCGGCGACATCCCCGCACGTGCGACGCCCGCGCGGCCGGACGTGTCCGAGCCCCTGAACACGCGCGAAAGGCGCGAAGCGCAGAGCGATGCGCTGGCGCAGGTGCCCGCGCTGGCGGTGGGCTGGAAGATGCCGCCGCGCGGCAGCGCCGACCAGGCGCCGATGGCGGTACTGGCGCAGTTGCTCGCCGGCGGCGACGCGTCGCGGCTGTACCAGGGACTGGTCAAGGGGCGCGAACAACTCCTCAACATCGACGGCGGAGTGGGCTGGCCGCTGGGGCACGCCTGGGACTACGACGGCCCGACGTTGATGACACTGTTCGCCCTCTACAAGCCCGATGTCTCGCCCGACGCCGTGCTCGCCGCGATGGACGAGGAGATCGCGCGGATCGTGGCCGAGGGCGTGCCGGCGCAGACGCTGGCTGCGGCCAAGACCAAGCTGCTGGCCGATTACGTCGACGGCCTCGAGCCGTTCATCTCGCGTGCCGACGAATTGGCCAAGGCGCAGTTGCTGTGGGGCGATGCGAAAACGCTCAACGCAGTGCCCGGCTGGGTGCGGTCGGTGACCGTGGCTGACATCCAGCGTGTCGCCAAAACCTACCTGACCGACGGCAACCGCACCGTCATCGACCGCGTGCCGGCCGCGATGGCCCCGGCGCGCGGGATCGCCCCGCCGGCCGCACCGGCCCCCGCCGCCCCCGCGCAGGACTGAGGAGACCGCCATGGACATTCCGTATCGCCGTACACGCGCAGTGCGTCCGCTCGTTCTGGCGCTCGGCGCCTGCCTGATGGCCGCCGCCGCGCAGGCGCAGTCGCAAGCTGCGCCCGGTGCGCCACCGGCCGAGGCGCCGCCGACCGTATTGCCCGCCGACTTGCCGGCCTACGGCGCCGACCGGCCGCTGCCCGAACTGGGCCTGGTCGAGCGCCGGCTCGACAATGGCCTGACGGTCTGGATCGTGCCGCGCGCGGGCGGCCTGCCGAAGGTCGACTATGTGCTGGCCGTGCGCGGCGGTCTGGCAAGCGACCCGACTGCGCTGCCGGGCATGTCGAACCTGCTCGCCGGCCTGCTGCAGGAAGGGACCGCGACGCGCACTTCGGTGCAGATTGCCGAGACGCTCGAACGTCTGGGGGCATCGATCTCGGCCAGTGCGAGCAGCGACGGGCTCGTCATCGCCGCATCCGGTCTGTCGTCGTCGGCGCAGCCACTGGCGGCACTGTTCGCCGACGTGGTGCGCCACCCGGCGTTCCCGGCCAGCGAAGTGCAATTGGCCAAGACCAACGCGCTGCAGAGCCTCAAGGCGATGCAGGCGCAGCCGGCCTACCAGGCCAACCGTGCGATGGGGCGCGTGCTGTTCGGCGACCACCCCTACGGCAACACGCTGCCGACCGAGGCCAGCATCGCCGGCACCGACGTCGCGGCTCTGCAGGCCGCGCATACCGCGCGCTTCCGGCCAGACCAGGCGTTGCTGGTGATTGCCGGCCCGCTGTCGGACGACGCGGCGCTGGCGCTCGCGCGTGATGCGTTCGGCGATTGGGCGGGCCGCGGCGATGCCATCGCCGAGGCGCCCGCGCCCGCGGCCGCCGACCGGCCGCAGTTCGTCCTGGTGCCGCGCGCGGGCAGTGTGCAGTCGGCGGTGCGAATCGGTCGCCCGGCGTTCGCGGCCGACGACGCGCGGGCGATTCCCGCCGCGCTCGCCAGCACCATCCTCGGCGGTGGCTTCGACAGCCGCCTGATGCGCAATCTGCGCGAGGACAAAGGCTATACCTATGGCGCCGGCAGCAGCTTCGGCCTGCGCGCACGGGGCGGGGCGTTCCAGGCCCAGGCCGACGTGCGCAACGAGGTCACCGGTGCGGCGATCGGCGAGTTCCTGGCCGAGTTCGAGCGGATGCGCGCCCGACCCGTGCCGGAGGATGAATTGCAGCGCGCCAAGCGCTTCACCGCCGGCACCTACCTGTTCCAGAACCAGCTGCAGGGGCGGTGGCCTCGGCGCTGGCGTCGAACTGGCTGCTGGGCCGGCCAGCCGATTACCTCAGCCGCTACGTCGACCAGGCCAACGCGGTGACGGCGTCCGAGGTACAGGCGGTCGCGCGCGAGTTCTTCGATCCCGCGCGCCAGAGCATCGTGGTCGTCGGCGACGCGGCGGTCGCCGGGCAATTGACGGCGTTTGGTGCGTTCCGGGCGGACGACGCGCCTTGAGGCGTGGGCGCCGGCATGTGCCGGCGTCGTTCAACGGCGCGGCGCGGCGCCAGCCAAGCGCCCGCCGCACCAGGCCATCGGCAATGCGCCGATCGCGTCGAGCACGGTCATCCACACTGGCTGCGGCAACAGCCAGGCGTTGAGCAGTACGGCGATCAGGATCAGCGCGCCGACCGTCAGTGCCATGCGCATCGGCCGACGGTGCGCGATGCGGGCGGCGACCCAGCCGCCGCACAGGGCGCCGGCCAGCCAGCCGAGTGCGACCAGCAGCAACATGCCGGTCGGGGCGATCGCGAACAGACCGGACGGGCCGGCATCCGTGGGCAGCGCACCGGCCGGCAGCGGGAACAGCCGCTTGCCGAGGAACTCGAAACCCAGCGCGACCGTCGTGGCGGCCAGCATGCCGAGCATCAGCGAGGACAGCGTGCGGATCATCTGGCCCGCCGGCGCTGGGCCGGCGTTGGCAGAGTCGCGCACGCGCGTCTCTGCGGGCGGCCTGCGCTGGCGTGGGCGACGTGCCGGCACCGGACGTTAACGGGCGGGCGCCGACGCGGGCGGCGGCGGCTCGAAGGGAATCGTGTCGGGCGCCACCGCGCCGCCGGAGATGATGAAGCTCATCGCCTGGTCGACGGTCCAGTCGGTCGGCGTGACCTTGTCCAGCGGCACGATCTCCAGATAGCCCGAGGTCGGGTTGGGCGTGGTCGGCACGTAGACCGCGGCGAGCTCCCGGCCGGTGCCCTGTTCGCGGATCACCCGGGTGACGAAGCCGACCGATTTCATCTGGCTGTGCGGGAAATCGATCAGCACCACGCGCTGGGTGCCGTCGGGCTTGGTCTGCAGGATGTCGAGCAGCTTGCGTGCGCTCGAATAGATGATGTTGGCCAGCGGGATGCGGCGCACCAGCGCGTCGACCCAGCCGAGCATGCGCTGGCCGACGACGCGGCGGGTCAGCCAGCCGACGGCGAGGATCAGCACGATCGTTGCGATCATCGCGACCGTCGCCTGGACCGAGGCGACATTGATCCATCCCAGCGCCGGGAACGCGGCGGAGATGCCGTGCGCCAGCGGCACCACCCAGGGCGTGCTGATATCCGACAGCAGCACGAAGACGAACTTGACGACGATCCAGGTCAGCCAGATCGGCAGCAGCGTCAGCAGGCCGGTGAGGAACAGGCGCTGCAGGCGTCCGCCCAGGGAGTGGGCACTCATGAAAGATCCGCGAGGCGAAAGGGGGCGTCATCATGCCCGGGAAGTCATGGCAGATGCACGAGCCGGAAGCCGACGTCGTCGTAGCCGCGCTTGGGATCGAGCGCGCGGCTGTCGAGTGCGTCGCGCCGGCTGCGGCCGGCGGCGATGCGATCCTTGCATGCCGCCGCGCAGTCGCTGCGCCATTCCGCCGGCCCATCGGCGGACGCCGGGGCGGCTGCGCCTTGCGTGGTGGAGGCCACGACGATGCTGCGGCCCTCGCGTTCGCTGCGCCAGCGTGCGTAGTCGACCGCGTCATGCCAGGACACGCATACCACCGGATCGCCCGGGCTCTGGTCGAAGCCCGGCGACTCCCAGTCGCGCGGCGCCAGCGCCCGCAGAACCGAGCCGCGCGCGCGGCACGGCGACGACTTGCGGCCGGTCGCGGCGACGAAGGCCGCGTAATCGCCGCGGCTGACCGGCGCGTTGGCGATCGCGAAACTCGTGTCGCCGCTGCGGACCACCCGCGCGCCACCGGGGATCTTGGCCGCGAGCGCATTGAGGTCGGGAATGGCCTGGGCCTCGCGGCGCAGGCGCGCCTTGGTCGCGGCGTCGAGTCCGACGGCGTCGGCGGCGGCGAGGCTGGCGATCGCGTCGTCGCGATCGACCGCGGTCACGGCGTCGGCGATGCGCGCCTCGACTGCATCGGCCACCTGCACGCGCACCGGCTGCAGCGCTGCGGCTTCCTCGGCGCTGCCGGCATGCGCGCGTGCGGCCTGCAGCAGTTCGGTGGCCGCGCCGTCGTCGCGGCCTGCGATCAGCGTGGTGGCGCGGTTGCCGACTGCGGCGAAGACACGCGTGGTCAGCGACGGCAACCCCAGGTGTTGGGCATCGGCTGCGCGTGCACGGCGCAGGCGCTCGAGCGCGTTGTCGTCGTGCGGCGCCGCCAGCCGTCCGGCCCGCAGCAGGCGCTCGGCGGCGGCGAGGTGGCGGTCGGCCTCCGACACGGGCGCAGCCTGCGAGGCTTCGATGCCGGCAGCGGCCGCCACCGCGTCGGGATCGGTCTGCGGTGCGAGATCGGCATCGGCGTCGCCGTCGGCGGTGTCCTGGTCTGCGACCGGTGGCGCGCTCGCGATCGATGCGGCCGGCGCGGCCTCGTCGGCCGCTACCGGCGTGGCCGAGGGGCGCTCCCAAGCGCGCCACACGCCGACGCCGGCCAGCAGCACGACCGGCAGCGCCAGCCACGGCAACAGACGGCGCCCGCCGCGGCCGATCCGGCGGATCTGCCCGGTGATCCGGGCCTCGCCATCGCGCTGGGGCACCTGCTCGAGTGCCCGCAGCATCTGTCCGGCATCGGCGAACCGCCGCTTGGGCGACTTCGCCAGCGCCTGGTCCAGGAATCGCTGCCAGTGGCGCAACTCGGGCGGCAGGCGCGGCACCGGGTTCTGCACGTGCGCCAGCGCCATCGACAGCGCGTCCTCGCCCGCGAACGGCAGCGCGCCGGTGAGCATCTCCCAGGCCAGCACGCCGACGCTGTAGAGGTCGGCGCGGAAGTCGACCTGTTGCCCACGGGCCTGCTCGGGCGCCATGTACGCGGTGCTGCCGACCGCCAGCCCGACCATCGTCATCCGGGTGCCGTAGCCGCGGCGCAGCGCAATGCCGAAATCCGCCAGCAGCGGCCGGTCGGTCTCGTCGAACAGCACGTTTTCGGCCTTGACGTCGCGGTGGATCACCCCGCGTGCATGCGCATAGGCCAGCGCCGACAGCAGGGCCTGCAGGATCGCGCGGACCCGGGCCTGGTCGCCGCGCAGGTCGCGCTGGCCGAGGTGGCCATGCGGCAAGTGGGGCATCGCGTACCAGGGCAGCCCGTCGGCGGTGCGACCGACATCGTGGATGCCGACGATGTGGGGATGCTCGAGGCGTGCGATCGTCCGCGTCTCGTTCTCGAACCGGCGTCGGCTGACCTCGTCGGCCAGCGTCTCGGGGCGCATGACCTTGATGGCGACGTCGCGTCCCAGCGACAGCTGCGTGCCGAGGTACACCGTGGCCATGCCGCCATGGCCGATGACGCGCAGCAGGCGATAGCCCGCGATCTGCGGCAGCGCAGGCGACTCGTATCCGCTTGTGGTCTGCGACATGCGTGTTCCCCGTAGCGCTACAGCATACCGACCGGCTGACGGCTTGGGGCGTCGTGCGCGCGGCTCAGGCGGGCGTTGGGGCGCTGCCGCGGTCGCGCTTGCGGCGCACGTAGATCTGCTTGCGCACGCGGGCGACCGGTTCGCCGGCCGCATCGACGACCTCGGTGGTGAACCAGCGCAGGTGCTTGTCGCCGTGCGCGGTCGCTTCGCGGATCGCGTCGACGGTGGCCGCATCGAGATCGAACGTGGCATGCACAGTGCCGCGCCCGGGACGGATGAATTCGATCTCGGCGGCCTTGTCCCAGACCACGTAGTCGTCGCCGAGCGCGCGCAGCGTCATCACCATCCAGAACGGGTCGGTCATCGCGAACAGGCTGCCGCCGAAGTGGGTGCCGACGTAGTTGCGGTTGTACCAGCGCCGGCGCAGCTCGACCCGGGCATGCGAAAACCCGGGCGTCAGCGCGGTGACGCGGATCCCGGTGAACAGGAACGGCGGCCAGAGATTGAACAGCAGACGGGCGAGGCGCGGCGACATGGCGGGCGGGCATGACCAGGGCGTTGGGACATTACCATACGCACCTGTATGTTTTAGCGTTGCCCGCACCGGCAGGGCCGATGCAGGCGACGGGCGCATCGGCGCGTCAGAACAGCAGCGAGGCCATCTTCCTGCGGTAGCGGCCGACGAGCTCGGCGTCGTCGACGATGCGGAACGCATCGATCAGTGCCTTGCGCGGCAGGCCGTCCTCGAAATCGCGGTCGCGGCGCAGCATCTCGATGAACTGTTCCAGGCCGGCTGGTGCATCGCCGGCGACGATCTGACGCACGCCCAGCAGGTGGCGGGCGCGCAGGTCCGCAGGTTCGCGTTCGATCGCCGCCTGCAAGGCTTCGATGGGCGGCGCGTCGGCCAGCAGCGCGGCAAAATCCAGGCGCGCCCGCGCCTTCACCGCGCGATCGTCGGTGGCGAGGTTGGCTGGCAGGCCGTCGAGCAGGCCTTCGACTTCCTGCGCGGCGCCGGTCTGCAGCAGCGCCAGCGCCAGGTCGAGCCGCAGCTCCGCCTTGTCGGGTTCGGCGGCCACCGCCTCGCGCAGCCGCGCGACCTCGGCCTGCGGATCGAGCGGGGCGGCGTCGTCGGGCGAGGCGCCATCGCCTTGCGCCGGCACGATGCCGTGGCGCTGCAGGAACTCGCGCAACTGGCCCTCGGGCAGTGCGCCCGGAAAGCCATCCACCGGCTGGCCACCGGCGATCAGGAAGACCGTGGGCACCGAGCGGATCTGGAACGCCGCGGCGATCTGCGATTCCTTGTCGACGTCGACCTTGGCGAGGATGAAGGCGCCGTTGTACTCGGCCGCCAGCTTTTCGAGTACCGGGCCCAGGGTCTTGCACGGGCCGCACCATTCCGCCCAGAAGTCCACCAGAACCGGCACATCGAGCGAGGCCTGCAGCACCGCCGACTCGAAGGTCTCGGTGGTGACATCGACGATATGGGGCGAGCGTTCGGGAGTGGGGGCCTGGCCGTTGAGCAGCATGCGGAAGTTCCAGTTGCGGTCGGGAGCCGCCGGAGCGGCCCGACTAGAGGTGGCGACGGTTGCGCAGGATACAAGCGCAGACCGCGCGCGATCTGTGGATCCCCAGCGACATCGGTGCGGTGGCACGCCGGGCGCCTATCATCCGGCCCGGACATGGCTGGAGTGGGGTGGATGGAAACATCGATGCGGTGGCGGTCGTTGGGGCCGGTGCTCGTGGCGCATGCCGCGACCTGGCTGGCGATGGTCGGCTTCGCGCGGGTTGCGGACCTGCCGGCAGGTGTGCCGCTGGCGTTGCCGGGCGCGCACGGCCTGCCGCATGCGGCTGCGTTCAATCTGCTCGCGTTCGTGCTGCCCGGCCTCGTGCTGGCGGTTGTGGCGTGGCGCGCGCGCGTTCGCTGGTGGCCGGACGCGGGCCTGGCCATCGGCATCGCCCTGCGGCTGTGGCTGCTGGCGGCGCTGCTGTTCGCGCTGCAGGGCGCACTGCCGCTCGATGCCGGCGACCTCGACGGCGGCGGCAGCCGGGCGCACGCCAGCGCGTGGATGTTGTGGGCCCTGGCCTTCGGTGCCGGGGCGGCTCTGGCCGCCATCGCCATGCCGGGCGTGCGGCTCGTCTCGCTGTTGGCGGCGCTCGCGGTCGTGGCGGCACTGGCATCGCCGGCGGTCGCGGCCGCCGGTGCGGCCGACCGCGTGTTGCTGCTGGCCTGGTGCGGCTGGACGGCCTGGCTGACGTGGCGGTTGCCGCGCCGGGTCGGCTGACTCAGTCGAGCGTGGCCGATGCCTCCGGCGCACGATACACGCGGCCGGCCTTCATCACGAAGTCGACCGCCAGCACCGCATTGATGTCGGCGACCGGGTCGCCCGGCATTGCGATGATGTCGGCGCGCCGCCCGGGCTCGACGATGCCCTGGTCGTCGACACCGAGCACGGTCGCGGCGTGCAGCGTCGCCGACTGCAATGCGTACGCCGCCGGGATCCCGGCCTCGACCATGTAGATGAATTCACGCGCTGTCGGCGACGAAGCGCCCAGCGTAGATCGTCGGCACGTACCAGGTGCCGCGCTGCTTCATCAGCCGCATGACCTCCTCGTCCATATGGGTGCCGTGCTCGATGCTGGTCACGCCGGCCAGCACCGCGCGTTTCATGCCCTCGGTGCCGTGGGCATGCGCGGCGACGCGGTAGCCGTAGTCCTTGGCGGTGTCGACGACCGCCTGGACTTCGTCGACGGTGAACTGCGGCGCATCGCCCGATCTGGCGTAGCTGAGCACGCCACCGGTCGCGGTGATCTTGATCACGTCGCTGCCGTCCTTGTAGCGCTGGCGCACGGCTTGGCGGGCATCGTCGATCGAATTGATCACGCCTTCGGTCGGGCCCGGCGGGCCGAGCAGATGCGAGAGCATCGAGTTGTAGCCGTTGCTGGGATCGGCATGGCCGCCGGTGGTGGCGATCGACTTGCCGGCCGCGAAGATCCGCGGGCCGCGCACCAGACCCTGTTCGATCGCATCGCGCAGATGCGGTGCGACTTCGCCGCCGAGATCGCGCACCGTGGTGAAGCCGGCGAACAGGGTCTTTTCCGCGTAGCCGACCGAGCGGTAGGCGAAATCGACCGGGTCGAGGCGGAAGCCTTCCGAATAGCTCTGCGGGCCGGACTGCGAGCCCAGGTGCACGTGCAGGTCGGTCCAGCCGGGCATGCAGGTGCGCCCGGCGAGCGCGATCGTGCGCGCCTGGCCCGCCGGCGCCGCGTGACCGGCGGCGACCGATTCGATCCGGCCATCGGCGACCACGATCGTATGCGCGCCGAGCACGCGGCCGCTGCGCGCGTCGAACAACCGCTCGCACTGCAGGGCTGTGCGGTCTTGCGCCTGCGCGGCGGGTGCGAGCAGGGCGACGGCGAGCAGGGCGAGCACCGGCGACGGTGCGGTGAGGCGGAAGCGGCTGGTCATGCGGCGGGCTCCGGGCGGCCAGGACAGGAAGCCGGATTGAAGCACGGCTGCAGGGCGTGCGCCCGCGCGGCGCTCAGTCGGTCTGCGAGGCGTGCAGCACCCGATTGCGGCCTTCGGCCTTGGCGCGATAGAGCGTGGCGTCGGCGACCTGCAGCAGCAGTTCGGGCGTGGTGCCGTTGGCGGGGAAGGTCGCGATGCCGATCGACAGCGTCACCGGGCCGAGGGTCTGGCCCATGTGCTGCACGCTGGAGATCTCGACCGCGCGGCGGATCTGCTCGGCGCGCAGGCGCGCATTCGCCGCGTCGAGCTCGGGCAGGACCACCGTGAACTCCTCGCCGCCGTAGCGGCAGGCGATGTCCTCGGTCCGCACGCCGGCCTGGATCAGCCGGCCGACCTGGCTGAGCACGGCGTCGCCGGCGGCATGGCCGTGGGTGTCGTTGAAGCGCTTGAAGTGATCGACGTCGAGCATCATCAGCGACAGCGGCAGCTGACGGCGCTCGCAACGTTGGAGCTCGCGCGCCAGGCTCACCTCGAGATAGCGGCGATTGAACAGCGAGGTCAGCGGATCGCGCAGCGACTGCGTGCGCAGGGTCTCGCGCAATTGCAGGTTGGCCAGCGCCAACGCCATCTGCTCGGACAGCGAGGCCAGGATCGAGGCGTCGTTGTCGCTGCCCGACGGATCGCTGGCTGCGCTGACGTGCAGCATGCCCAGCGACTGGCCCTGCGCGATCAGCGGTACGCACAGCGTCGACACACCGTCCAGCGGCACATCCCGGTCGATGTGCGCGCAGCGCAGCCCGCCGCTGCGGCCGCGCAGATAGTGCGGCTGGCCACGACGCAGCGCCCAGCAATCGTCCTGGGTGACGGTGTCTTCGTGGCTGATCGGGTGCTCGCCGAAGGTGCCGGCGCTTTCGAGGAAGTTCTGCGACGGGCGTGCCAGGTAGCAGCGACCGCTGGCGCCGGGCACCAGCTCGACGACCGCGCGCGTGGTCAGCGCCACGATCTCTTCACGGCTCTGGCAGCTCTGCAGCATGCCCGCGTACTCGCTCTGGGTATGCCGCTGTTCCGACAGCGCATGCAGGTCGCGCATCGCATTGCGCGCGTCGCGCTCGAGCCGGCGGCTGCGCCGGTTCTCGCGCGACAGGCTCCACAGCATGAAGATCAGCAGGCCCAATGCGACGACGAACGCCAGCACGATGAACACCACCAGCAAGGTCGCGCGCTGCTGGCTGGTGACCTGGCGTTCGGCCAGCAGCCGGGCTTCCTCTTCCATCAGCTGCTGGCGCAATGCCGACATCGCCGTGGCGCGGCGGACGTTGTCGCTGATCCGTCGCTGGCGCTCGTCGTCGGGCAGCGCGGCCATCTGCACCGGATCGAGCAGGATCTCCATCGTGCTCAGATGCCGCTGCATGTCCGCGTCGAAGGTGCGCGCCAACGCCTGCTGGGAGGGGTTGTCGGCGGTCAGTTCGATCAGCCTGCGGCTGTACTGGCCGGCGCGCGCCACCGCGTCGCCGTACTCGGGCCGGAAACTCTCGCGGCCGGTCAGGCGGTAGCCGCGCGCCTTGGACTCGGCCTCGTGCAGCGCCGCCTCCGAGGCGACAAGCAGGTTGATCACCAGATAACTGTGCTCCAGCGACCCGTTCGCCCGCTCCAGGCTGCGCACACCCACGATCGCCGCGGCGGCGGCGCCCACCAGCAGCGAGAACGCCAGCAGGATCGCCGGCAGGCGCAGGGCTCGGGAGCGGGAGAGAGGTGATGTCCGAGACATCAGACGAGTCTAGCAGCCCGTTCGGCCGTACCGGGCTCGCGTGGCGGACGCGGGGGCGCTGGGGTAGGCTTGCCGGCTGTCCTCTGCCGCCAGAACTGTCCGTGTCCAGCGATCCTGCCGCTCCGTCCGTCAACGCCTATCAGCCCACCCGCGTCGAGGCCGACGCCCAGCGGTTCTGGACCGACACCCGCGCCTTCGAGGTCGTCGAGCGCAGCGACCGGCCCAAGTATTACTGCCTGTCGATGCTGCCGTACCCCTCCGGCGCGCTGCATATGGGCCATGTGCGCAACTACACGCTCAGCGACGTCATCAGCCGCTACCAGCGCATGACCGGCAAGAACGTGCTGCAGCCGATGGCCTGGGACGCGTTCGGCCTGCCGGCCGAGAACGCGGCGATCAAGAACGCGACGGCGCCGGCGAAGTGGACCTACGCCAACATCGACCACATGCGCGGCCAGCTGCAGGCGCTGGGTTATGCGATCGACTGGAGCCGCGAGTTCGCCACCTGCAGCCCGGATTACTACGTCCACGAACAGCGCATGTTCGTGCGGCTGATGAAGAAGGGCCTGGCCTACCGCCGCAACGCAGTCGTCAACTGGGACCCGATCGATCAGACCGTGCTCGCTAACGAGCAGGTCATCGACGGGCGCGGCTGGCGCTCGGGCGCGGTCGTGGAGAAGCGCGAAATCCCGCAGTGGTTCCTCAAGATCACCGACTACGCGCAGGAACTGCTCGACGGCCTGGACACGCTCGAGGGCTGGCCGGACTCGGTCAAGACCATGCAGCGCAACTGGATCGGCCGCAGCGAGGGCCTGGAGATCACGTTCGCGGTCGACGGCGAAGCGACCCCGCTGACCGTCTACACCACGCGTCCCGACACGCTGATGGGCGTGACCTTCCTCAGCATCGCCGGCGAGCATCCGCTGGCGCTCAAGGCCGCGCAGGACAACCCCGAACTGGCCGCGTTTCTCGCCGATCTGCGCCAGGGCGGCGTGTCGGAGGCCGAGCTCGAGGCTCAGGACAAGCGCGGCATGGCGACCGGCCTGTGGGCGATCCATCCGGTCACCGGCGAGGACGTGCCGATCTACGTCGCCAACTTCGTGCTGATGGGCTACGGCACCGGCGCGGTGATGGCAGTGCCCGCGCACGACCAGCGCGACTGGGAGTTCGCCAAGGCCTATGGCCTGCCGGTGCGGCCGGTGATCGTGCCGCTGGCGGTGCGCGATGCGCTGCGCGAGGTGATCGGCGATGTCGCGCACGACGCCGACCCGTTCCAGGCGGCGCTGTCGGGCGGTTCGGTCGATGCCTACGACACCTCGGCGGCCGTCGCGGTGGTCCGCGATTATCTCGACGGGATCGAGCAGCGCGGCGCCTACACCGAGCGCGGCGTGCTGATCAATTCCGGAACCTACGACGGCCTGGACTTCGACGGCGCGTTCGACGCGCTGACCGCGTACCTGGGCGCGCAGGGGCAGGGCGCACGCAAGGTCAACTTCCGGCTGCGCGACTGGGGCGTGAGCCGCCAGCGCTACTGGGGCTGCCCGATTCCGGTGATCTACTGCGAGGCCTGCGGCGCGGTGCCGGTGCCCGAGGACCAGTTGCCGGTCCTGCTGCCCGAGGATGTCGAAGACGCATTCGCCAACCCGGGCGTGGTGCAGTCACCGATCAAGTCCGACCCGCAGTGGCGCAAGACCACCTGCCCGAACTGCGGCGGCGCGGCCGAACGCGAGACCGACACCTTCGACACGTTCATGGAATCGAGCTGGTACACCGCGCGCTACACCTCGCCCGGGGCGGCGGACATGGTCGACGAGCGCGCCAATTACTGGATGCCGGTCGACCAGTACATCGGTGGCATTGAGCACGCGATCCTGCACCTGCTGTACTTCCGCTTCTACCATCGTCTGATGCGCGACGCGGGCCTGGTGCAGGGCGACGAGCCGGTGCGCAACCTGCTGACCCAGGGCATGGTGATCGCCGAGACGTTCTATCGGGAACAGGACAACGGCGGCAAGGACTGGATCCATCCGGCCGAGGTCGAGGTCACCCGCGACGACAAGGGGCGCATCGTGGGCGCGGTGTCCAAGCGCGACGGCGCGCCGGTGCGGGTGGGTGGCGTGGAGAAGATGTCCAAGTCCAAGAACAACGGCATCGATCCGCAGTCGATGATCGACAAGTACGGCGCCGACACCGTGCGTCTGTTCTCGATGTTCGCCGCCCCGCCCGAGCAGTCGCTGGAATGGAACGAGGCCGGTGTCGAAGGCATGGCGCGGTTCCTGCGCCGGCTGTGGACGCAGGTCCAGCGGCATGTCGAGGCCGGCCCGGTCGGCGCCTTCGACGTCGCCGCCGCGACCCCAGCGCAGCGGACGCTGCGTCGTCAGCTGCACGAGGCGATCCAGAAGGTCAGTGACGACTACGGCCGCCGCCACAGCTTCAACACCGCGATCGCCGCGGTGATGGAGCTGTTCAACCATGTGCAGAAGTTCGAGGCCGACGACGCCAACGCACGTGCGTTGCTGCAGGAGACGCTCTCGACGATCGTGCTGTTGCTCAACCCGATCACTCCGCACATCGCGCACGCGCTGTGGCAGCTGCTGGGCCATCCCGAGACCCTGCTCGAGGACCAGCCGTTCCCGCGTGCCGACCCTGCCGCGCTGGCGCGCGATGCGCTGACGCTGGCCGTCCAGGTCAACGGCAAGTTGCGCGGCACGATCGAGGTCGCCGCCGACGCCGCCAAGGACGCGGTCGAGGCCCTGGCCCTGGCCGAGCCGAACGTGGCGCGGTTCCTGGCCCAGATGACCGTACGCAAGGTCATCGTGGTGCCCGGCAAGATCGTCAATATCGTCGCCGCCTGAACCTGCCGGGGCGGCGCGTCCGCGCGCCGCTTGCCGGCCAACACCGCCTCGTCCAGACTCCGTCCATGAGCATCCTCCGCCCGGTTTCCCTCCGTCTGGCCGCTGCCGCCACGGTCCTTGCGCTGACCCTGTCGGCCTGCGGCTTCCATCTGCGCAACGCGCTGACGCTGCCGGCGGAGCTGGGGCCGGTGGATATCGTCTCGTCCGATCCCTACAGCCGGCTCGCGCGCTCGGTCGAGCGCGCGCTGGCCGCGGCCGGGGCGCAGATCGCCGAGCAGGACGCGGTCGATGTCGCCGTGCTCGACATCCGCTCCGAGCGCTGGGCCTCGCTGCCGGCGAGCCTCGATGCCCAGGGCCGCGCGCAGGAGTACACGCTGCGCTATGCGGTGGTGTTCTCGATGCGCGATGCCGACGGCCGCGACATCGTGCCCCAGCAGGCGATCGAGCTGGCGCGCGACTACCTGGCGCTGCCGACCGATTCGATCGGTGCCGATTCCGAGCGCGAGCTGCTGTCGCGCGAGCTCGAGCGCGAAATGACCGCCTCGATCATCCGCCGTATCGATGCGGTGTTCCGCAACCCGCAGGAACGCGAGCGCGGTTGATGGCGACAGTCCCGGCCAGCGGTGCGTCCTCGCCGTGGAGCTGACCCCCGAGCGCCTGCCTGCGCAATTGGCGCGCGAACCGCTGCGGCCGGCCTATCTGATTGCCGGGCCCGAGCCGCTGCGCGTGCTCGAGGCCGCCGACGCGGTGCGGGCTGCGGCGCGGGCCCAGGGCGTGTCCGAGCGCGAGGTATTCGAGCCTGAAGGCCGCGATGTGGACTGGAACGCGCTCGAGGCGACGTTCCGCGCGCCCAGCCTGTTCGCCAGCCGACGGCTGATCGAGTTGCGCCTGCCCACGACCAAGCCCGGCAAGGAGGGCGCGCAGGTCATCGCCGGCTTCTGCGCCGACCCGCCGGCCGATGTCACCTTGCTGATCACCGGCGGCGAGTGGAGCCGCCAGCACGGCGGCAAATGGAGTGAGGCGGTGGCCGCGGTCGGGCACCTAGTGGTCGCCTGGCAGGTCAAGCCGCACGAACTCGAAGGCTGGATGGAGGCGCGCCTGCGCAGTCGCGGCGTGCCTGCCGAGCGCGCCGCGGTGCAACTGCTGGCCGAGCGCGTCGACGGCAATCTGCTGGCCGCAGCGCAAGAGGTCGACAAGCTCGCGCTGCTGGCCGACGGTCAGCCGCTGGATGCGGCGCGGATGCAGGCGCTGGTCGCCGATGCCGCGCGCTACGACGTGTTCCGGCTGCTCGATGCGACGATGAACGGTCAGCCGGCGCAGGCGGCCCGGATGCTGGCGGGTCTGCGCGCCGAGGGTGCGGCGATTCCTGCGCTGATGGGCATGATCGTCATGGAACTCACGCGCGCGGCCAGCCTGGCGCAGGTCCAGGCGCGCGGCGGCAACATGGCCGCCGAATTCAAGGCCCAGCGCATCTGGGACGCGCGCCAGGCCGGCTACCGGCGTGCGCTGCAGCGGCACCCGGCCTCGCGCTGGGACCGCTTCGTCGCCGAGGCCGGCCGGATCGACCGGATCGCCAAGGGGCGCGGCCGGCCGGGGATCGACCCGGCCGACGCCTGGCTTGCGCTGGAGCGGCTGCTGATCGCGGTTGCCGACGCCCGGGCCGGCGCGCTGCTGGCGGCCTGATCCCGGCGATGCTCTATCTGGTCTACGGCGGCACCTTCGATCCACTGCATTGCGGCCATCTGGCGATCGCGCGGGCCGCACGCGATGCGCTGGGCTGCACCGTCCGGCTGATGCCCGCTGCCGACCCGCCGCATCGCGCCCCGCCCGGCGCCGATGCCGAGCAGCGCGCGGCGATGATTGCGTTGGCGATCGACGGCGAGCCGGGCCTGCTGCTCGATCGCGAGGAGCTGCGGCGTGGCGGCCGCAGTTACACCGTCGACACGCTCGCGGCGCTACGCGCACGCCTCGGCGAGGCCCGCCCGCTGGCGTGGCTGGTCGGCGCCGACAGCCTGCTCGGCCTGCCGCTCTGGCATCGCTGGCAGGCACTGTTCGAGCTGGCGCATCTGGTGGTCGCCGAGCGTCCGGGCAGCGGCCTGGACGGCGCACTGGCCCCGGCGCTGGCCGCCTGTCTGGCCGATCGCTGGACCGACGCGCCGGCCGCGCTGTCGGCGACCCCGGCCGGGCGCGTGCTGCGCTTGCGCCAGCCGCTGCATCCGGTCTCGGCCACGCAGGTCCGTGCGCAGGCGGCCGCCGGCGCGCCGCTGGCAGGGCTGGTGCCGGACGCGGTGGCCGCATTCATCGAGGAGAAGGGGCTGTACCGGCCGCGGGCGGGCGCTCCGCTATAATCGCTGCCGCACTTTTCGAGTCCCGATCCCTTGTCCGATACCGCCCACGTCATCAAGACCCGTCTGCCCGAGCCGCCGCCGCCGGCAGATGTCCTGCTCCGGACCGCGCTCGACGCGGTCGATCATCTCAAGGCCGTCGACGTCGTCGATATCGACGTGCGCGGCCGCAGCAGCGTCTGCGACTTCATGGTCGTTGCCTCCGGGACCTCCAGCCGCCACGTGAAGTCGATCGCCGACGAGGTCGTCAAACGCGCCAAGCAGCTCGACTGCCAGCCGCTCGGCGTCGAGGGCGAGCGCGAGGCCGAGTGGGTACTCGTGGACCTGGGCGACGTGGTCGTGCACGTCATGCTGCCGCGCGTGCGCGAGTTCTACGCGCTCGAACGCCTGTGGACGGTCGGCGACCAGCCGCCGGGCGCCGGCGAGCCGCGCAGCGACGGGTGAAGCGGCAGCCGGCCCCGGCCGATGCCCGTCCGCCGCGCGTGACCGCATGAAGGCCCGGCTGGTCGCGGTCGGCGAGCGCGCCCCCGCCTGGGTGGCCGATGGCTTCGGCGAGTACCGCAAGCGCCTGTCGCACTGGTTGCCGCTGGACCTGGTGGAGGTCGAGCCGGGCCTGCGTGGCAAGGGACGCGACACCGCGCGTGCAATGGCCGACGAGGGCGCGCGCGTGCTCGCCGCGCTGCCACGCAATGCCCTGGTGGTGGCACTCGATGGCCGCGGCCGCATGCATTCGTCCGAGGATCTCGCGCAGCGGCTGGAACACTGGCGCGCGCAGGGGCGGGATCTGGCGTTCCTGATCGGCGGACCCGAAGGCCACGCCGACACGGTGCTGGCGCGCGCCGATGAGCGCTGGTCGCTCGGCCCGCTGACGCTGCCGCACATGCTGGTGCGGCTGGTGCTGGCCGAACAGCTCTATCGGGCCGCGGCGATGCTGGCCAATCATCCCTACCACCGCGCCTGAGGCAGGGGCCCGCGACGGCGGGCGCTCGCGTGCGTGGGCGGCCGCGCTACACGCGCTACAGCCGCGCGTCGACCTCGTCGGCCGGCAGGATCGCCTTGACGTCGAACAGCACCGCGCCGGGCTTGCCGTAGGCGCGGATCCCGGCGCTGCCGAGCTCGCGGAACTGGGTGTGGGCGACCGCCAGCACGATGGCGTCGTAGGCGCCCGCTTCGGGGGTCGCGACCGGGCGCAGCCCGTATTCGTGCTCGGCGTAGGCCGGCGCCACCCAGGGATCGTGCACGTCCACCTCGACGCCGTAGCTGCGCAGCTCGGCGACCACGTCGACGACGCGTGTGTTGCGCAGGTCCGGGCAGTTCTCCTTGAACGCCAGGCCCAGCACCAGCACGCGTGCGCCGGCGGTCTGGATACCGCGCTGCTGCATCAGCTTCACCAGCCGCTGGGCCACGTGCAGACCCATGCTGTCGTTGATGCGGCGCCCGGCCAGGATGACCTCCGGGTGGTAGCCGATCTGCTGGGCCTTGTGGGTGAGGTAGTAGGGATCGACGCCGATGCAGTGGCCGCCGACCAGGCCGGGCCGGAACGGCAGGAAGTTCCACTTCGTACCGGCCGCTTCGAGCACCTCGTGGGTGTCGATGCCGAGCCGTTCGAAGATCAGCGCCAGTTCGTTGACCAGTGCGATGTTGACGTCGCGCTGGGTGTTCTCGATGACCTTCGCGGCCTCGGCCACGCGGATGCTCGAGACCCGGTGCGTGCCGGCCGCGACGATGTCGCGGTAGAGCGCATCGACGAAGTCGGCCGCGGCCGGGGAGGAGCCGGCAGTGACCTTCAGCGTGTTCTCCAGGCGGTGCAGCTTGTCGCCCGGGTTGATCCGCTCGGGGCTGTAGCCGACATGGAAATCGTCGCGGTAGCGCAGGCCCGAGGCCTGTTCGAGGATCGGCACGCAGACCTCCTCGGTCGCGCCCGGATACACCGTGGATTCGTAGATCACCACATCGCCGGCCGCGAGCGTGGCGCCGACCGCGCGGCTCGCGCGCTCCAGCGCCGACAGATCCGGGCGGCGGTAGTCGTCGACCGGTGTCGGCACCGTGATCACGTGCACATTGCAGCGCGCGAGCGCTGCCGGGTCGGCGCTGTAGTGCAGATGGGTCGCCGCGCGCAGTTCGTCTTCCGACAGCTCGCGGGTATGGTCATGGCCGGCCTGCAACTGCTCGATGCGTGCCTGGTCGATATCGAAGCCCAGCGTGGGGTGGCGTCGCCCGAACGCGACCGCGAGCGGCAGGCCGACGTATCCCAGGCCGACGACGGAAATGCGGATGTCGTCGCGTGCGGGCAGCGTTGCGCTCATGGGGGAAGGCGTTCGGACAAGAGGACGGCGCAGTTTAGCGCAGCGCTCCGGGGCAACCGGGTCAGCGCTGCGCGAGCCAGTCGGCGATCGTGTCGGGCTGCCGCATCCAGGCGAAATGGTCGGCGGCAATGCCCAGGGCTTGGGCATCGAAGCTCGCGATCGTCGGCGCCGGCGTGGCGAGCTTGCCGAGCAGGTAGCGCAGCGAGGAGGCCGGCGCCATCCAGTCGTCGGCGAGCACGGCGGCCGCGACCGGGACGTCGACCCGGTGCAGTGCGGTGTCCAGGTCCAGATCGAGGCCGGCGGCGCGATAACGGCCCGACAGCCCGCTGCGCGTCCAGTCGGCGACGACGCCACGGGCTTCGTTGCCGCCGAAGCCGAGCCGGCGACCGGGCAGTGCGCCGTTGACCCGCGACAGCCAGGCCATGAACCGGTACAGCACCGGCAGTGCGAGCGCGCGCGGCCCGGAAAACGCGCGCCAGTACGGCGCGCCGCTGGCGACCAGCCACAGCGCCTGCGCCGCCTCGGGGCGGCAGGCCAGATGGCAGCAAGCGAGTTGGCCGCCGAGGCTGTGGCCGCCGACGATGCGGTCGGCGTCGGGCACGGCCGTGCGCATCGCTGCCTCGCTGCAGGCGATGTCGCCGAGCAGCTCGCGATACCCCCAATCGACATGGCGCCCGGCGCGCAGCGCGCTCGAGCCGATGCCGCGCCATTCGTGCAGGAACACGGCGATGCCCTGACTGGCCAGGCGTTCGGCGAACGGCAGGTAGTGCCGCGCCGCCACGCCCAGCGCGGGCAGCCAGAGCAGGCTGCGCCGTGGCGCCGTCGGCACGCGCGCGATCAGTTCGTAGCGGTGACCGTCGCCTGCGACCAGGGCCAGTGGCGGCGACGGCGTGCTCATCGGGCGATCGGCCCCAGGTGGCCAAGCACGCTGACCGCACTGCGTCCTGGCCGGTAGGCGTCGCGCATCGTTGCGTGCACGTAGTCGATGCCCTGGCGGCAGGCATCCGCCGGCGATGCGCCCAACGCCAGCTGCGCGGCGATCGCTGACGACAGCGTGCAGCCGGTGCCGTGGCCGTCGATCGCCAGCCGCGGCGCGTCGTGTTCGAACTGCACCTGCGCATCGGCGTAGCGGTCCACCACGCGGTCGCCTTCGTCGAGGTGGCCGCCCTTGAGCAGCACACCGCGCGCACCGAGCGCGCGCAGCTCGCCCAGCGCGGTACGGGCGCGGCCGGCATCGACGATCGGGGTGCCGAGCAGCAGTTCCGCTTCGGGGATGTTGGGGGTGAGCACGGTCGCACGCGGCAGCAGCCGGGTGCGCAGCGCTTCGAGCGCATCGTCGTCGAGCAGCTTCGCGCCGGAGGTCGCGATCATCACCGGATCGAGCACCACCGGCACGTGCGGATGCGCGGCGAGCGCGTCGGCCACCGCGACCACGATCGACGCGGTCGCGAGCATGCCGATCTTGACCGCACGCACGTCGAAGTCGTCGAAGCAGGCGTCGATCTGCGCCTGCAGGAACGCCACCGGTGGTGCGTGCACCGCACTCACCCCGCGGGTGTGCTGCGCGGTCAGTGCGGCGATCGCCGACAGGCCGTGCACACGATGCGCGGCGAAGGTCTTCAGGTCGGCCTGGATACCCGCACCGCCGCCCGAGTCGGAGCCGGCGATGGTGAGTGCGGAAGGGGGCGAGGGGTGTCGGACATGGCGCTATTCTGCCGCAACGCCCGCCGCCCACGTGCCGGCGTCAGGGAACGCGGCGTGCCTCGCGTACCAGCGTCCAGTGCCGATAGCCCGCATAGCCCAGGCCGGTCAGGCCGGTCAGCGCGGCCGGGATCAACAGCGCGTGGTAATGCAGCGCCCGGAACAGCCAGGTGCCGAGCACGCCGCCGCCGAGGAACCCGGTGATGATCAGGCCGCTGAGCGTGAGCCGACGCATCGGCAGCGGCTTGCCGCGGATCAGATGGCCCAGGCCGATCCCTAAGTCGGTGAACATGCCGCTGAGGTGGGTCGTGCGCACGATCGCGCCGCTGTAGGTGGTCACCATCGCGTTCTGCAGGCCGCAGGCCATCGCCGCCAGCAGTGCGCCGTTGAGCGGCTGGGACGAAAACAGCGGGACCGCGGCCAGCAGCAGCGCCGATTCGAGCGCGAGCGCCGCGCCGTAGCGCCGGCCCAGGCGCAGCGCGCTGTCCTGGATGATCAGGCCACTGAGCATCGCGCCAAGGCTGAAGGCGATCAGGATCGCCCACAGATGGCGCACCGAGCGCCAGTCGCCGTCGGCAAGCGCGGCGCCGAGCAGGCTGGTGGTGCCGGTCAGGTGGCTGACCGCCAGATGCTCGAAGCCCAGGTAGCCGGTCACATTGACCATGCCGGCAATGCACGCCAGCGTCACCGCACCCACCCAGACCCAGCGTGGCAGTTGCATCCCCATCGCCTCAGCGCACCGCCCGCAGTCGCCGCGCCGTGCTCATGCCGGATCCTTGAGCCGCACGCCGCGGCCACGTCCATGGCTGGGACGGTCGTTGCCGATCAACTCGACGCCTGCCGCCTCCAGCGCGTCGACGATCTTGGTCAGCGTCGCGATCGAGCCGCGCACGTCACCGGCGCTGGCCTCCATGCGCTGGATCGTCGGCAGCGAGACCCCCGACAGCGCCGCCAGCGCGCGCTGGTCGAGCCCGAGCAACGCGCGTGCGGCGCGCAACTGGGTGGCGGAGATCACGGGGACGGCCCTGCGCACATGCGGTGCATGTTGCATCGCAGCGAATGCCGATGCAAGTCGGAGCAGTTCAAATCGATGGCTGATGCATCATTTTGGCCGGCACAGCCTTAGGCGACGCGCCAGTGCGGCGAGCCGCGCTGCCGCGCCGGCCGACACCCGCATGCGCGGGTGCCGGCGTCGTGCCGGCTGCGGTCGATCAGCAGATGACGGCCTGCACCGGGCTCAGAGCACCTCGGACGCGAAGTCGGCCAGACGCGAGCGCTCGCCACGGCGCAGGGTGATGTGCGCGCTGTGCGCCCACTGCTTGAAACGGTCCACCGCGTAGGTCAGGCCCGAGGTCGTCTCGGTCAGGTAGGGCGTATCGATCTGCTCGACGTTGCCCAGACACACGATCTTGGTCCCCGGGCCGGCGCGGGTGATCAGCGTTTTCATCTGCTTGGGCGTGAGGTTCTGCGCCTCGTCCAGAATCAGATAGCGACTGAGGAAGGTGCGTCCGCGCATGAAGTTCAGCGAGCGGATCTTGATCCGCGACGCCAGCAGGTCGTTGGTGGCCGCGCGCCCCCAACTGCCGCCGTCCTGGTTGTGCGTCAGCACCTCGAGGTTGTCGGTGAGCGCGCCCATCCATGGCGTCATCTTCTCCTCCTCGGTGCCGGGCAGAAAGCCGATGTCCTCGCCGACGCTGACCGTCGCGCGGGTCATGATGATCTCGCGATAGCGCTGTTGATCCATCGTCTGCGCCAGTCCCGCCGCCAGCGCCAGCAGGGTCTTGCCGGTGCCGGCGGTACCCAGCAGGGTGACGAAGTCGACGTCCGGATCCATCAACGCATTGAGCGCGAAGTTCTGCTCGCGATTGCGCGCCAGGATGCCCCAGACCGCATGCTGGTTGTGGCGGAAATCGTCGACGATCTGCAGCGTCGCGCGGCCGTTCTCGACCGCCACGACCCGGAACTCCGACTCCTCGTCGCCGGGCAGGTAGAGGAACTGGTTGGGATACCAGCCGTCCTCTTCGTCGGCGGCGAGCTCGTAGAACGTGCGGCCCTTGTCGGTCCACGAGCGCAGGTCCTTGCCGTGCCGGGTCCAGAAGTCCTCCGGCAATGCGGTCGCGCCGGTGTAGAGCAGACTGAAATCGTCGAGCGCGCGATCGTTTTCGTAATCCTCGTTGGCGATGCCGGCGATCGCGGCCTTGATCCGCAGATTGATGTCCTTGGAAATGAACACCACCGTGCCGTCGGGCTCGTCGCGCTGGAGCGCGAGGATCGCGCCGAGAATGCGGTTGTCGGGGGCGACCGCACCGAACGAGGTCTTGTCCTCCTTGGGCACCGTGGTCTGGAAGCGCAGGTGGCCGACACTGGCGGCGCCGCGCAGTTGCAGGCCCTGCGGGCGGGCGAGCGGCAAGCCCGAGGCGATGCGCTCGCTGCCCGAAGCTTCGATCAGTTCGTTGATGAACCGGCTGACCTGCCGGGCATTGCGGCTCGATTCGCTGGTGCCCTTCTTGGCGTTGTCGAGCTCCTCGATCACCTGCATCGGCAGGTAGACATCGTGCTCCTCGAACTTGAACAGCGCCGTGGGGTCGTGCATCAGCACGTTGGTATCGAGGACGTAGACACGCTTGCCTTGGGTCATCATCGTGGTCGCGGCGCTCCGTGGCGGGGCGGTGAGGGAGACAAGATCGAGGCCAGCATCCGCGCCGGCGGTCGAGAACGGGTGAGGCCGACCATCCGGCCGGTGTCGAGCGCGCACGGCCGCGCTGCCATGGCCCGGAATCCGGGATGGCGGCCGCCGGGGCGGGCGAGGGCGATCACCGGGACTGCGCGGCCTGCAGCGCGTCGAACACCGCCTGGGCGTGGCCGGCGACGCGGACCTTGCGCCACTGGGCTGCGATGCAGCCCGACGGGTCGATCAAGAACGTGCTGCGCTCGATGCCCAGCACCTTGCGGCCGTACATGGTCTTTTCGCGGATGACATCGAACGCGCGGCACAGCGCCTCGTCGGCATCGCTGACCAGCGGGAAGGCGAAGCCCTGCTTGGCGCAGAAGTTGTCGTGCGCGCGTACCGAATCGCGCGACACTCCGAGCACGTCGGCGCCCAGCGCGCGCAGGCGCGGCAGCAGCGCATTGAAATCCAGGCCCTCGGTCGTGCAGCCGGGCGTGGCGTCCTTGGGGTAGAAGTACAACACCAGCCAGCGACCCGCGTAGGCGGCAAGCGTGGTGGTCGTGCCGCCGGACAGGGCCAGCGGCAGCTGCAACGTCGAGGCGGCGAGGGGCGTGGCGCTCATCGAACAGTCGGCCGTTCCATGCCGGTGGCGTTGCGCATCACGATGCGGCAAGCCGATGCGGGAGGCAAGCGGTGCGCCATCGGCATCAGAACTTCATCGGGTCCATGATGGCGTCGAGATTGAGGTGGTCGCAGAACTCGAGGAAATCGTCGCGCAATGCGGCGATGTGCATGTTCGACGGAATGCCGATGGTGACTTGGGCCGAGAACATGTCCGCACCGGTCTGCATCGCGCGATAGCGCGAGGAGTGCAGGCTCTCGATCGTGATGCCCTGGCGGTCGAAGAAGTCCGCCAACTGGTACAGGATGCCCGGCTTGTCGGCTGCGACGACTTCCACCACGTAGGGCAGCAGGTTCGACTGCACCGGCTTGGGGCCGGTGCGGTACCAGATCAGCTTCAGGCCTTCCTCGCGCTCCAGGCGCGTGAGCATCGCCTCGAGCTTGGCGACGGCGTCCCAGGGGCCATTGGCCAGTGCGGTGACCGACACATCGCGGCCCACGGTGGACAGGCGGGTGTCGACGAGGTTGCAGCCGCTGTCTGCGATCCGGCGCGACACCGACAGCAGCGGCGAGGCCGGATGCGTGGTGTAGGCGTTGATGAGCAGGTAGTTCTCGTTCGGCGCAGGCCGTGAAGCGGTATCGGAATCAGTCAAGGCGGCGTCCGCGGCGGGAATCTGGTCGACGGCAAGCGCGTCGGGGGCGACTGGAGGGTGAACGGCGATCCGGCCGGGGCCGGCGCTGCGGTCAGCATACTTGCCCGCGCTTCGCGGCCGCAAGTAACATCGGCCGGCATTTTCCCCGTGTTTCCGCCACTCGTGCGCCCATCGGGCGCGTTCCGGCGAGCACGCCCGTCCCGTCCTCACGCCTTGGATGCCTCATCTTGCGACTCTCCGGCAGCATCACCGCTCTGGCCACCCCGTTCTCGCCCTCCGGCGCGCTCGACCGGTCGGCGTGGAAACGTCTGGTGGATGCGCAACTGGCGGCGGGGACCCAGGGGCTGGTGGTTGCCGGTTCGACCGGCGAGGCGGCGACGCTGGACGATGAGGAGTACGACTGGCTGATCGCCGACACCGTCGCGCGGGTTGCCGGCCGTGTGCCGGTGCTGGCCGGGACCGGGCAGCCGGGCACGGCGAAGACGATCGCGCTGACCCGTCGCGCGGCGGCGCTCGGCATCGATGCTGCGCTGGTCGTGATGCCGGCCTACGTGCGCCCGACCCAGGCAGGGCTGGACGCCCACTTCCGCGCGGTCGCCGATGACGGCGACGTGCCGGTGGTGCTCTACAACGTGCCGGGGCGGACCGGCACCGACCTGCTGCCCGAGACCGTCGCCGCGCTCGCGCCGCATCCGCGCATCGTCGGCATCAAGGAGGCGCACAACGGACAGGCGCGCATGCAGGCGCTGCTGGCGCTGCAGCGCGACACGTTCGCGGTGCTCAGCGGCGACGATCCCACGGCCGCGCGCGCCATGCTGGCCGGTGCCGATGGCACGATCTCGGTGGTCTCCAATATCGTGCCCGCCGCATTCCGTCGCCTGTGCGATCTGGCGCGCGCCGGACGTGCGGACGAGGCCATGGCCTGGGATGCGCAGTTGCAACCGATCCATGCGTTTTCGGGCATCGAATCCAATCCGATCCCGGTCAAGGCGGTACTGGCGCGCCAGGGCTTCGGCCACGGGCTGCGCCTGCCGTTGACCTCACTGGCCGAGGCGCATCGCGCGCAGGCCGACGACGCGACGCGACTGGCGGCGGACCTGGAAGGGTCCTGCCGCGCGCGCGCCGCCTGATTTCCCAGGAGAACTCCACCCATGCGTCGATCCCATTCCCCCATCCGTTACGTCGCCATCGCCGTCCTGGCCGTCGCGGTCGTGGGCGCCAGCGGCTGCCGCTGGTTCAAGAAGGACAACGCGCTGTATGCGCAGAGTCCCGAGAGCCGGCCGCTGGAAGTGCCGCCCGACCTCGACCAGCCGCGCACCGACGGCGCGATGGCGCTGCCGCAGACCGGCGGCTCGGCGACCCAGTCGGCGACGGTTGCGGCCGCCTCGTCGAATGTCGCGTTCACCGTAGCCGGCGAGCGCGACGCCGTGTTCGCCCGCGTCGGTCAGGTGCTGGCCGGGATCGAGGGCGTGACCGTGAACAGCCAGTCGCAGGCGCTGGGCACCTACGAGGTCAGCTATGCGGGCAGCCAGTTCCTGGTGCGCGTGGGCGCCGGGCAGGGCGGGGCGACGGTGTCGGCGGTTGATCCGCGTGGTGTCGCGGCGAGCGGCGCAGGCCCCGAGCGCGTGATCGCGGCGCTGCGCGCGGCGCTGGCCAACTGAGGCCAGGGCGCCGATCGGGTCGACCGGCGTCGGCCCGCTAACGCAGAACGGGCGCCTCGCGGCGCCCGTTTTCGTTGCGATGCCCGACGTGGCCTCAGCGCTCGAGCAGCGGCAGCTTGCCCGGCTTGCCCTCCCACGCCTTGGCGTCGGGCAGCGGGTCCTTGCGCGTGGTGATCACCGGCCAGGCCTGGGCCAGTTCGGCGTTCAGCGCGACGTACTGTTCCTGGCCGGCGGGGACATCGTCCTCGGGGTAGATCGCGTTGATCGGGCACTCAGGCTCGCACAGGGTGCAGTCGATGCACTCGTCCGGGTCGATGACCAGGAAGTTCGGGCCCTCATGGAAGCAGTCCACCGGGCAGACTTCGACGCAGTCGGTGTATTTGCACTTGATGCAGTTTTCGGTGACGACGAAAGGCATGGAGATCTTCGAGCACGCGGCAATGCGTCAAGTTTAAGGCAGCGCTCCGCGCTGCGGTGGAAAGGATTCGCATTTGCGCGTCCAGGACGTGATGTTGGACGAGCGAAGAGGCGCTTGACTGACACGACGGCGCGGCGTCTTCGGACGGGCGGCCGACCCGCCGGAAGCCGCTCTTCCCTCGGTCAGGACACCCTGTCCTGACTCGGGCGCGCGCCCGTTCCGCTTCGCGGGTCGGTCCGGCCCGGCGAAGCACGCCGGGCGTTCACTCGCTTGCGCGGCATGCCGCGCAAGCAACGCGGGCTCACCCTTGGCGCGCTCGACGCGGCCACCGGCCGGCCGTCCGCTGATGCGGACGTTTGTAACCGGTTCGGTCACCTCCCCCGCATGCGGGGGAGGTCGGCGCGCCCGCGCGCCGGGTGGGGGTAGCCCTGCGCTGCGAAGCGCACTCGCCGGACGTCTCAACGAAAAAGGCCCGCTTGCGCGGGCCTTATTCTTGAATATGGCGCTCCCTACGGGATTCGAACCCGTGTTTTAGCCTTGAGAGGGCCACGTCCTAGGCCTCTAGACGAAGGGAGCTGGGTGTACCGCCGAAGCGGCGACCGGTTGGACGACCGGTCTGCAGAACATCGGAAAGACGTGTGCAGCTTGCTAGTATAGCAGGCTTGCGGGCCCCGCAACGGGTCGCCCACGGAAAATTTTCATTTGATGCACGACGACACTTCGACTCCGGGCTCCGCGTTGCGGACCATCCCCCGCGACCAGCACATCATCTCGCGCCGGCAGATCAGCCAGAGCGCGCTGCGTGTGCTGTACCGGCTGCATGAGGCCGGGCATGCCGCCTATCTGGTCGGCGGCGCGGTCCGCGACATTCTTGTCGGCCTGGCGCCCAAGGATTTCGACGTCGCGACCGACGCGACGCCCGAGCAGGTCAAGGCACTGTTTCGCAACTGCCGACTGATCGGGCGGCGGTTCCGGTTGGCGCACGTGGTGTTCGGCCGCGAGATCATCGAGGTCGCCACCTTCCGCGCCAACGTCGACGACGGCAGCGGCGATCGCGAGGTGCACGACGACGGCCGCCTGCTGCGCGACAACGTCTACGGCACGATCGAGGACGACGCAGTCCGGCGCGACTTCACTGCCAACGCACTCTATTACGCGATCGCCGACTTCTCGGTACGCGACTACGTCGGCGGCTTCGAGGATGTCGAGAATCGCGTGCTGCGGCTGATCGGCGATCCGGAGACGCGCTACCGCGAGGACCCGGTGCGGATGCTGCGCGCCGTACGGCTGGCGGCCAAGCTGGGCTTTTCGATCGCGCCCGAGACCGCAGCGCCGATCCCGCAACTTGCCGGGTTGTTGTCCGAAGCGGCGCCGGCGCGGCTGTTCGAGGAATGCCTGAAGCTGTTCCTGTCGGGGCACGCGGTGGCGAGCTTCGAGGGCTTGGAGCGGCATGGCCTGCTGGGCGCGCTGTTCCCCGAGACTGCCAAGGCATTGGCGAGCAACCGCAGCGGCGCATTGCGCACGATGGTCGTCGCGGGCCTGCGCTCGACCGATGCCCGCGTCGCCGCCGGCGATCCGGTGTCGCCGGCCTTCCTGTTTGCGACCCTGCTGTGGCCGGCGTACTGCCGCACGTTGATGAAGTTGCAGGCCGAGGGCGTACAGCCGGTGGATGCGCAGCGCCGGGCCGCGGACCGGGTGACGTTGCACCAGTTGTCGACGGTCGCGCTGCCGCGCCGGTTCTCGTTGCCGATGCAGGAGATCTGGCTGTTGCAGGCGCGCTTCCCGCAGCGCCAGCGCAAGCGGGTGACCCGGATGCTGTCGCACCCGCGCTTTCGCGCCGCCTTCGATTTCCTGGTGTTGCGCAGCGCCGCGTCCGAGGCCCATGCCGCCGATGTCGCGTTCTGGCAGGAAGCCCAGCGCGATCCCGACCATGCGATCGCGTTGTTCCCGGGTGACGAGGGAGGCGATGGCGAGGGGCAGGCCCCGCGTCGCAAGCGCCGCCGTCGGCGCGCCCCCGCAGCCGGATGAGTTTCGGGCCGGCGGAGGCGCCGCGCGTGCGCGCCTGCGTCGGGCTGGGCGCCAATCTCGGCGACGCCGTCGCGACGTTGCATGACGCGGCGCGCGCGCTGGCAGCCTTGCCCGGCATCTCGGGGTTTGCGCTGTCGCGCTTTTATCGCACGCCCGCGTGGGGCGTGACCGAGCAGCCGGATTTCATCAACGCCGCGGCAGCGTTTGAGACCGGCTTGCCGGCAACCGCACTGCTCGAGACGCTGTTGTCGATCGAAACCGCGCTGGGGCGACGCCGCGCGGCCGATGGCAGCGACCGCTGGGGGCCGCGCACACTCGACCTCGATCTGCTGCTGTACGGCGATGCGGTGCTCGCATTGTCGGGACTGATCGTTCCGCATCCGCATCTGCATGCGCGCGCATTCGCGCTGGTGCCGCTGCTCGATGTCGCGCCCGATGCGCACATTCCTGGTGTCGGCAAAGCTGCCGACGTGCTCGCGGGCATGGATCGAAGCGGCATCGAAGCGATACCCTAGGGCGATGACCACGCCCAACACTTCCGCGCCGGTGACCGTGCCCGCGCTGTTCGAGGCCCGCGCCGCGGGTCACCGGCTCTCGATGCTTACCGCCTACGACGCCGGGTTCGCGCGCACCTTCGATGCGGCCGGGGTCGAACTGCTGCTGGTCGGCGATTCGCTGGGCATGGTGGTGCAGGGGCACGGCTCGACGTTGCCGGTCACCACCGACGACATGGTCTATCACACCGCCTGCGTGGCACGGGCGGCCCGGCGCGCGCTCATCGTCTCCGACCTGTCGTTCCAGGCCGATGCGACGCCCGAGCGTGCGCTCGACGCCGCCACCCGGTTGCTGCAGGCCGGTGCCGGCATGGTCAAGCTCGAAGGGGCGACGGCGAACAAGCGCGAGGTCGTGCGCTTCCTGGTCGAACGCGAGATCCCGGTCTGCGCGCACTTGGGGCTCACACCACAGTCGGTGCTGCGCTTCGGCGGGTTCAAGGTGCAGGGCCGCGACGAGGCCGCCGCGCAGGCACTGCGCGAGGACGCGCTCGCGATCGCCGAGGCCGGTGCCTCGTTGATCGTGCTCGAGGGCGTGCCGGCTGCGCTGGCCGCCGAGATCACCGCCGCTTCGCCAGTGCCGACGATCGGCATCGGCGCAGGCCCCCACTGCGACGGCCAGGTGCTGGTGCTGCACGACATGCTCGGTCTGGACAGCGGCCATCGCCGGCCGAAGTTCGTCCGCGACTTCCTGGCCGATGGCGGCTCGGTCGCCGGCGCGGCACGTGCGTACGTCGCGGCGGTGCGCGACGGCAGCTTCCCCGGCCCCGAGCATTCCTACAGCTGAGCGCAGCACAGCCGGCTTTCGCCTTCCAATCCGTACGCCCTGCCATGATCGAAACCGTCGACAGCCTGACCGTCCTGCGCGCGCGTATCGCGGATTGGAAGCGTGCGGGCCTGCGCGTGGGTCTGGTGCCGACGATGGGCAACCTGCACGCGGGGCACTTTTCGCTGGTCGCGGCCTTGCGCACGCAGGTCGACCGTGTCGTCGCCAGCGTGTTCGTCAATCCCACCCAGTTCGGGCCCAACGAGGATTTCGCGCGCTATCCGCGTACGCCCGAGCAGGACGCGCAGGGACTGGCCGCTGCGGGCTGCGACCTGCTGTGGCAGCCGTCGGTGGAGACGATGTATCCGCTGGGGCTGGCGAACACGGTCACCGTGCGCGTGCCCGGAATCACCGAAGTGCTCGACGGCGCGCATCGGCCGGGGCACTTCGATGGTGTGGCGACCGTCGTCGCGCGCCTGTTCAACCAGGTGCAGCCCGATGTCGCCGCGTTCGGACGCAAGGACTACCAGCAACTGGCGGTGATCGCGCACTTGGTCACCGAGCTCGCGTTCCCGGTGCAGGTGCTGCCGGTCGCGATCGCGCGTGATGCCGACGGGCTGGCACTGAGTTCGCGCAACCAGTATCTGGACGCCGACCAGCGCGCACTGGCGCCGCAGCTGTATCGCACGCTGCAGGCAATGCGCGAGGGCCTGCGTGCCGGTCGCGCGCCGGCCGAGGTCGAGGCCGACGCGCAGGCGCAGCTCAGCGCGCAGGGGTTCGCGGTCGACTACGCGGTCGTGCGCACGCCCGCGCTCGGATCGCTGGCGCCCGGCGACGTCGAGGCGGTCGCACTGCTCGCCGCCCGGCTGGGCTCGACCCGCTTGATCGACAACCTCGAATTCAGCCTGGCGCCGGCGTCCGCAGCCGGCTGAATCGCCGCTCGCGCGCCCGGGGCGCATGTTGCGATGCCGCACGCGGCGCCTATACTTGCCCACTCCTGCGGAACGCCCGCGTCTGCCAAAGGCCGCACCCGGCCGCCGCCATGCAACTGACCCTGCTCAAAGCCAAGATCCACCGCGCGTCCGTAACCCACGCCGAGCTGCATTACGAAGGCTCGTGCGCGATCGACGGCCATCTGCTCGACCTGTCGGGCATTCGTGAGTACGAGCGCATCGAGATCTACAACATCAACAACGGTGAGCGGTTCGCGACCTACGCGATCCGCGCCGAGGCCGGCAGCGGCATCATCTCGGTCAACGGCGCCGCCGCGCACAAGGCCGGCGTCGGCGATCTGGTGATCATCTGCGCCTATGGTGTGCTCGACGAGGCGCAGGCGGCCAAGTTCAAGCCGACCCTGGTCTACGTCGACCGGCAGAATCGGATGACGCACACCAACGATTCGATCCCGGCGCAGGCCGCCTGATGACGATGGCGGTGCGATTGATCCGCGACACGCTGGCGCCGCACGCCCGGCGCCTGGACGCGGCGCACATCGCCGACCTCGTTGCCGCCGATGCCGCGCGCCCGCGCGACTTCGCGCTGCGCGTCGGTGGGCTTTACGCCAGCTTCGCGCGCCAGCGCTTCGACCGCGAGGCGCGCGATGCGCTGCTCGCGCTTGGCGCGTCGGCCGACCTGGCGGCCGCGATGCGCGCGCTGTTCGACGGCGCCATCGTCAACACCTCCGAGCAGCGCCCAGCGCTGCACGTCGCATTGCGCTCGGCACTGTCGCAGGCGCCGGCTGCGCGCGACGCACGCGAGCAGGCGCTCGCTGCACGCACGCGCATGCGCGCGCTGGTCGCGCAGCTCGAGGCCTCCGAGGTCACCGATATCGTCAATGTCGGCATCGGCGGCTCCGATCTCGGCCCACGGCTGGTGGTCGACGCGCTCAAGGACTTCGGCACCGGTCGTTTCCGGGTGCATTTTCTGACCAACGTGGACGGCAGCGACGCCCAGCACCGCCTGGCGAAGCTGGATCCGGCAAAGACCGCGGCGATCCTGGTCTCCAAGACCTTCGGCACACAGGAGACCCTGCTCAACGGTGCGGTCGTGCGCGACTGGCTGGGTGGCAGCGAGCGGCTGTACGCGGTCAGCGCCAACGTGCCGCGGGCGCAGGCCTTCGGCGTCGCGCCCGAGCGCGTGCTGCCGATGTGGGACTGGGTCGGTGGCCGCTATTCGCTGTGGTCGGCGGTCGGGTTCTCGATCGCGCTGGCGATCGGCGCCGACGGCTTCGATGCCTTGCTCGACGGCGCGGCCGAGATGGACGCGCACGCCCTGCAGACGCCGCTGGCCGGCAACCTGCCGCTGCTGCACGCGCTGACCGCCATCTGGAACCGCAATGCGCTGGGCCTGGCCACGCACGCCGTGTTGCCCTACGACGAGCGGCTGGCGTTGCTGCCGGCCTACCTGCAGCAGTTGGTGATGGAGAGCCTGGGCAAGTCGGTCACGCCCGAGGGCGAGCCGGTCGGGCTCGACACCGTGCCGGTGCTGTGGGGCGGACCGGGCACCAACTCGCAGCACAGTTTCTTCCAGGCGCTGCACCAGGGCACGCAGACGGTGCCGGCCGATTTCATCGGCGTGGTGAATCCGGCGCACCCGCATGCAGACAACCACGCCGCGCTGCTGTCGAACCTGCTCGCGCAGACCGAAGCGCTGGCCAACGGGTTTTCCGCTGACGATCCGCAGAAGTCCTATCCCGGCAACCGCCCGTCGACCTTGTTGCTGCTCGACCGGCTCGACCCGCACAGCCTCGGCGCGCTGATCGCGCTTTACGAGCACAGCGTCTACGCGCAGTCGGTGCTGTGGGGCATCAACGCGTTCGATCAGTGGGGCGTCGAACTGGGCAAGCGCATCGCCGGCGAACTGCTGCCCGCGGTGCAGGGTCAGGACGCCGAGATCGCCGATCCGGTCACCCGCGCCCTGCTCGACGAACTGCGCGCACGCCGCAACGCCTGATCCGCGTCGACCTCCCGCGCGCGCGGGGTCGACACGCGCAGCGCGTCAGGTGGGGGATGGGCTTGTCGCACAAAGCGCCCCCATCCCAACCTTCCCCGCGTGCGGGGGAAGGAGCATAAGCCGGCCTTCCCCGCGTGCGGGGAGGAGCACAAGCCAGCCTTCCCCGCGTGCGGGGAAATGAGCATAAGCCAGCGTTCCCCGCGTGCGGGAAGGAGCGCAGGCGTATCCGTGCGTGTGGGAGTCGGCCGCGCGCCGCAGGCTGAAGTCACCTCCCCCGCGTGCGGGGGAGGTCAGCGCGCGCAGCGCGCTGGGTGGGGGCGGGGGCGGGCCCTTACGGCCCTGTCATCCCGCCAACGCTGACCTGCCGCCGGACAACCGGCGTTCGCGCGACGCCGCGATCGACCGAACGCCGTACGCGACGTGCCGCTTCGTCACCGCGCGTCGTGCTGCGCCAGCGCCCATTCGACATGCTCGTCGACCAGCGCATCGCCCGAATGCCGGCGCGTGCGCAAGGCGGCAATGGTGTCGGGGGCGGTCGGCGCGTTGCCCAGCGCGACGGCGATATTGCGCAGCCAGCGACGATGGCCACTGCGGCGCAGCGGCGAGCCTTCGGTGCGCTGCAGGAATTCGTCCTCTTCCCAGGCGAACAGCTCGGCCAGAGTCGCGGTGTCCAGGCCGTTGCGGGCGCGGAAGTCGGGTTCGTCGTGGCGCTTGGCGAACTTGTTCCACGGGCAGACCAGTTGGCAGTCGTCGCAGCCGAAGATGCGGTTGCCGATCGGCGTGCGCAGTGGTTCGGGGATCGCGCCGTCGTGTTCGATCGTCAGGTACGAGATGCAGCGGCGCGCATCGAGCCGGTACGGTGCGACGATCGCCTGCGTCGGGCAGACGTCGATGCAGCGCGTGCAGGTACCGCAATGCGCGCTCGCTGGCGGATCGATCGGCAGCGGCACATCGACGTAGATCTCGCCCAGGAAGAACCACGAGCCGCCGCGCTTGTCGATCAGGCAGGTGTGCTTGCCGATCCAGCCCAGGCCGGCGTTGCGCGCAAGCGCGCGTTCGAGCACCGGCGCCGAATCGACGAACACCCGATGGCCGAACGGGCCGATCTCCTCGGCGATACGGTGCGCGAACTTCTGCAGCCGGTTGCGCATGAGCTTGTGGTAGTCGCGACCGAGCGCATAGCGCGCGACGTAGGCGCGGCGGCCGTCGGCCAGCGTGTCCCAGGCGCTGTCGTCGTCGTTGCGACCGTAGTCGAGCCCCACCGAAATCACCCGCACGGTGCCCGGCAGCAGTTCGGCGGGACGTGCGCGCAGCGTGCCGTGGCGCGCCATCCAGTCCATCGTGCCGTACAGCCCCTGGGCCAGCCAATCGCGCAGGTGTGCCTCGTCTTCGGCGAGTTCGATCCCGGCAATGCCACAGCGCTGGAAGCCCATCTCGGCCGCGATCGCGCGGATGCGCGCAGCCACATGCTGCGGCTCGGGCGGGGAGCGGGCCGGTGGCGCGGCATCGGGGGTGTCGGGGCGGGGACTCACGATGCGTGAAGTATAGAATCGGCGCGATGAGCCCACCCTGTGCCTCGAACGCGGCGTCCATGCCGGGAACCCTGCTGTACGACGCGGCGGCCTTGCGCGCGCTCGAGACCGCGGCGATCGCAGCCGAGGGCGGCGATGCCGGTGTGCTGATGGCGCGCGCCGGGCAGGCCGCGTGGCGTCTGGTGCAGAGCCGCTGGCCGCAGGTGGCGACGCTCGTCGTGGTCTGCGGACCGGGCAACAACGGCGGCGACGGCTACGTGCTCGCGCGCCACGCGCAGTCGGCCGGCTGCGAGGTGCAGGTGGTCCGCCTCGACACGCATGCGCCACGGACCGAGCTGTCGCGCGCTGCGTGCGCGGCCTTCGTGGAGGCCGGCGGCCACATCGTGACATTCGATGGCGGCCCGCTCCCATCGGCCGGGTTGGTCGTCGATGCCGTGTTCGGCATCGGCCTGTCGCGTGCGCCCGACGCCGACGCTGCGACCTTGATCGCCGCGATCGATGCCGCGCCCGCGCCGGTGCTGGCGCTCGACGTGCCCAGCGGCCTAGACGGCGATCGCGGCAGCGTGCCGGGTGTCGCGGTGCATGCCGAGGCCACGCTGCAGTTCCTCGCCGCGCATATCGGCCTGCAGACCGGTGACGGCCCCGACCATGCCGGCGACCTGACACTCGATCCGCTCGGCGTCGATCCGGCCCTGATGGCCGCCGCCGGGCCCGGCGGCGCGCGCCGGATCGAGGCCAATGACCTGGCGCACTGGCTGCGCCCGCGTCTGCGCAACAGCCACAAGGGGACCTCCGGCCGCGTGCTGGTCGTCGGCGGCGACCACGGCATGGGCGGGGCGGTGATGCTGGCCACCGAGGCTGCGCTGCGCGCCGGGGCCGGGCTGGTGTCGGTCGCGACCCAGGCGGCGCATGTCGCCCCGCTGCTGGTGCGCTGTCCGGAGGCGATGGCCCGCCGCATCGACAACACGTCCACGCTCGCGCATCTGCTCGCGACCGCCGATGTGGTCGCGCTCGGCCCGGGGCTGGGACGCGGCGCCTGGGGCCACGGGCTGTACGACGAGGTGCTGGGCAGCGGCCGCCCGCTGGTGCTCGATGCCGACGCGCTGAGTCTGCTGGCCACCATGCCCCGTGCGCTCCCGTCCGGGACCGTGCTGACCCCACATCCGGGCGAAGCCGGGCGCCTGCTCGGCGTTGCAACCGCCGACATCCAGCGCGACCGGCCCGCCGCGGTGCGCCGGCTGGCCGCCCAGACCGGCGCGGTCGTCGTGCTCAAGGGCGCGGGCACATTGGTCTGTGCGCCGGGCGGCACGCCGTGGCTGGTCGCCGCCGGCAACCCGGGCATGGCGACCGGCGGCATGGGCGATGCGCTGACCGGCGTGATCGCGGCGCTGCGCGCCCAGGGGCTCGATCCCGAATCCGCCGCGGCCTGCGGCGCGCTGCTGCATGCCGCCGCCGGCGATCTCGCGGCGTGTAATGGCGGCGAGCGCGGCCTGTTGCCGGTCGACCTGGTCGCCGCGCTGCGTCCGCTGGCCAATCCGGCGCCGATGGAGACGTGGCGATGAGCCTGTGGCAACTCGACGGCGAGGCCGCGACCCAGGCCTTCGCGCAGGCGCTCGCCGCCACCGCCCCCACGCCGGCGGTGGTGCATCTGCAAGGCGACCTGGGAGCGGGCAAGTCGACGCTGGCCCGCGCCTGGCTGCGTGCCCTGGGCGTGACCGGCACCGTCCGCAGCCCGACCTACACGCTGGTCGAGCGCTACCCGGTGGCGGGGGGCGAAGCGTTACACCTGGATCTGTACCGCATCGGCGACATCGGCGAGCTGGAGTTTCTCGGCCTCGATGACATCGCCGCGCGGCTGTGGTTGATCGAGTGGCCCGAGCGCGGCGCCGACGCCTTGCCACAGCCGGATCTGCGGATCTGTCTGGCCTTGTCGGGCCAGGGGCGCAGCGTTCGCCTCGATGCGCTCTCGGACGCCGGCCGGCGCTGGTGCGAGGCGGTCGCAGCGTCGGTCCGTTTGCCAACTGTTGCTGAACCGAAACCGTAGGAAGGATACGCAGGCTGCGGATTTGCAAGGGAAAACGGCTTGCATTGTCCTGGCGGCGATGATTGACTAGCCGCATGCGTATCCGGGGGATCAATCTGTCTCAGGCCTTGCTGGCGCTCGCGCTGCTCGCGGCGCTGTGCTGGAACCTGGCCTACGGCGCCGAATTGCGTGGCGTCGACCTGCAGACCGGTGCGACCGGCACGCGGGCCGAACTGCGGCTGGACAGCAAGGCCGAGTTCTCGGTGATCTCCCTCGCCAACCCCGACCGCCTTGTGGTCGACCTGCCTGGCACCAAGCTCCGCGGCGGCCTGGCGCTCCCGCCCGCGCGGGGCGTCGTGCGCAGTGTCCGGACCGGTCAGCCAGTGGCCGGCACCACCCGGATCGTGTTCGATCTCGCCAGCCCGATCGTGGCGATGGCGCCACGTCTGGAAGAAGGCGGCGACGGCGCCCGCCTGGTCGTCGAGTGGCCGGGCGACGGCGATGCGGACCCGATCGCGCGCGTCGCTGCTCAGGCCTCGACACCGCCGGCTACCGCGGCCAGTGGCACTGCCGCGCCTGCCGCCAGCATCCCGGCCACCCGCACCCCGCCGCCCGATCCTGCACTCGCGTCCAACGATGCCACTTCGCGGCTGATTGCCGAGATGGCCCGCGCCCGTGCACCGGCCACGCCGGCACCGCAGCCCGCCGCGCCGACTCCGGTGCCGGCAGCGTCTGCGGCCGCGCCTGTTGCGCAGGCGCCCGCGCCGACACCCGAGGCCGCAGCGCCGGCGCCGCGCAGTGCGGCCCCGCCGTTGCCGACCACGGTCGGGCCTGGCATGCGACCGCTGGTGATCGCGATCGACCCGGGCCATGGCGGCCAGGATCCCGGCGCGATCGGACCCAGCGGCACCTATGAAAAGCACGTGGTGCTGGCGATCTCGCGCGAACTCGCGCGCCAGATCAACGCCACGCCCGGCATGCGCGCACATCTGATCCGCGACAACGACAGCTATGTCGAGTTACCGCAGCGCGCGCGGCGCGCGCGTCAGGCCAGGGCCGACATGTTCGTGTCGATCCATGCCGACGCCGCGCTCAACCGTGCCGCCTACGGCTCCTCGGTCTACACCCTGTCGCTGCGCGGCGCGTCCTCGCAGCAGGCGCGCTGGCTGGCCGACCGCGAGAACAGTGCCGACCTGGTCGGCGGCGTGCGCCTGGAGAAGGACACGCTGTCCAACGTCCTGCTCGAAATGGCGCAAAGCGGGCACATGCGCGCATCGCAGGAGGCCGCGACGCACGTGCTGACCGGCCTGCGCGATGTCGGCAAGACCCACAAGTCGAATGTCGAGTACGCGAACTTCTCGGTGCTGCGCAACGCCGACATGCCGGCCATGCTGGTCGAGACCGGCTTCATCTCCAATCCGGACGAAGAAAAGCGCCTGCTCGATCCCGGGCACCAGCGTCGTGTCGCTGCCGCCGTACTGCAGGGGATCAATGCCTTCTTCACCAGCCAGCCGCCTCCGGGCACGCTCTACGCGGCGCGCGCCGCCGCGGCTGCGGCCGGTGCCAGCGGCGGCGGCAGCCCCTGACTCCAGGGGGCGACCCGTCCGGCAGTCACGCCCGGCGCCGGCTATCATCCCCGTCCCCCCCTGTGAAAGCGCCTTGGCGCCGCCGTGCCGTGCCCATTCGTCAACTGCCCGATATCTTGATCAACCAGATCGCCGCCGGCGAGGTCGTGGAGCGACCGGCCTCGGTGGTCAAGGAACTGGTCGAGAACGCGCTCGATGCCGGTGCGCGCCGGGTTGACATCGAGCTCGAGGAAGGCGGGGTCCGTTTGATTCGCGTCCGCGACGATGGCGGCGGGATCGCGCCCGAGGAACTGCCGCTGGCGGTGTCGCGGCACGCGACCAGCAAGATCGGCTCGCTCGACGATCTCGAATCGGTCGCCACCCTCGGCTTCCGTGGCGAGGCGCTGCCGTCGATCGCCTCGGTCAGCCGCTTCTCGCTGGCTTCGCGCCGCGAGGACGATGCGCACGGTAGCGTGCTGCAGGTCGATGGCGGGCGCGTCGGTGATCTGGCTCCCAAACCGCATCCGCGCGGCACGACCGTCGAGGTCCGTGACCTGTTCTTCAACGTGCCGGCGCGGCGCAAGTTCATGCGCGCCGAGCGCACTGAGCTGGGCCACATCGAAGAATGGCTGCGTGCGCTGGCGCTGGTGCGGCCGGATGTCGAACTGCGCGTGAGCCATAACGGCAAGCCCGCGCGCCGCTACAAGGGCGATGAAGACCTGTTCTCGGGCGCGCGCCTGGTCGAGACGCTGGGCCGCGAATTCGCCGATGCCGCGCTGCGCATCGACCATGCCGCGGCGGGCCTGCGGCTGTCGGGCTGGATCGCGCGCCCGGCGTACTCGCGCGCGAGCGCCGATCAGCAGTATCTGTACGTCAACGGCCGCTCGATCCGCGATCGCAGCGTCGCGCACGCGGTCAAGCAGGCCTTCGCCGATGTGATGTACCACGGGCGGCAGCCGGCCTATGTGCTGTTCCTCGAGCTCGATCCGACCCGGGTCGACGTCAATGTGCATCCGGCCAAGCATGAGGTTCGGTTCCGCGACGCGCGGCTGGTGCACGACTTCGTCTATCGCACCTTGCACGAAGCGCTGGCCGACACCCGGGCCGGGCAGACAGGTGACGTGGTGGCCGAGGCGCCGTTGCCCGGCGCGACGTTCGCCGCCGGCCCGGCGACCGGCACCGCCGCTGCCTGGTCGCGGCCGATGCCGCAGACGCACCTGGCGCTGCGCGTGGGCGAAGCGCGTGCAGCCTATGCCAGCCTCTACGGCGGCGGCATGGGCGGCGGCGATACCGGGACCCCCACAGGGACGGACGCGACGTTCGCGCCGGGGCCCGCGGTCGGCGATGCGTGGACGGGCGAAGACGGCGCGAGCGCTCACGGCATGGCCGCGGACAGCAGTACCGCCGCCGACAGCGCCGCCTTCGTCCCGCCGCTCGGCTACGCAGTCGCACAGTTGCACGGCATCTACATCCTCAGCCAGGCGGCCGACGGCATGATCGTCGTCGACATGCACGCCGCCCATGAGCGCATCGGCTACGAGCGGCTCAAGACCGCGCACGACGGCGAGGGCGTGCGCATGCAGCCGCTGTTGGTGCCGCAGACCGTCGCGGTCTCCGAACGCGAAGCCGATGTCGCCGAGCAGGAAGCGGGCACGCTCGCCGACCTGGGCTTCGAGGTCACGCGCACCGGGCCGCAGTCGCTGCTGCTGCGCGGCGTGCCGGCGCTGCTGGTCGATGGCGACACCGAGGCGCTGTTGCGCGATGTGCTGGCCGACCTGCGCGAGCACGGCGAGAGCCGTCGCGTGCGTGCGGCACGCGACGAGTTGCTGTCGACGATGGCCTGTCATGGCGCGGTGCGCGCGAACCGACGGCTGACGGTGCCCGAAATGAATGCCCTGCTGCGGCAGATGGAAGCGACCGAGCGCTCGGGGCAGTGCAATCACGGCCGCCCGACCTGGGCGCATTTCCCGCTCGCGGAGATCGACCGTTGGTTCCTGCGCGGGCGTTGAGCGCGGATCCGCTCGCTGCACCGGGGCGCCTGTCCGAAGGCGCCCGCACGACGGCGACTGGCCGCATCCCGAACCGTTTTCATTCTGGAGTCCGCATGCGTTTGCTCCCTGTGTTGCGCGCCGCCCGTGTCATTGCGCTCGCGTTCGTGTTCCTGGGTCTGGCGCCGACGGCATGGGCGCAGTCGCCCGCCGCGACGGGCGAGGTCGCGCCGTCCGCTGTGCCCCACATCGCCGACGTGCCCGCGCCAGCACCGCCGGTCCCGCTGCTATGGAAGGTCTCGGGCGATCACGGTGCGCTCTATCTGCTGGGCTCGTTCCATTTCCTGCAGCCGGCGGACTATCCGCTGTCCGAGGACGTCGCCCGGACGCTGGCGGCGGCAGGCGAAGTGGTCTTCGAGCTGTCGCCCGAGGAACTGGAATCGCCGACGCTGGCGATGCAGATGATGCAAGCGGGTCTGCGCAGCGATGGCAGTCGCCTCGACGACGATCTGCCGCCAGTGCTCGCCGCCGACCTTGCGGCCTGGGGCGAGGCGAACCTCGCCGCGCAACCGATCGGCGGCATGAGCGCGCAGAGCCTGCAATTGTTCAAGCCGTGGTTCGCCTCGCTGCTGGTGACCACGACCGAACTGGGCCGCTATGGCCTGCAGGCGCAACTGGGGATGGACGCGTATCTGGCGCGGCAGGCGCGCGAGGCAGGTAAGGCGACCGCGGGGCTGGAAACTGCGTCCGAGCAGATCGGCTTTCTCGATGGCCTGGGTCAGCTCGAGCAGGTGGAAATGCTGCGCGAGGCGCTGGACCAGGCGCAGGGCGGACAAGCCTCGATCGAGGCGCTGCATGGCGCCTGGCGCGCGGGCGATGCGGCGCAGCTCTGGAACGGCATGGCGCTGGATATGCGCGCGCGCTTTCCCGCGTTGTATCGGCGGATCAACACCGAGCGCAACGATGCCTGGTTGCCCAAGCTCGAGCAGATGCTGCAGCAGGACGGCGAGATCCTGGTCGTCGTCGGCACGCTGCACTTGCTGGGCGAGGACGGCGTGGTCGAGAAACTGGCCGCCAAGGGCTACGAGGTCGAGCGCATCTGCAGTGCCTGCGCGCCACCGCCGGCGATCGAGATCGGCGACGGCACCGCGCCAGTGCCCGAGGAGCGCACGCCTGCGACATCGCCGGTGACGGTGCCGAAGGACGAAGCGCCGCTGCCGTCAATCGATGCGGACGACGCGCCGCCGCCGCAGCCCGACCCGCCTGCGCGCGACCCGGCCACGCAGGAACCGTGAACCTGGCGGCCTGAGGCCGCCCCAACCATCGCGATCGGGCCTCAGGCCGCCTCGACCATGACGATGCAGTCGACCGGGCAGGCCGGCACGCACAGGGCGCAGCCGGTGCACAGCGGCTCGACCACCGTGTGCATCAGCTTGGACGCCCCGACGATCGCATCGACCGGGCAGGCCTGGATGCACTTGGTGCAGCCGATGCAGTCCGCCTCGATCACCAGCGCGACCGGCGGGCGCGGATGGTGCGGGCCGCGGCTGCGATCGAACGGCTGCGCCGGCACGCCGAGCAGGGTTGCCAGCGCTCGCGCGCCGGCATCGCCGCCCGGCGGGCACCGGTCGATGTCGGCCTCGCCGCGCGCCATCGCCTCGGCATAGGGGCGGCAACCATCGAAACCGCACTGGCCGCACTGGGTCTGCGGCAGCAGGCGATCGAGGCGTTCGACGAGGGCGGGGCGGGGGACATGCGGCGGGGCGAAGACGGGCGGCGCACAGGGTAGCGCGCTGCGCCCGCAGGCGCTGCGCCGCGTCGTCGATGGCGGGCCCGACATACGCGCGCAGGCCGTTCCTGACTGCGCGGTCTAGTTCGAATGTATGACCGCGCGGGGCGCCGCGCTCTGGCAGGCTCGACCCATGCCGACCGATACCACGCCTCCGATCGCGCCTGACGCGGCGCTCCGCACCCCCGTCCGCCCCCGCAAGCCGCTGTGGCACCACCTCTACTTCTGGGTCTTGCTGGGGATTGCCGCCGGCATCGTCATCGGCCTGGCCGCACCGCAGGTCGGCGCGCAGATGAAATGGCTGGCCGACCTGTTCATCAAGCTGGTCAAGGTCGTCATCGCGCCGACGATCTTCGCCACCGTCGCCGTCGGCATCGCCGGTCTGGGCAATCTCGCCAAGGCCGGCGGCCTGGCGCTCAAGACCGTCGTCTATTTCAACGTCACCACGGTGTTCGCGCTGGGCATCGGCCTGGTGGTGGTCAACCTGCTCGGGCCCGGCCGCAACCTTGGGTTGGACATCGAGACCTTCGACGCCTCGGCGGCGCAGGGCACGCTCGCCAGCGCAGGGGCTGCAGCCGGCGATGGCATCACCGGCTTCCTGCTGCATCTGGTGCCCAGTTCGTTTTTCGCCGCCTTCGTCGAAGGCCAGCTGATCCAGGTGCTGGTGATGGCGATCCTGGTCGCCTGTGCGATCACGATGCTCGGCGAGCGCGGCAAGCCGGCGGTCGCCGCGCTCGACACGATCGCCCAGGTCATGTTCGGCGTGATCAAGATCGTGATGTGGTTCGCGCCGTTGGGCGCGATGGGCGGCATGGCGTTCACGATCGGCGAGTACGGCGGTGCGATCCTCGGTTCGCTCGGCTACTTCATGCTCAGCTTCTGGCTGACCTGCCTGCTGTTCCTGTTGCTGGTGCTCGGACCGATCTGCTGGTGGTCAGGCTTCAGCGTGTTCAAGTACATCCGCATGATCCGCGACGAATTGCTGATCGTGCTTGGCACCTCGTCGTCGGAAACCGTGCTGCCGCGCATGCTGGCCAAGCTCGAGGCGGCTGGCGTCCCCAAGTCGGTGGTCGGCCTGACGATTCCCACCGGATACTCCTTCAACCTCGACGGCACCGCGATCTACATGGCGATGGGCGCGATCTTCATCGCGCAGGCGTTCGGGATCGAGGTGCCGATCGGCACCCAGATCGCGCTGCTGGTGTTCATGCTGATTTCCTCCAACGGCGCGGCGGGCGTATCGGGCGCCGGGCTGGTGACGCTCGCCGCGTCGCTGGCCGCGTTCGAGAGCGTGATCCCGCTGGCTGGCATCGCGCTGATCGTCGGCATCGACCGCTTCATGTCCGAAGGCCGCGCGCTGACCAACCTGACCGGCAACGGCATCGGCACCTTGGTGATCGCGCGCTGGACCGGGCAACTCGACCGCGAGCGGCTGGCGACGGTGCTCGACAATCCGCAACTGGTCGATCCCGATCGCGTGCTGGCCGAGCAGGCCGCGCGCGATGCGCAGCCGCCGGTCGACGCGGCGCCGGCCCGCCCGGCCTGACCCCCGGGGCGGGCGGTTGCGTACGCAACCGTTGCGCAGTGCGCGCGCACCGGTTAGGGTCGATCCCATGTCGCGCTTGTCCGCCCACAATACCAACCGCAACGCCCCGCGCACGAATAATCGTGCGCGGCCGAGGCGGGTGTGGGAGCGGGCGCGAGGATAAGGCAACAAGCGCAAGGCACCAGACACACAACCCGCATCGGCCGCGATGCGGGTTTTTTGTGCCCGCGCGCGGCTCCTCACCCCCCAAGGAGCCCCACCATGTGTTCGATCTTCGGCATCTTCGGCTTGCAGTCTGGAGACGACATCGCCTCCCTGCGCCGCCAGGCGCTCGCCTGTTCGCAACGCCAGCGTCACCGCGGTCCCGACTGGAGCGGTGTCCACGCCGACGACCGCGCGATCCTCGTGCACGAGCGCCTGGCGATCGTCGATCCGGCCGGTGGTGCCCAGCCGCTGCGCTCGGCCGACGGGGCGCTTGTGCTGGCGGTCAACGGCGAGATCTACAACCACCAGGCGCTACGGGCGGACCTGCGTGCGCCCTATGCATTCACGACCGCGTCCGACTGCGAAGTGATCAATGCGCTGTACCGCGAGCATGCAGACGACCCCGCGGGCCCGTCGGCATGGCTGGAGCAGCTCAACGGCATCTTCGCGTTCGCACTGTGGGATCGCACGTTGGGCCGCGCGATCATCGCCCGCGACCCGATCGGCGTGGTGCCGCTGTACTGGGGCCACGACCGCGAAGGCCGGCTGCGCGTGGCCTCGGAGATGAAGGCGCTGGTCGACAGCTGTGCCGATGTCGCGCAGTTCCCGCCCGGCCACTGGTACGACAGCGCGACCGACACGCTGACGCGCTATTACGCGCGGCCCTGGCGCGAGCACGACGCGGTGGCCGGACACGCGCCGTCGTTGCCGGCGCTGCGCGAGGCCTTCGAGGCCGCGGTGCACCGGCAGCTGATGACCGACGTGCCGTACGGCGTGCTGCTGTCGGGTGGACTGGATTCCTCGCTGGTCGCCGCGGTCGCGGCGCGCTACGCGCGTCATCGCATCGAGGACGGCGACCGCAGCGAGGCCTGGTGGCCGCGGCTGCATTCGTTCGCGATCGGCCTGGCCGGCTCGCCGGATCTCGCCGCCGCGGCGGTCGCGGCCGAGGCCCTGGGCACCGTGCACCACGGTTTCGAGTACACGTTCGAGGAGGGCCTCGACGCATTGCCGGACGTGATCCGGCACATCGAGACCTTCGACGTGACCACGATCCGGGCGTCCACGCCGATGTTCCTGCTCGCGCGGCGGATCAAGGCGATGGGCGTGAAAATGGTGCTGTCGGGCGAGGGCAGCGACGAGATCTTCGGCGGCTACCTGTACTTCCACAAGGCGCCTGACGCACGCCAATTCCACGAGGAACTGGTGCGCAAGCTCGATGCGCTGCACGGCTACGACTGCCTGCGTGCGAACAAGGCGATGATGGCCTGGGGCGTCGAGCCGCGCGTGCCGTTCCTCGACCGTGAATTCCTCGACGTGGCGATGAACATCGACGCCGCATACAAGATGATCGATCGCGGCAGCGAAGGGTATCAACGCATGGAGAAAGGCCTGCTGCGCGCCGCATTCGACGGCGCATTGCCCGACCAGATTCTGTGGCGGCAGAAGGAGCAGTTCAGCGACGGCGTGGGCTACGGCTGGATCGACGGGCTCAAGGCGCACGCCGAGGCCCAGGTCAGCGATCGCGAACTGGCCGCCGCGGCGAGTCGCTTCCCGCACGCGCCGCCGCAGACCAAGGAGGCGTATCTGTATCGCAGCCTGTTCGAACAGGCATTCCCGACGCCGGCCGCGGCGGCGACCGTGCCAGGCGGCAAGTCGATCGCGTGTTCGTCGCCCGCGGCGATCGCCTGGGACGCTGCGTTCGCGACTGCGGCCGACCCCTCGGGCCGCGCAGTTGCCGGCGTCCACCACGCTGCAGTGGCCTGACGCCACGTCACCGCATGGATCACCTCCCCCGCAACGCGGGGGAGGTCGGTCCGCACCGCGGACCGGGGGGCAGATGGGCAGCGCCGCCCCCGCTACAGCCGCCCGGCCATCCGTGCGAGCGTGGTGTCGCGCCAGAGCAGGTGGTGCAGCGCGACCATCAGCACGTGGCCGACGACCAGGACGAGCAGCGTCCAGGCGAGTACGCCGTGGGACAGGTTCGCAGGTGCCATCAACGTGGCCTGTTCCACGCCGGTGGCCGGGAACAGCGGGATGCCCCAGGGCGCAAAGCCCTTGCCCGAGCCGTATTCGCGCAGCAACGCGACCGTCGGCACCCAGGCCATCAGTGCGTACAGTGCCGCATGCCCGGCCAGCGCCGCGCGGCCGACCCAGGTCGGCGGGTGCGGCGGCCGGCGCCGCCATTGCGACAGCCCCCAGACGCCGCGCGCGAGAATCAGCAGCATCAGCAGCGTGCCGACCGGCTTGTGGGTGCCGACCAGGAACGCGGTCAGGGCATGGCGCCCGAGCGCCAGCTTCACGCCCATGCCGAGGAACTGCCACGCAAACAGCGCTGCCATGCCCCAGTGCAGCAGACGGGTGATCAGGCCATATCGGGTAGGGGAGTCGAGCCAGCGCGAAGACATCGGGAGTGGGGTCCGCAGCAGAGCGCAGTTGCGCCCGGGGCGCCCAGTTCAGCTGGCGACCGGCGTGCTGTCAATCGCATTGCCACGATGCAGGCGTGCGCGCCGCCGCAGACCATTGCCCCCCGTACGGGACCGGGACCGCGCCACGCCTTAAACTGACGCCCGATTTCCACGACAACCGGGCAGCACAGTGATCATCCATCCCAAGGTCCGCGGCTTCATCTGCACCACCACGCACCCCACCGGATGCGCCAACAACGTGCGCGACCAGATCGAGGCGACGCAAGCGCGCGGTGTGCGCGACGACGGCCCGAAGAAGGTGCTGGTGATCGGTGCATCGAGCGGTTACGGACTGGCGGCGCGCATCAGCGCGGCCTTCGGCTTCGGCGCCGACACGCTGGGCGTATTCTTCGAAAAGCCCGGCACCGAGAAGAAGCCCGGCACCGCCGGCTGGTACAACGCCGCGGCGTTCGACCAGGCCGCCAAGCAGGCCGGTCTCTATAGCCGCTCGATCAACGGCGACGCGTTCTCCGACGCCGCGCGCGAACAGGCGATCGCGCTGATCCGCGACGAGATGGGCGGTCAGGTGGACCTGGTGGTCTATTCGCTGGCCTCGCCGGTGCGCAAGCTGCCCGACACCGGCGAGCTCAAGCGCTCGGCGCTCAAGCCGATCGGCGAGGCCTACACCTCGACCGCGATCGACACCAACAAGGACCAGGTGATCCAGGCGACCGTCGAACCGGCGACCGAGCAGGAGATCGAGGACACGGTGACTGTCATGGGCGGTCAGGACTGGCAGTTGTGGATCGACGCGCTGCGCGATGCCGGGGTGCTCGCCGATGGCGCGAAGACGGTCGCCTTCAGCTACATCGGCACCGAGATCACCTGGCCGATCTACTGGCATGGGGCGCTGGGCCGGGCCAAGGCCGATCTCGATGCGACGGCGCGCCGGCTCGATGCCCAGCTCAAGCCCACCGGCGGCAGCGCCAACGTCGCCGTGCTCAAGTCGGTGGTCACGCAGGCCAGTGCTGCGATTCCGGTGCTGCCGCTGTACATCGCGATCGTCTTCAAGGTCATGAAGGAACTCGGCCTGCACGAAGGCACGCTCGACCAGCTCGACCGTCTGTTCCGCGAGCGCATGTACCGCGCCGATGGCGCGCCGGCCGAGCTCGACGACGAACACCGTCTGCGTCTGGACGACTGGGAGCTGCGCGACGACGTGCAGGCGCAGTGCAAAGCGTTGTGGCCGCAGGTCACGACCGAGAACCTGACCGCGCTGACCGATTACGCGGGCTACAAGCACGAGTTCCTGAAGCTGTTCGGCTTCGAGCACGACGACGTCGACTACGACGCGGATGTCGATCCGGTGGTCGATTTCGACGTGATCGAACTGCGCGACTGAGCGCGCGCGACCGCAGCGCGTGCCCGGCGCCGGCGTTGGCCGGCACCGGGCGTGTCCGCACTCAGCCGCAGCAGTAGCACTGCAGCGGCTGGCCGGGGCCGCCGGGCCCGAGCTGCCCGCCGAACGGCGCGCATTCCTGCGCGCAGGCCCATGCGCTACACGAGGCCTCGCGGTCCTCGCCGTCGTCGGCCATTGCCTGCATCGCACCGAAGCCCATGCAGCCCACGAACAGGGCAGCAGCCGCGGCGTTGCGCATCGTCTTCCAATACCGTGTCATGTCATCGCTCCTCGACAGTGGCCAGGGCTGGCGACGCATCCCTGCGTTGCAGCGCGGCCAGAAGGTCCTGCATCCGCTCCTTGGTATCGAAGGTGCCCACGCGCGCGTAACGCACCCGGCCGTCGCGATCGAGCGCGAGCAGCGCGGGCACGTTGCGCGCGCGGAACAGCATCACGTGGCGCCGGTCGGTCAGCGTGGTCACCGCAAACGGCAGGCGATGGGTGTCCGCATAGGCGCGCGCCTGCGCCTGCGTGCAGTGGCACACGCCCAGTACCTCGACGTCCGGACCGTGCGCCTGGGCGATGCGCCGCGCGGCCTCGGCCACGCGCGGCAGCGAGCGCCGCGAGTAGGGGCAGGTCGGGGTGAAGAAGTACAGCACCTGGAACGCGCCGGACGGCGCGCCGAGCACGTGCGCAGCGCCGTCGAGCGTGGTCGCTTCGACCTGCGGCACGTACATGCCCAGATAAGGTTCGGTGGTGCGCGTCACGAACCAGCGCCGCTCCTCACGCAGTTCGCGGTTCTGCCAGGCAAGCACCGCCACCAGCGCGCAGGCGCCCAGCAAGCCCAACCAGATCCATGGCATGCGACGTGGCATGCGACCGCCTCCTGCGTTCGATCGTGCCTAGACCCTGCGCACGCGTCGGGCCCGGGTCAATCGGTGGCGGAGCGATTGGCCATCGAAATGGCCGAACTGCACAGGCAGTCACAGTTCCGATGCAATGGCGTTGGCGGCCTTGCGACACGGGTGCGGCAGTGCGTCACGGACCTGGCGCTCGGCCACGGCGGGGGTTGCCCGTGTTCCAGGTGACGATGGCTGGCATGGCGATGCTCCGGGTCGATGGGACCGGTGGGGGCGCCTGCTCGCCTATCGGCGGGATGCGCTTGGACCCGGTGCATCGACGATGGCGCGCCGGCACGGCGTCGGGGATCGGGCGGATGCGATGTCGCATGGCGCTGGATCCGGTGCGATCGTCGGCCGGGTGGTCGGAGACGGCTTGCCCGGCAAGTCCGGCGGCCCCATCTGGGTGCGATGGACCTGTTCCCGAGCGCCGCGCCGCGGATCCTCGTCGACGACGACGAGGGCGGCATCCGCTACTGGGCCGATGCGGTCGATCCGGCGACCGCGGCGGCGTGGTTCGAGGCGCTGCGTGACGGGGCGCACTGGGAGACCCAGCATCGGCCGATGTATGACCGCGTGGTCGCGGTCCCGCGATTGCTGGCGTCCTACCGGCTCGATGCCCTGCCGCCCGGGTTGCCGCTGCCGGAGATGGGCCGTTTGGTGCAGAGCTTGGTGCCTGCGCCGTACACCGCGGTCGGGCTCAATTTCTACCGCGACGGCCGCGACAGCGTGGCCATGCACCACGATAAGTTGCATACGCTGGTCCCCGGCCAGCCGATTGCGTTGCTGTCCCTGGGCGCCGCGCGGCGGATGTCGATCCGCACGAAGGCCGGGCGTGGCAAGGCGATCGCGATCGAACTCGCGCCCGGCAGCGTGCTGGCGATGAGCCATGCCTCGCAGCTGACCCACGAGCACGGGATCGCGAAGACGACGCGTCCGGTCGGACCGCGGATCAGCGCAGTGTTCCGTGCGCGCCCGGCGGAGAAGATGGCCGCCGGGCTCTACGGCACCCATTGGCAGGGGGCGCTGGACCGCTAGTCGCGGCGCGCCGCGTCGGATGGCGCCGCGCGGTGTGCGGGCTGCAACTGCAGCACGTGCGTGGCCGGGCCCGGCAGGAACGGCGAGGCGCGGCCCTGCACCCAGTCGTCATGGCCGGCGCCCCAGAACGGTGACAGGGGATGGCCGCTCTGGCCGCCGGGCATGTGCGCGATGCCGTCGGCTTCGTGCCCGGGCGCGACCACCATGCGCTGCGAGGCACCGAACGCCGGGGCCTGCACGCGCGGCACGGTGCCGTCGCCGGGCAGTGGCTGTGCCGGCATGCACAGCGCGCGCCGGCCGATGAGCGGGATCGCGGCCGCGAGCGGGTGACAGATCGCCGCGGTGTTGTGCTCGCCCCAGGTCCGTTGCGCCAAGGGTCCCTCGGCCTGCAGCGTGTCGCGGACCTCGCGCGCGGCATCCTCCAGCAACGCGGTCCAGCCATCGGCGACCGGCGCGCAGCGCCCCTGCTGGGTCTGCGGCGTGCAGGCGAAACGGCGCGGCAGCAGGTGCTCGGGGCGCTGGGACACCAGCGGCCAGACCACGCCTTCGAAGTTCGGCGGGTCCGGCCAGGCGATCGCGTCGCCGGCGGTTGCGCGTGCGGGTGCGACCAGGCCGTCGGCGATGCGTGCATGGACCGCCAGCCGCCATGCGCGGACGATGCGGTACGCGACCGAATCGATGGCGGCGCGGCCGCGCCAGTCACGGCTTGCGTCGGCAAGGGCGCGCAGCGCGGTGGCGTCGGCACCGGCCGCGTCGGCTGCGCGGACGAGCAGGGCCTGCCACTGCGTCAGCAGCAGTGCGCGGTCGTCGAGCTGGATCGCGAGCAGGTCGCGCTCGCTGAAGCGGTTGCGGGTATCGAGCCCTTGGCGGATCTGCCAGGCGCGGATGCCCAGGGCCGCACCGCCATCGCCGAGCCGGGCGAAGTCCGCGCCGTCGACGACGCAGCTGTTCGCGGTCCACAGCCGCATCGCGTCGGGCGAGCGGACGCGCGGTGACACATCGGTGGCGATCGGCCACGGTGCACAGATGTTGCCAGTGTCGCTTGCTGTACCGTCGAGATCCGGGGAACGGGAGACCGTCGCGCCATCGCAGCCGGACGCACGCACCGGGACCGGTCCGAGCAGGCGCCAGGCCACCGCGCCGTGCAGATCGCCGATCACCAGGTTCTGGGTCGGGGTCGCGGTGCGGTCGGCGATCGCGAGTGCGTCATCGAGATCGCGTGCATGAGCGAAGTCCGCCAGGCCGAAGTTCAGGGCGCCGGGCAGGTGCGCGGTCCAGCGCAGCGCCAGCGCGCTGCCGTCGGCCTTGCGATGGACGACCGGTCCCCAGTCGCTGTCGTCCACGGTCAGCACCTCAGCCGCGCGACCGGCGATGGCGATGGTTTCGGCATGGCGCCGCAGCGGCGTGCAGCCGGGCGCCGGTGAAGCAGACGCGTCGCAGGGCACGATGCGTTGCCAGTCCAGCGTGTCGACGTAGCTGTTGGTGAAGCCCCAGGCGATGTGTCCGTTGCTGCCGACGATGACGGCAGGCAGGCCCGGCAGCGTGAAACCGGTGATGTCGACGCGGCCGCCCGGCGCGCGGGCATCGGGATAGCGCAACCGCGCACGGAACCACAGGTTGGGCGCGCGCAGGCCTAGATGCATGTCGTCGGCGACCAATGCGCGGCCGTCGGCGGTCAGTGCACTGCCGACCGCGAAGTTGTTGCTTCCCACGGCAAGATCGGCCGCCGCAGGCGGCCCGCCATCGTCTCTCCCCCGCACCGTGGGGGAGCGGGGAACCGCTTGCGGCGCAAGCGGTGGAGTGGGGGCCTGCGAGGACATCGCCGCGGATCGCGCGCCGGCGGCGCCCCCATCCGTCACGTCCAAGCGGCGCAGATCCACCACGTCGGCGTCCGGCAAGGGCGCATCGCCGCGCGCTGCGCCCTCCAGTGGGGCATCCCAGCGGCTGCCGTCGTGGGCCACCAGTGCAAGCAACGCGGGTGGTAGGTGCGGGCGGAGCCGATGCATCGCCAGTTCGCGTGCGTTGCTGGAATCCTGCAAGTCGAAGTACATCGAGAAGCCGACCAGCGCCGAATCGGCCGGCGTCCAGGGCGCCGGCTGCTGGCGCAGCAGCAGATACGGCCACGGTCGGGCCCGCAATGCGGCCAGTCCAGCGTTCGCGCCCTCGGCGTAGGCGCGCAGCTGCGGCATACGCTCGCCGGCGGCCTCGGTCAGTGTGGCGTTGACGCGGGCACGCATGCGGTGCAGGCGATGGCGACGATCGGTGTCGAGCGCGCGCTCGCCGAACAGCGCCGAGAGTTCGCCCGCGGGCAGGCGCCGCATCAGATCCATCTCGAAGTAACGCTCCTGGGCATGCACCCAGCCCAGCGCGCGCATCGCGTCGGTCTCGCTGTCGGCGGTGATCGTCACCGTGCCCAAGGCGTCGCGCTGGATCGTCGCCCGCGCCTCAAGCCCGGGCAGCGTCCGCGTGCCCGCCAGGTCCGGCAGGCTGCCGCGCAGCTGCCACCACAGCATCGTGGCGATCGCCAGCGCAACGACTGCCAGTGCCAGCAGCGCCCGCAGGCTCCAAGCGCGCCACCGGTTGCGCATTGCCGAGCTCCCCCCGTCGCGGCCGCCTGCCGCCGCCCGATTGTTTCAGGTTCCGCGCGTGAGGGGCGGGCGCGCCGCGGCGCTCAGCCCGCGGCGGGCGTGTTGGACGCGTGCTCGGCCAGACCCGAGACCACGCCCAGCGACGGGTCGCCGCGGACGACCCGGGCCTGCGGGAACCGCGCCCGCGCGGCGGCCTGCACATAGGGCGCGCCGGACATGCCGCCGGTCAGGAACAGCGTGTCGGGCGGTTGCGGCAGGTCGTTGCGGACCTCGTCGAGCAGTCCGCCGATCTGGTCGAGGAAGCGCGCGGCGGCGGCCTCGAGATCGGCGCGGGCGGCGTCCACCGACAGGCCCGGCTCGATGAAGTCGAGCGGCTGCACGGCCGTGGCGTCGTCGCTGAGCCGGACCTTCATGGCCTCGATGCCGCGGTAGAGCCGGGTGGTGCCGCCCTCGTCCTGCAGCGCCTGCAGGCGCGGGCCGTACGGCGCCACGACGTCGCGGTAATCGTGGCGGTGGAACTCGCGCTGGCGCGGCAGGTCCTGCACGGTCGCGGCCTCGACGAAGTGGTGCACCGGCGTACGCGTGACGCCCTTGCCGAACAGCGGCATCGCGCGGGCCAGGCTCAGCGCGATGTCGACGTCGGTGCCGCCATTGGCGATGCCCCAGGCGCGGTGCACCTGCGGCGCATCGTGGCCGCCGATGCTCGCCAGCGCGATGTCGGTGGTGCCGCCGCCGATGTCGACGACCAGCGTGGTCTGGCGCTGTGGGCTGATCGCGTGGTGATGCAGTGCGGCCGCGGCCGGTTCTTCGAGGAAGTGCACGGTGTCGAAGCCGGCGATGCCGGCGGCCTCGCGCAGGATCGCAATCGCCTGCTCGCCGCCGGCCTCGCCCATCGAGCTGCGGAAGCGCACCGGCCGGCCCAGTGTCGCCTCGCGCACGACGGTGCCCAGCTGCCGGCTCGCGGTGAGCCGGATGTGCTCGAGGATGTGCGCGGCGATGCCGGCGATGGTGGCGCGGGCGCGCGGATGCAGATTGAAGCCGAGCATCGACTTGGGCGACTGCACCAGGTTGCCGGTGCCGTCCTCGAGGTAGCGTTCGATCGCTTCTTCGCCGAACACCGCGTCCTGCAGATCGGCGACCGAGGTCTCGGCTTCGCGCATCTGCTGTTCCATCCATTGCCTGCGCACGATGCGCACCGCGTCGCCGCGCAGCTGCGCCTCACTGCGTGCCGCGGTGCCGGCGCGGGTCTGCGCGGCCTTGAGGTCGCGCACGATCTCGGCGACCTGCGCCTCCATCGCGTCGGTCAGTGCGAAGTCGGCCACGTCGGGCACGGCGCGCGGGAAATACACCGCGGTGCGGAACTGCGCCTGCCCGCCGAAGCGGATGTGTTCGAGGCGGTCGCCGATGCGCGCGGCGGCGGCCGAGTAGCTGGTGCCGAAGTCGATACCGATCTTCATCTGCGCGGGTCGGGAGGCGGAGGGGCGGGCGAGTCTACGTGGCTGGCCCTGAGAATGCGAAATGCATGCATTTGCATCCGATCATCGTCGCGGCCGACTGGGCATACTGCGCCCATTCCCGGACCTGCGAGCCCCCCGATGAAAGGCCATCCCGAAGTCGTCGACTACCTGAAGTTCCTGCTGCGCGGCGAGCTTGCCGCACGCGACCAGTACTTCATCCATTCGCGCCGCTACGAGGACCTGGGCCTGCACCAGCTCTATGCGCGGATCAATCACGAGATGGAGGAGGAGACCCAGCACGCCGATGCGCTGCTGCGCCGCATCCTGTTCCTGGAGGGCGATCCGGACATGCGGCCCGAGGCGTTCGAGCCTGGCCGCACGGTCGAGGAGATGCTGCGCAAGGACCTCGCGCTCGAGTACGCGGTGCGCGACCACCTCGCCCAGGGCATCGCGCTGTGCGAGCGCCATGGAGATTTCGTCAGCCGCCAGGTGCTGGTGACCCAGCTCTCCGACACCGAGGAAGACCACACCTACTGGCTGGAGAAGCAGCTGCGCCTGATCGAGATGATCGGCCTGCAGAACTACCAGCAAAGCCGCATGGGCGACGCGGAAGGCACGCACGCCGGCGCGGGCTGAAGCTCACGCATGCGCGCGGCGCTGCGCGTCAGTCGCGGCGCGCGACCTGCCAGACCGCGGTCGACAGCGCGGTCGTGCCGAAATCCGGCTCGCTGGCGAGGATGTCGCGGTGCTCGACCAGGCCCACGTGCCAATCGGTATCGAGCAGCGCATGCACCGCATCGGCGTCGACCGAGAAGGGGGGGCCGGCTTTCTCATGCTGCGGGTACGTCAGCGTGACCAGCAGCCCGCGGCAACCGGCCGGCAACCGGTGCCACGCGGTCGCGGCGTAGGTCGCGCGCAGGTCGGACGGCAGCGCGATCATCGCTGCCCGGTCGTAGACCGCCGCGCAATCGGCCAGGATGGCCGCATCGAGTGCGAAGGCATCGCCGACGATCAGCTCGTACGGGCCGGCGGTGTAGTGCCGGCCTGCAGCGGACTCGTGGACCTGCGGCGTCAGCCCGCACCCGTCGAAGAACGCACGCACGGCCAGTTCGGAGAGCTCGACTCCGAGCACGCGATGGCCCTGTTCGGCCAGCCAGACCATGTCCAGCGACTTGCCGCACAACGGCACGAAGACGCGGGCGCCGGCCGGCAGGCGCAGGGCCGGCCAGTGCGCGATCAGCAGCGGCAGCGGAGCGTCGCGGTGGAAACCGATGCGCTGCGTGCGCCAGCGCTCGTGCCAGAACTCCGGATGCATGCCGATCTCCGAGAAAAATCGACGGCAGGGGCGACGGCGCAGGCCGTCACTCCACCGACAGGCCCTCGACCTTCTGCCAGCCGCGCGGCAGCAGGCCGCCGCGGCTGGCACGCGCGCCGATGTAGGCGTCGAGGTCCTTGAACGCCAGGGTCATCGTGCGCGCGCCCGACTGCACCAGCAATGCGCCGCCCGGCGACACCACGGCCAGCGCCACGACCTGCTCGGTCCCGCGCTTGGCCTTGGGAATCTCGATGATCTTGTTGCCTTTGCCCTTGTCGAGTTCCGGCAGCTCGGCGACCGGGAACGCGAGCAGGTGGCCGGCGCTGGTGACCACCACCAGCCGGTCGGCCTGGGCGTCGCGGACTGCCGCCGGCTGCAGCACGGCCGCGCCCGGCGAGAGCGAGAGCATCGCCTTGCCGGCCTTGTTGCGGCCGGTGAGGTTTTCGAACCGGGTCACGAAGCCGTAACCGTGCGAGGACGCAACGACGAAGCGGCTGTCGTTGTCGCCGGTAGCGATCGTCTGGAACGCGGCGCCCGCGGCCGGCGAGAAACGGCCGGTCAACGGCTCGCCGTTGCCGCGCGCCGACGGCAGCGAGTGGGCGATCGTCGAATAGCTGCGGCCGTTCGAGTCGAGGAAGGCGACCTGCTGCGTGCTGCGTCCGCGTGCGAACGCCAGCAGGCGGTCTCCCTCGCGGTACGACAGCCCGGCCGGGTCGACATCGTGCCCCTTGGCCGCGCGCACCCACCCCTTCTCGCTGACGACGATCGTCACTGGCTCGCTGGGCACCAGGTCGGTCTCGGCCAGTGCCTGCGCGCTGCCGCGCACGACCAGCGGCGAGCGGCGGGCGTCGCCGAACTTCTTGGCGTCGGCCAGCAACTCGTCCTTGATCAGCTTGCGCAGCTTGGCCTTGCTGTCGAGCGTGGCGATCAGGCGATCGCGTTCGGCCTCCAGCTCGGCCTGTTCGCCGCGGATCTTCATTTCTTCCAGCCGCGCCAACTGGCGCAGACGGGTCTCGAGGATGTAGTCGACCTGCTCGTCGCTCAGGCCAAAGCGCGCCTGCAGCACCGGGCGCGGCTCATCCTCGGTGCGGATGATGCGGATCACCTCGTCGAGGTTCAGGAACGCGATCAACAGGCCATCGAGCAGGTGCAGGCGGCGCTCCACCTTCTCCAGCCGGTGGGTCAGCCGGCGGGTGACGGTGTCGGTGCGGAACTGCAGCCATTCGCTCAGCAGCGCCTTGAGGTTCTTGACCTGCGGCTTGCCGTCGAGCCCGATGACGTTGAGGTTGACCCGGTAGCTCTTTTCCAGGTCCGTGGTCGCGAACAGGTGGCCCATCAGCTGCTCGGCATCGACCCGGTTCGACCGCGGCACCAGCACCACGCGCACCGGGTTGGCGTGGTCGGACTCGTCGCGGATGTCCTCCAGCCACGGCAGCTTCTTGGCGCGCATCTGGGCTGCGATCTGCTCGATCACCTTCGACGGCGAGACCTGGTAAGGCAGGGCGGTGATGACGATGTTCGCGTGTTCCTTCTCGAACGTCGCGCGGGCACGCACGCTGCCGTGGCCGGTCTCGTACATCTGCAGCAGGTCGGACGCCGGGGTGATGATCTCGGCGCTGGTCGGATAGTCGGGCCCGCGCACGTGCTCGCACAGGTCGCGCACGCTGGCATCGGGGTCGTCGATCAGGCGCACGCAGGCGCTGACGATCTCGCCCAGGTTGTGCGGCGGCACATCGGTGGCCATGCCGACCGCGATGCCGGTGGTGCCGTTGAGCAGCAGATGTGGCAGCCGCGCGGGCAGCCAGGAGGGCTCTTCGAGTGTGCCGTCGAAATTGTCCGCCCAGTCGACCGTGCCGTGGCCGAGCTCGGAGAGCAGCATCTCGGCGATCGGGGTCAGCTTGGACTCGGTGTAGCGCATTGCCGCGAACGATTTGGGATCGTCGCTGGAGCCGAAGTTGCCCTGGCCGTCGATCAGCGGGTAGCGGTACGAGAACGGCTGGGCCATCAGCACCAGCGCCTCGTAGCAGGCGCTGTCGCCATGCGGGTGGTACTTGCCGATCACATCGCCGACGGTGCGCGCGGATTTCTTGGGCTTGGCGGCCGCGCCCAGGCCCAGCTCGCTCATCGCGTAGACGATGCGGCGCTGCACCGGCTTGAGACCATCGCCGATGAACGGCAGCGCACGGTCGAGCACCACGTACATCGAGTAGTCGAGATAGGCACGCTCGGCGAACTCGCGCAGCGGCAGCTGCTCGAAGCCATGGAAGGCGGGGCGGACGGACTCGGTCATCGGAACTGCGGCTGCGGGGGAGCCGGCGATTCTAGCGGGTGCCGGTCGCAGGGGACGAGCCGCCCCGTTGCCTGGGCCGAACGGGGCCAGATACAGGAATTGCGCCCGGTCGCGCTATGATGCGGTCCCATGGATACCAAGCTGCGCGCGCGCGGAGTCTCCGACCCCGCCTCCTCTGGCGCCCGCCATCCGCTGTCGGGCTCGCCCCGACGCGCCTCCCACTCGGGCTGCGAAGCCTGCCTGAGCCGGCATCTGGCGGTCTGCGCCGCACTGCCGGCCTCCGAGACCCATGCCCTGGAGGCCGCGGCCGGCGAAGTCGTGCTCCCAGCCGGCGCCACGCTGGTCCACGAGGGCGGCCCGCGTCGGGACGTCTACACCGTGACCCGCGGCATGCTGCGCCGGGTCCGGCTGCTGCCCGACGGCCGCCGGCTGGTCGCCGGGTTCCTGATGGAAGGCGATTTCATCGGCTTCAGCAGCGCCGCGCACTACAAGCACACGATCGAGGCGATCACCGAGTGCGTGCTGTGCGTGTTCCCCATGCAGAACATGCGCCGGCTGTGCGAACGCTATCCCGAGCTCGAGGCCGGCATGCTCGCGCAGGCCTGCACCGAGCTCGACGCGACCCGCGCCAGCCTGATGCTGCTGGGCCGGTTGGGCCCGAGCGAACGGCTGGCAGGCTTCCTGGTCGACATGGCCGAGCGCCAGCAGCGCCGCGGCGGCCGCGTCGATCGTGTCGATTTGCCGATGACCCGCGCCGACATCGCCGACCACCTCGGACTGACGATCGAGACCGTCAGCCGCAGCTTCACCAAACTGCGCCAAGCCGGCGCGCTCGCCTTCGACGATCCGCGTCGTATCGATCTGGTCGACTTGGCGACGCTGCGCGCCACCGCCGGGCTGTAACGGTCCGCAGGCGCCTCACAGGCGCCGCATGGCGATGGCCGCGTCGCGGCCGTGTGTTGGATTTTGACCGCTGTGGCAGCGCATGATGCCGGTCATGACGACCCCGCGTGATTCACGATGACCGACCGCTACACCGGCGTGCCGTACGGGCAGGACGCGGCATTGCGCAGCCACTTGAGCTTTCCGGTGGTGGGCATCGGCGCCTCGGCCGGCGGCCTGGTCGCGTTGCGCCGCCTGTTCGAGCAGGCGCCGGCGACCGGTGGCATGGCCTACGTGGTCATCCTGCATCTATCGCCGCGGCACGAGAGCCAGGCCGATCAGGTGCTGCAGCGTTGCACGCGGATGCCGGTGATCCAGGTCAACGCGCCGACCCCGATCGAGCCCAACCACGTCTATGTGATCTCGCCGGCCAAGTCGCTGACGATGAACGACGGCTACTTGCGGGTAAGCGACGTCGACCGGCCGCCCGGGCGGCATATCGCGATCGACCGGTTCTTCCGCACCCTGGCCGATGCGCACATGGACCGGGCGGTCGGCATCGTGCTCTCGGGCACCGGCAGCGACGGCACCGTTGGCCTGGCCCGCCTTAAGGAGCAGGGTGGGGTGGCGATCGCACAACTGCCAGAGGACGCCGAGTACGAGGACATGCCGCGCAGCGCGATCGCCAGCGGCCGGGTGGATTTCGTGCTGCCGGCGGTCGAGATCCCGGGCAAGCTGGTGGAACTGTGGCGCAATGCCAGCCGGATCCAATTGCCGCGGCCCGAGCCGCAGGCCGAGCACATTCTGGAGACGGCGCCGGCCACCGGCGAGGCGCCCGAGCGGGCGATCCGCGACATTCTGGAGATCCTGCACAGCCGCACCGGGCACGATTTCCGCCACTACAAGCGCGCCACCGTGCTGCGTCGGATCGAGCGGCGCATGCAGGTCAGCCTGCTGAGCGACCTGTCGGCCTATTGCGAGCACCTGCGCCGGGACATCGACGAGCCGCGGGCGCTGCTCGACGACATGCTGATCGGCGTGACCAACTTCTTCCGCGATCGCGAGGCCTTCGAAGCGCTCGAGCGCGACGTGGTGCCCGGCCTGTTCGACGATCGCGAAAGCGGGCCACGGGTCTGGGTGCCCGGCTGTGCCACCGGCGAGGAGGCCTACTCGATCGCGATCCTGCTGGCCGACCATGCCGACAGCCTGGTATCGCCGCGCGGCTTCCAGGTCTTTGCCAGCGATATCGACGAACACGCGATCGCGACCGGCCGGACGGGTCTCTACCCCGAGGCGATCCTGACCGACGTGCCGCCGGCGCGGTTGCGGCAGTTCTTCTCCAAGGAACAGAACCGCTACCGGGTCAACAAGGCGATTCGCGACCGGGTGCTGTTCGCGCTGCACAACGCGCTGCGCGATCCGCCGTTCTCGCGCGTGGATCTGATCAGCTGCCGCAATCTGCTGATCTATCTCGATCGCGACATCCAGATGCGTCTTCTGGAGATGTTCCACTTCGCGCTGCGTCCTGGTGGGCTGCTGTTTCTGGGCAGTTCCGAATCGGCAGACGCGGCGGCGCAGTACTTCGAGGTCGTGGACAAGCGCAACCGGATCTTCCGCGCGCGGGCCCAGGCCCGTGGCACGCGTCCGTTGGCGATGCCGCCCTCGCGGGTGGTCGAGGCCGGCCCGTTGCAGGAAGCGCCGCCACGGACCCGCCGCAAGGAGTTCTCGTTCGCCGACGTGCATCAGCGTGTGCTCGAGGCCTATGCGCCGCCGAGCCTGATCGTCGATGCCGACTCCAATATCCTGCACATGTCGCCCGGCGCGGGCCGCTACCTGCGATTTGCGGGCGGCGAGCCCAGCAGCAACTTGATGGCGGTGATCGACCCGGCGCTGCGCCTGGACCTGCGTACGACCTTCTACCAGGCCCTGCACAGCAACGGCCGGGCCGAGACGATGGTGCGGCTCGACGCGGGCGAGACAGGCGATTCGCCGGCGCGGCAGCTGTGTCTGTCCGCGCAACCGTTCCGCGACCAGACCGCCGGCGCGGATTTCCTGCTGGTCATGTTCGACGAACGCGATGCGGCCCAGGCGCCGTCGCCCGTAGACGATCGGCGGGCCGACGACGGTGGGGCTTTGCTGCACCTGGAGCAGGAACTGCAGCGCACCCGCGACCGGCTGCAGGCCACGATCGAACAATCCGAGGCCTCCAACGAGGAGCTCAAGGCCTCCAACGAGGAACTGCAATCGATCAACGAAGAACTGCGCTCGGCGACCGAGGAACTGGAGACCAGCAAGGAGGAGTTGCAGTCGGTCAACGAGGAACTGATCACCGTCAACCACGAACTGAAGTCCAAGGTCGAGGAAACGGCGAAGATCAACGACGACCTGCAGAACTTCATCAGTTCCACCGACATCGCTACCGTGTTCGTCGATGCCGGGCTGCGCATCAAGCGCTACACGCCCAAGGCCGAATTGATCTTCAACATCATCCCCGGCGATGTCGGCCGCTGTCTGCTCGACATCACCCATCGGCTGGAGTATCCCGAACTGGCCGACGATGCCGGCAACGCATTCGAGACCCTGCAACTGATCGAACGCGAGATCCGCAGCACCGACGGCAAGTGGTTCGTCGCGCGCGTGGTGCCGTACCGTACGGCCGAGAACCGGATCGATGGCGCGGTGCTGACCTTCGTCGACACCACCAGCCTGCGCCCGTCCGGCGAACGTCGCGGCCAGGCCGACGCCAGTGTCCTGGCGCCGACCGATGTCGCGGTCCTGGTCGCCGACGGCCAGCGGCAGGTGATCTCCGCCAGTGGCGGCGTCGTCGATCTGCTGGGTTACGGCGAGCGCGAACTGCTGGGCATGCGGGTCGACGCGCTCTACGGCGAGGAGGAACGCGATAGCGGGCAGCCCGAGCATGACTTCGCGCAGGCCGGCGCCGGCATGGCGGTCGAGGGCTTGCGCTGGTACCGCAACCGCCGCGGCGACCGCACCCAATGCCGGCTTGCGCTCTCGGCGATCCGCGCGCAGGACGAGGTCGTCGCCTACGTGTTGCTGCTCGGCGCCAGGCGCAAGGGGGGCGCGCGGTCCTGGGCGGGGCGCTACGAGGCCGAGGCCTCGGTCACCTTGCGCGACGAGTTCCTGGCGGTGATGTCGCACGAGCTGAAGAATCCGCTGAACCTGATCAGCGTCAACACCGAATTGATGGCCCGGCTGCCGGGCGTGCGCGAGTCGTCGAGCGCGATCGCCTCGATCGAGACCGTGCGGCGTGCCATCCGCAGCCAGACCAAGATCATCGACGATCTGCTCGACATGTCGCGCATCCGCACCGGCAAGCTCGCACTCAAGCCCGAGCCGGTCGACGTGGGCATGGTCGTCACCGAACTGGTGGAGGTCGCGCGGCTCGATTCGGCGTCGGTGGGCATCGAGTTCCGGATGCAGATCCCCGACGCGCCGATCATGGTGCGCGGCGATGCGTCGCGGATCGAGCAGATCGTCTGGAACCTGCTCAGCAACGCGATCAAGTTCACCCCGCAGGGCGGGCGGATCTCGCTGGTGGTCGGGGTCGAGGAAAACTACGTGCGCCTGTGCGTGCAGGACACCGGGCAGGGCATCGATGCGCAGTCGCTGCCGCGGATCTTCGACCTGTTCGGGCAGGGTACCGGTCGCGCAGTCGGTCGGCGCGGCGGCCTGGGCATCGGGCTGTCGTTGGTACGCCAGCTCGTGGACCTGCACGGCGGCCGGATCGAAGCCCATTCCGACGGCCCCGGACGTGGCGCCACGTTCACCTTGTGGCTGCCGCGTTTCACCTATCCGCTGTTCGGGCCGGGGGAATCGGACGGTCGACATGATGCGATGCGCTGGGACGGACTGCGGATCCTGGTCGTCGACGACGATGTCGGCACAGCCGACGGGCTAGCGCAGTTGCTGGAACTGCAGGGCGCCTCGATCGTGGTCTGCCACGATGCCGCCCAGGCGCTCGAACGGCTGGGGGCGCAGGCCTTCGATGTCGTGCTGTCGGACATCGGCATGGATGGCATGGACGGCTACGCCTTCGCCCGCAAGGCGCGCGCGCTGGCCGGCGCCGACCGGCTCGCGCTGGTGGCGCTGAGCGGCTATGCCCGACCCAGCGACATCCAGGAGGCGAGCGCCTCGGGGTTCGACGCGCACCTGAGCAAGCCGCTGTCGATGGATGCGCTGGCGGCGGCGATGCGCGACGTCCTCGCCAAGCGCCAACCGCAGGCCTGAGCCTGCGCAGCAATTGCAGCCTGCGGCGGCGTCGGGGGCGCGTATGTCACCTGCCATCGCACCACCTGCCCGACGATGGCGGCTCCTGCCGACGGAGGCCAATCATGGGCCGTGACGAATCGAATGATGGCCGGCGCGGGCCGCTCGAGCGCGACCGCGCGCCGGACGGGCCGCGCGCGCCCGGCGAGTCGCCCGCCAAGCGCGACCAGGACGACCACAACGATCCGGCGGTGCAGCCCGGTGCGGTCGACGGCGCCCCGCCGCGGGGCGATGTGGGCGCTGCACGTGGCCTGCGCAAGTCCACACGCGACGCCGGCTGAGCCGTCACGCCGGCCCGGCAGCGCTGCGACGGCTACAACGACGCGTCTGATTCGTCTTCGATCGGCGCGCGCACCAGGGCGAGCAGGTGCGCGCAGCCACGCTGCGCGCGCGCAAGACTGCGGACGACGGCCGGGCGATCGTCGTGTTGGAGCAACAGCTCGATCATCTCCAGCGCGATGCCGACGCCATTGGCCGCATTGCGCAGGTCGTGCAGCCAGGCGGCGTGCCTGGCTTGGGCATCCATCGGTGGCTGTCGCGGCGCCATCGGGTAGTCCTGTGGCCGGGGGGAGGGCGCGTGGCCGGCGGCGCGCGACGGCACCTCCACAACCGTGGTGTAGCGGCGGCCATGTCGCCGGTGCGTGCAGCGCCGTTCGCGTGCACGATGACTGCCGGAAGCCGTTGCAAGCCGACCTTCCGCGTGCGCCTCGCCCCGGGGCTGCGCGATCGCGCTCGAACGCCGCTCGCAAACGCGTTGACAAGCCGTGCGCGGATCGACAACATACGCGCCCTGACCTGCCCAGGTGGCGGAATTGGTAGACGCACTAGCTTCAGGTGCTAGCGGGGGCAACTCCGTGGAGGTTCGAGTCCTCTCCTGGGCACCAGGTCATCGCAGCCTTACCGACTGCGACAACGAACCCGCCAAGTGCGGGTTTTTTTGTCCCTGCCGTTCCTGACCCGCGCCAGCGGCCATGGCCGGGAATGGCGTCGCGACACGCGCCGGGCGTGTCCGACGGCGATCGTTCTGCCGACCGGTCCGCACGGTCCCGGCGCCCGCGGACAGGAGCGCGCGCGTCGTGTCCCGAGATTTGCTGAAGCTGGTGCTGGGCCCCCTGCTGGGACTGTTCATCGTCTGCTTGGGCAACGGCTTCGTCTCGTCGCTGACGGCGTTGCGGCTGGACGCAGCGGGCGTGTCGGACACGATGATCGGCATCGTGTCCTCGTCGTACTTCGTCGGTCTGGCGCTGGGCGCGATGTTCAGCGATCGGCTGATCGCACGGATCGGGCACATCCGGGCCTACAGCAGCTTTGCCTCGCTGACGGCGGTGACATTCCTGCTGCAGGGGCTGGTGTTCGATCCCTGGGCCTGGTTCGTGTTCCGGCTGATCAACGGCTGGGCGATCGTCGGCATCTTCCTGGTGGTCGAGAGCTGGTTGCTGCTCGCGGGCGATTCGCGCATGCGCGGGCGCCTGCTCGCGATCTACATGATCGCGCTGTACGGCTCGGGCATGCTCGGCCAGTTGCAGTTGGGGATCATCGACGGCTGGGGGGCGATGGCGCCGTTCATGGTCGCCGGCATGCTCGGCTCGCTGTCGGTGTTGCCGGTGGTGATCCTGCCGCGGGTTTCGCCCGAAACCGGGGCGATCGAACCACTGACGCCGCGCGATCTGCTGCGGGTGACGCCCTCGGGCGTGCTCGGCTGTTTCGGCTCGGGCGTGGCGATCGCGGCGATCTACACCCTGCTGCCGATCTACTTGCAGCGCGTGGGCATGGACGTGGCCGAAGTCGGCCAGTTGATGGCCTGCACGATCCTCGGCGCGATGGTGCTGCAGTACCCGGTCGGCCGCTGGTCGGACCGGCAGAACCGGCAGGTGGTGTTGCTGGTGCTCAGCCTGGCGTGCGCGGTACTGGCGCTGGCGATCCTGTGGCTACCCGACGCGCGCTGGTTGCTGGCGGCCTTGCTGTTCCTGCTCGGCGGCGGGGTGTTTGCGATCTATCCGGTCGCGGTCAGCCATTCGGCCGACCGCGCCGCGTCCGACGAGTTGGTGCGGCTGATCCAGGGCCTGCTGCTGGTCAACTCCGTCGGCGCCGCACTCAGCCCGCTGGTCATCGCGCCGGTCATGAACCGGGTCGGCGCGCAGGGGCTGTTCTGGTCGTTCCTGGTGCTCAATCTGTTGTTGGCCTGCGTGTTTCTGTGGCGACGCAGCACGTCGCCGGCACCGCTGCCGGCCGCGCCGTTCGAGCCGGTGGTGCAGGTCTCGCCTATCGGTGCCGAGTTCCGGGTCAGCGAGGCGATGGTGCAGGCCTCACTCGATCGCGAGCAGCAGGAAGAGGATGCGTTGCACGCCGACGATGCACCGCGCGCCTGATGCCCTTGGCGAACAGGTCGACACGGCGCGTTGACAGCCGCGCACGCGCACCGCAAAATGCGCGTCTGACCTGCCCAGGTGGCGGAATTGGTAGACGCACTAGCTTCAGGTGCTAGCGGGGGCAACTCCGTGGAGGTTCGAGTCCTCTCCTGGGCACCAGGTCACGCAGCCTTACCGACTGCGACAACGAACCCGCCAAGCGCGGGTTTTTTTGTGGGCGCATTTTCCAAATGCGCAATGCCATGCTCGCCTCGGCTTGACTCGGGCGCGAGCCCTCGCAAAACCGGGGTCCAAAACCGGGGTCAGAGTGCAATTTCGCCTCGCGAATTGCACTCTGCCCCTGGTTTTGCGAGCGGCGCGCGACGCGGTCACCGGCCGTCAGTCCGCTGTGCGGATCTTCGCAACCCGACTTCGGGTGGGCACAGTGGCCCGCTGGAACAAGGGGCACGCTTTGGGGCTCGGTACGTCGTCCTGGCCCTGAATTGCGATAGGAGGGCGGCGACCTGCAGGGTGCGCCAACCGCTCTCGACACGGGCCTCGCAGCGCCGGGTGTACCATGCCGGTAATGGCAAAACCTCCCAGCAAGCGCGGCAGTCGCCGCGATTCCGAACGTCCCGCCCCGGCCGCCAAGCGCGGCGAGGCCGGCGGCTCCTCCCGCAGCGGCAAGCCGGCAGCCCCACTGCCGCCCTGGATGCCCGATCCCGGTCTGCAGCGTGCGCTGCGCTCCGGTGCGCGCTCCGGTGCGCGCCCGTCCGCCGCGCCTGCCGCATCCGCTTCGCCTGCGCCACGCTCGCCCGCGCCGCGTGACGGCCGGATCGACGATCCGCACGCCAACCGCGAAGCGGCCCGCTACGCCAATCCGATCGCCAGCCGCGAGGCGATCCTGCAACTGCTCGCCGACGCCCCCGGGCCGCAGACCGCGACCGAACTGGCGCAGGCGCTCGATCTGACCGATCCGGAGCGCTTCGACGCGCTCGGCAAGCGGCTCGCCGCGATGCTGCGCGAGGGCCAGTTGCTGCAGAACCGCCGCGGCGGGCTGGTGCCGGCCAAGCGGCTGGACCTGATCCCCGGCACGGTGATCGCCAACCCGGAAGGCTTCGGCTTCCTGCGCCCCGACAGCGGAAGCGGCGACGACCTGTTCCTGCCACCGGCCGAGATGCGCAAGGTCATGCATGGCGATCGCGCGATGGCCAGCCTGACCAACGTCGATGCGCGCGGCCGCCGCGCCGGCGTTATCGTCGAAGTGCTTGAACGTCGCACGACCCGGCTGATCGGCCGGTTTTCGATGGAGTCGGGCATCAGTTTCGTGGTGCCCGACGACCGCCGGATCCAGCGCAACGTGCAGATCCCGCAGGACGCGCGACTCGATGCGCAGGACGGCCAACTGGTCGTCTGCGAGATCGTCGCCCCCGGCGACGCGCGCCGACCGCCGATCGGCAAGGTGCTCGCGGTGCTGGGCGATGCGCTGACTCCGTCGTTGGTGGTCGAGGCCGCGATTCACGGCCACCATCTGCCGCACGAGTTCCCGCAGCCGGTGCTCGACGAAGCCGCCGAGGTACCGCTGACCGTCGAGGAACGCATGCTTGGCGACCGCGTCGATCTGCGCGCATTGCCGCTGGTGACGATCGACGGCGAGGACGCCAAGGACTTCGACGACGCGGTGTACTGCGAGCCCAACCGCGACGGCTTCCGTCTGGTGGTGGCGATCGCCGATGTCTCGAACTATGTACGGCCGGGCACGCCGCTCGACGATGAAGCACAGCTGCGCGCGACCAGCGTGTACTTCCCCGGTTTCGTCGTGCCGATGCTGCCCGAGACCCTGTCCAACGGCATCTGCTCGCTGATGCCGCGGGTCGATCGGATGTGCTTCGTCTGCGATATGCAGGTCGGTCGCGACGGCGAGGTGAGCGGCGCGAAGTTCTACGAGGCGGTGATGAACTCGCACGCCCGCCTGACCTACAACCAGGTGTGGAAGGCGGTGGGCGAGCAGGACGAGGACGCGCGCGCGTCGATCGGCGCGCTGCTGCTGCCGCAGATCGAGCACCTGCATCAGTTGTTCCGTGTGCTGGCCAAGGCGCGGGCCAAGCGTGGCGCGATCGAGTTCGAGAGCTCGGAAGTGCGCTTCGTGCTCGACAACCGCGGCGAGGTCACCCAGGCCGGCATGCTGGTGCGCAACGACGCGCACAAGCTGATCGAGGAATGCATGATCGCCGCGAACGTGGAGGCCGCGCGCTTCCTGCTCGAGGCGGGCATCCCGGCGCCGTATCGCGTGCACGACAAGCCGCCGGAGTCCAAGTACACCGACCTGCTTGAGTTCCTGAAGGAGTTCGCGCTGCGCATGCCGCCGTGGGCAAAGGTGCAGCCCAAGGACTTCACCAATCTGCTCAAGAAGATCCGCGATCGCAGCGATGCGACGCTGCTCGAGTCGGTGCTGCTGCGCAGCCAGAGCCAGGCGGTCTACTCGACCGAGAATCTGGGCCACTTCGGCCTGGCGCTCGCGGCCTACGCCCACTTCACCTCGCCGATCCGCCGCTACCCGGACCTGCTGGTCCATCGCGCGATCAAGCACGTGCTCTCGGGCAAGCCGCTGGCGAAGTTCGACTACACCCGCGGATGATGGAAAGCCTGGCGCTGCAATGCTCCGAGCGCGAGCGCCGCGCCGACGAGGCCGAGCGCGAGGTCGACGAGCGTTACCGCGCGGCGTGGATGGAAAAGCATGTCGGCGGCCAGTTCGACGGCGTCATCAGCGGCGTGACCAGCTTCGGGCTGTTTGTCGAGCTCGACCAGTCGAAAGTCAACGGCCTGGTGCACGTGACCCAGCTGCCGAACGATTTCTACCGCTTCGACCCCATCCGCCGGATGCTGATCGGCGAGCGCGCCGGTCGGGAGTTTCGGCTCGGCGACCGCGTGCGCATCCTCGTGCTCAAGGCCAGCCTGGAAGACCGCAAGATCGACTTCCGTCTGGTCGAGGACGGGGCGCCGCAGCCCGGCGAGCCGAAACCGCCGCCGCCGCGCGGCAAGCCGGCGAAGCGCGAGAAGGCGCCCTACCGGTAGAATGGACGCCCCTTCGGGGCCGGGGCCCACGCCTCGGCCCCGAAACGTTTGAGCCCTCCTGAGCCCGAAGCCCGACGCATGAGCAGCAAACAGAACCAGTGGATCGTCGGCATCAATGCCGTCGCCGCGGCCGTCGAACACGACGCCGAGAACGTACGCGAAGTGCTGCTCGAGGCGGGCGCCAAGAACCCGCGGATCGTGGAGATCGAGACCACCGCGCGCCGGCGCGACATCGACGTGCGCCGGGTCGCGCAGCAGGCGCTCGACGGCGTCGCCGGCGGCCTGCGCCATCAGGGCGCGGTCGCGCGCTATGCGGCGGCCCGGACCTGGGACGAGAACGAACTCGAGAGCCTGGTGGAAGCGGCCGAAGGCCGCGCGCTGCTGCTGGTGCTCGACGGCGTGCAGGACCCGCACAACCTGGGCGCTTGCCTGCGCAGTGCCGCGGCGGCCGGGGTCACCGCGGTGCTGATCCCCAAGGACAAGGCGGTCCAGGTCAACGCGACGGTGCGCAAGACCTCGGCCGGCGCCGCCGACCATGTTCCGGTCGTGCGCGTGACCAATCTCTCGCGCAGCCTGCGCGACCTGCAGAAGCTTGGCGTGTGGATCTACGGTCTGGCCGGTGAGGCGAGCGCCTCGTTGTATGGCCTGGACCTGCGCGGCAACGTCGCGTTGGTACTCGGCGGCGAGGCCGATGGTCTGCGCCGGCTCACCCGCGAGCATTGCGACCAGTTGGTGACCATTCCGATGCCCGGCGCCGATGCCGCGGGCGGCGTGGAGAGCCTGAACGTGTCGGTCGCCTCGGGCGTGGTGCTGTTCGAAGCGGTGCGTCAGCGCCTGGGTTGAGCCGTGCTTGCCCGCCGGGGCAGGCGGGCGGATGATGCGATCGGTTTCCGCGTAGAGGAGAACGGCATGGACCTGCTCTGGCACCAATGGTGCGGCATCGTCGGTGCGTCGCTGATCGTGCTGGCGTACTTCCTGCTGCAGGTCACGCGGCTGTCGGGCGCCGGCCTGCCGTATCTGCTGCTGAATCTGTTCGGCGCCATCGGTGTGGTGCTTTCGCTCTACGGCGGCTTCGATGTCACCGTGCTGGCGATGCAGCTGGCGTGGATCGCAATCAGCCTGTTCGGCATCGTCCGCACGCTCAGCGCCCGCAGCCGGGCGACTGGTCCGCACTGACGGCGACGCGTCGGATCACGGCGCGCCCGATCGCGGCGGCGGCGGGTCAGGCCGCGGTCATCCGTCGCGGCAGCGCCTGCGCCAGAATGTTGCGCAGGAAGCGGGGACGACCCCGCCGCTCCATCCACATCCGGGGACGGCCCCATCGCCACGATGGAGGTGCGTCATGTCCTGGATCATTCTCGTGCTGGCCGGTCTGTTCGAGATCGCCTGGGCGATCGGCCTGAAGTACACCGACGGCTTCACTCGGTTGTGGCCCACGCTCGGCACGGTGGCATCGATGGTGATCAGCGTCGGCCTGCTCGGCATCGCGATGCGCGCATTGCCTGTCGGCACCGCGTATGCGATCTGGGTCGGCATCGGCGCGGTCGGCACCGTCATCCTGGGCATCGTACTGATGGGCGATGCCGCGAGTCCCGGGCGCCTGATCAGCCTGGCGCTGATCGTCGCCGGCATCATCGGGCTCAAGCTCGCCAGCTGATCTGCGCGGCTTATTTTGGGCCGGTTTCTTCTGGCGAACGTTAGATGGGCAGCGGCCCGCCGGCCGGAAGCTGCTCTCCCCTCGGTCAAGGCCGCTTCGCGGTCCGGCCACGCGAAGCACGCGTGGCGTTCGCATGGACGCGCGGCAGTGCCGCGCACGCCATCCATGCTCACCCTGCCTTGACTCGGGCGCGCTCCCGCTCCGCTTTGCGGATCGGTCCGGCCCGGCGCAGCGCGCCGGGCGTTCGCCCGCTCGCGCGGCATGCCGCGCAAGCAGAGCTGGCTCACTCATGGCGCGCTCGACGCAGCCACCGGCCGTCAGTCCGCTGCAGCAGACGTGTACAGCTTGACTTCGGATAGACGCAGCACCGCATGCAGGCCATCCAAAACCGGGGTCAGAGTGCAATTTCGCAAGGCGAAATTGCACTCTGACCCCGGTTCTACCCTAAAGCGCCCCTGGCACCGGCGGCGCGCATCGAAGACCATAGCCACCCCCACGTCGGCACGTTGCGCACGCGCCGGCCCACCGCTGCCTGGAATCCGTCGTGCTCAGTGTCGTCGCCCTCCTGCTCGCGTCCTATCTTGCTCTGCGGCTGGTACTGCCCTTGCGCTGTGCTTGGCCGCTGCGCGTCGTATTGGCGGCGCTGATCTACGGGTTGGCGCTGCATCACCGCATCGTCGCGCGCTTCGCCGGCAGCATGGCCTCGCCCGAACTGCCGAAGCTGGTCATCGCCGCGCTCGGCACCGGTTTCGTGGCGCTGCTGCTCACCGCGCTGCTGGTGCTGCTGCTCGACCTCGCGACGCTCGCGAGCTGGACATTGCGCCGTCGCGGTGCGTTGTCGGCATTGCGCGCACGCTGGCTGCGGCCGGGTGCGGCGGCGCTGGCGTTGCTGCTGTCGCTGTACGGCACCTGGCAGGCGATGGTGGTGCCGCAGGTGCGCCAGGTCGAGATCGCGATCGCCGACCTGCCGCCGGCCTTCGAGGGCTATCGTCTGCTGCAGCTGACCGATATTCACACCAGCCGCTTGCTGACCGGCGACTGGGTCGCCGAGGTCGTCGCGCGTGCGAATGCGCAACGCCCGGACCTGATCGTCATCACCGGCGATCTGGTCGACGGCAGCGTGCGTGCGCGCAGGGACGATGTGCGTCCGCTGGCCGACTTGCGCGCCCCCGACGGGGTCATCGCGATCACCGGCAATCACGAGTACTACGGTCAGTATCGCGAATGGATGGATGCGTTTGCTGCGCTGGGCATGACGGTGCTCGAGAACGCGCACCTGCGCATCGCGCGCGGGGATGCCGCGCTGACCATCGCCGGCGTCACCGATCCGGTCGCCGAGCGCTATGGCATGCCCAAGCCCGATGCTGCGGCTGCACTGGCTGGCGTCGATCCGGATGCGCCGGTGATTCTGCTCGATCACCGTCCGCGCGAGGCCCGCGCACATGCCGCGCGCGGAGTCGCGCTGCAGCTCTCTGGTCACACGCATGGCGGCCACATCATCGGCATGGATCGTGTGATCGCGCGCGCCAATGGTGGCTTCGTGTCCGGCCTCTATCCAGTCGATGGCATGCAGTTGTACGTCAGCAATGGTGCCGGGCTGTGGCCGGGCTTTGCGACCCGGATCGGCGTACCGTCCGAGATCACGCTGATCACGCTGCGTCGGGCGGCGGACTGAGCGCTGCCGGCGCGGCGGTGTCGGCGGGCGCGGCCATTGCCGGCCAGGCATTGGCGATGCGGCAGAACAGCTGCGCGGTCAGTGTCGTGTCGTACAACGCCGAGTGCGCCTGCGACTGGTCCCAGGTCAGGCCGGCGGCCTGCACCGCGCGCGCCAGCACCGTCTGGCCGTAGGCAACGCCGGCCAAGGTCACGGTGTCGAACACACTGAAAGGATGGAACGGGTTGCGCTTGTGGCCGCTGCGCTCGACCGCAGCGTTGATGAAGCCCAGATCGAAATGCGCGTTGTGACCGACCAGGATCGCGCGCTGGCACTGGTGCCGTCGCACCGCTGCACGCACGTGGGCGAACACGTGCTCGAGCGCATCGCGTTCGGGCTTGGCAAAGCGGAATGGGTGATGAATGTCGATCCCGGTCACTTCCAGCGACTTGGGATCGATCGTCATGCCCGGCGCCGGCTCGACGTGCGCATGCGCCGATTCGCCCGGAAACAGGCGTCCCTCGGCATCGAGGTCGAGCGGGATCGCGGCGATCTCCAGCAGCGCGTGCCGACGCGCGTCGAAGCCGCCGGTCTCCACATCGACCACGACGGGCAGAAAGCCACGGAAGCGGCGGGCCATCGGCACAAGGGCAGTGGGGGCGGCAGCGGCCGGCGCATCGATCTCGAGCATGCGCGCAAGCCTAGCAGAGCGCCGCCCGCGGTTCGGCCGCGGCGGCGGTCGAGCCGCCCGCCGTTCAGACGACCGTGTTGGTCCCGTCGCGCTTCTCGCGCGGCGGCAGGCCATCATCGCCGTGCTCCAGGAACCAGATGTTCTCGGCGATGTTGGTCGCGTGGTCGCCGATGCGCTCGATGTTCTTGGCCATGAACAGCAGATGCGTGCTCGGCGTGATCGCGCGCGGATCTTCCATCATGTAGGTCAGCAGTTCGCGGAACAGGCTGGTGTAGACCGTGTCGATCTCCACGTCCTGGGCGCGCACGCGCTGCGCCGCCTCGGCATTGGTGTCGCGGAACGCCGCCAGCACTTCGCGCACCTGGCGCACGGCCAGTTCGCCCAGCACGGCCAGGCCGCGGGTATGCGGCAGCGGCGGGGCGAGATTGAGCGCGGTCGAGCGCTTGGCCACGTTTGCCGCGTAGTCACCGATGCGCTCGATGTCGGCGGCAATGCGCAGGGCGGCCAGGATTTCGCGCAGGTCGCGCGCCATCGGCCCGCGCAGTGCGAGTTTCATCACGTCCTGGCTGATCTCGCGCTCGAGGATGTCGATTGCATCGTCGTTGGCGACGATCCGGTCGGCGGCGCGGTCGTCGCGCCGCTCGACGACGTCCAGCGCCGACTCGAGCTGCGCGGCCGCCATCTCGCCCATGCGCAGGATCTCGCCGGTCAGCCGGCTGCGTTCTTCGTCGTAGCTCTTGACGATGTGGTCGTGCGGTTGGGTGGGCATGGTGGTTACCTGGAAGGGAAGGCGCAGAAGCGTCGTCGTGGGAAGGGCGTCGCCATCCATGGCGGGTGTTGCCGACCTCGGATCGACCGGCCCAGCCATCCCTGGCCGGGCGTTCGGGGCGCGTGGTCGAGGCCGGATGGCCTCGACCACGCGCGCCCCTCACCCAAACCGGCCAGTGATGTAGTCCTCGGTCTGCCGCTTGGAGGGGTTGGAGAAGATCGTCTCGGTGGTGTCGTGTTCGATCAGATCGCCCAGGTACATGAAGGCGGTGTAGTCGGACACGCGCGCGGCCTGCTGCATGTTGTGGGTGACGATGACGATCGTGTAATCGACCTTCAGCTCTTCGACCAACTGCTCGATGCGGCTGGTGGAGATCGGGTCGAGCGCCGACGTCGGCTCGTCGAGCAGCAGTACGTCGGGGCGCAGCGCCACCGCGCGTGCGATGCACAGGCGCTGCTGCTGGCCGCCCGACAGGCCCAGCGCGTTCTGGCCGAGCTTGTCCTTGACCTCGCCCCACAGCGCGGCCTGGGTCAGGGCCTGCTCGACGCGGTCGGCAAGCTGGCCCTTGGAGAGCTTTTCGTGGTGGCGGATCGCATAGGCGACGTTCTCGAAGATCGTCATCGGAAACGGCACCGGCTTCTGAAACACCATGCCAACCTTGGAGCGCAGCCGGTTCATCGGGTAGCGCGGCGATAGGATGTTCTCGCCGTCGAGCAGCACTTCGCCGCTGGCCACCAGCTTGGGGTACAGCGCATAGATGCGGTTGAAGATGCGCAGCAGGGTCGACTTGCCGCAGCCCGAAGGCCCGATCAGCGCGGTCACGCGCTTTTCGGGAATCTCAAGATCGATGCCCTTGAGCGCGTGGAAGTCGCCGTAGTGGAAGTCCAGGCCGCGCGCGGCGATCTTGACCGGCCGCGGGGCCAGCGCTTCGCGGGCATGGGTCGCCAGCTGGATGCGTTGCGACGGCGCGGTATGCAGGTCGTTCATGGCCGGATCCGGTGTAAAGGAGGGAGTGGGGTCGGGAAGGCGGGGCGCGGCGTCAGTCATGCGCCACCCGGTTGCGCAGCAGGATCGCGCGGGCGCCCAGGCTCACCAGCAGCACAAAGCAGGTCAGCACCAGCGCGCCGGCCCAGGCCAGCTGCTGCCAGGATTCGTAGGGGCTGCCGGCGTACTGGTACATCACCACCGGTACGCTCGCCATCGGGCGCAGCACGTCGCTGTTCCAGTACTGATTGCCGAACGCGGTGAACAGCAACGGTGCGGTTTCGCCGCTGATGCGCGCCAGCGCCAACAGCACGCCGGTGACGATGCCGGCCGACGCGCTGCGGTAGAGCACCTGCACCACGACCTTCCAGTGCGGCACACCCAGCGACAGCGCGGCTTCGCGCATTTGCGTGGGCACCAGCTGCAACATCTCGTCGGTGGTGCGCACCACGACCGGCAGCACGATGAACGCCAGCGCGATCGCGCCGGCCAACGCCGAGAAGCGGCCGCCGGTCTGCATCACGAACAGCGTGTAGACGAACAGGCCGAGCACGATCGACGGCGCAGAGAGCAGGATGTCGTTGATGAAGCGCACGACCACGCCGGCCTTGCGTGCCCGGCCGTACTCCGACAGCCAGGTGCCGGCGGCCACGCCCAGCGGTGTGCCGATCGCGATCGCCAGTGCGCACATCACTGCGCTGCCGAAGAACGCGTTGAGCAGGCCGCCGTCCTGCATCGGCGGCGGCGTCATCTGCGTGAACAACTGCAGGTTGATGCCGCCGGCGGCCTTGCTGACCAGCGTCCACAGGATCCAACCCAGGAAGAACAGGCCGAACGCGGCGGTCAGGCAGCCCATCACAATCGCGATGCCGTTGCGCAAGCGGCGGCGCGCATACAGGCGGTCGGCGACCTGGCGTTCGCGCTCGGTGACGGTAGCGACAGCGGTCATCACTTGCCCTCCCGGCGGGCGAGTTGCATCAGCATCAGGCGGGCGATCGCGAGCACCACGAAGGTGACGATGAACAGCACGAAGCCCAGCAGCAGCAGCGCCGAGCGATAGGTCTCGGTGGCTTCGCCGAAGTCGTTGGCGATCAGTGCGGCGATCGTCGTGCCCGGTTCCAGCAGCGACGGCGTCAGCCGCACCGAGTTGCCGATCACGAAGGCCACCGCCATCGTCTCGCCGAGCGCGCGGCCCAGTCCGAGGAAGATGCCGCCGATGACCGCCGAGCGGGTGTAGGGCAGCACGATGTCCCAGCTGACCTCCCACTTGGTCGCGCCCAGTGCGTAGGCCGATTCCTTCAGGCGTGTCGGCACGGTCAGAAAGACTTCGCGCATCACCGCCGAGATGAAGGGGATCACCATGATCGCGAGCACGAAGCCGGCAGTCAGCGTGCCGATGCCCAGCGGCGGGCCCTGGAACAGCAGGCCGATGCCCGGCAGCGTGCCCAGGTGGTCGTTGAGCCAGGGCGTCACCCAGGTGGTCATCACCGGCACCAGCACGAACAGGCCCCACATGCCGTAGATGATCGAGGGGATACCGGCGAGCAGTTCGATCGCCGTGCCGACCGGGCCGCGCAGCCAGCGCGGCGCGACCTCGGTCAGGAAGAACGCAATGCCGAAGCTGACCGGCACCGCGATGATCATCGCGATCAGCGCGGTGACGATGGTGCCGGCGATCGGTGCGAGCGCGCCGTAGCGGTTCTCGACCGGATTCCAGTCGGCGCTGGTGAAGAACGACAGGCCCTGCGAGGCGAGCGCATCGCGGCCACCCCAGAGCATCGACAGTGCAGCGCCGGCGAGCGCGAGCATCACCAGCACCACGGTCGTGGTCAGGACGAAGCGGAACAGGCGATCGGCACGCGCGTCGCGCAGGTCGCGGTCGCTCGGAGCAGGAAGCGCGGCAGAAACAGTGGCGGCGTTCATGGGGAGGTCCGAAAGCAGGTGGGGCCGCAGGTGGCGGGTGCCGTCATGCCCGCGCAATGCGGGAAACGCGCGTCAAGGGCTGGTCATCCAGGGACTTGGGGATCGTCGCGACCGGCCCGGGTGGTATCGACACCGCGCAACCCGCATCGCCACGATGACGCGGGGTGTCCGCGCCCGCTGGCACGGGCGCGGATGGGCCATCACTTGAACTCGGCGGCCCAGTAGGCCTCGATCTGCTGCACCAGTTCTGGCGGCAGCGGCACGTAGTGCAGTTCGCTGGCCTGTGCCTGGCCCGACTCGAATGCCCACTTGAAGAAGTCGCGCGTCGCCTGGCTGCGCGCCGCATCCTTGGGCTGCTTGTGCATCAGCATGAAGTTGGTCGCGGTGATCGGCCAGGCGTCGGCGCCGGGCGCGTTGGTGATCACCAGATTGAAGTCCTGCGCGCTGGCCCAGTCGGCGGTCGCGGCGGCCGCGGCGAAGCTCGCTTCGCTCGGCTGCACCCAGTTGCCGGCTGCGTTCTGCAGCGAGGCGTAGGGCATGCCGTTCTGCAGCGCGTAGGCCAGCTCGACATAACCGATCGCGCCCTTGATCTGCTGCACGTACGAGGCCACGCCCTCGTTGCCCTTGCCGCCCACGCCGGTCGGCCACTGCACCGAGGTGCCCTCGCCGACGCTGTTCTTCCAGTCGGGGCTGACCTTGGACAGGTAGTTGGAGAAGTTGAACGTCGTGCCCGAGCCGTCGGAGCGGTGGACGATGCTGATCTTGCCGGTCGGCAGTGTCACGCCGGGGTTGAGCGCGGCGATCGCCGGATCGTTCCAGGTCGCGACCTTGCCCAGGAAGATGTCGGCGAGCACAGCGCCGGTGAGCTTGAGCTGGCCGGGGGCCAGGCCCTCGACGTTGAGCACGGGCACCACGCCGCCGATCGCCGACGGGAACTGGCCCAGGCCCGCGGCCTGCAGTTCGGCGCTGTCGAGCGGCTTGTCGGACGAACCGAAGTCGACGGTGCCGGCCTTGATCTGGGCGATGCCGCCGCCCGAGCCGATCGACTGGTAGTTGACCTTGTTGCCGGTGGCGGCGTTGTAGTCGGCCGACCACTTGGACACCAGCGGGTAGATAAAGGACGCGCCGGCGCCCGAGATCTCGGCGGCAACGCGATCGCGCGCGCCCTGCTGTGCGGCAGGCGCGCCATCGGCGGTCTGGCCCGCCGAGGTGTCGTTGCCGCCGCAGGCGGCGAGGAAGAGCAGGGAAGACAGCGCGAGTGCGCCGATGCGGGCCGGGTGACGGGACATGCGCAAGCTCCAGGTGAGGGAGGCGACGCAGCGCGCCGCCGGGGTGCGCTCATGAAATGATGTTTTTGTTACAGGCGTATGACGTCGGGGCGGACGCGGGTGCACGCTTGGATGTGTCGCGTCGGGTGTCGGTCCAAGCGGTGGCGCGCCCGCGGTTTGCCCCCACCCAACGCGCTGCGCGCGTCGACCTCCCCGCGCGCGGGGGAGGTGAGCAGTTGGTTGCGGCCCTTGAAGCCCTCGCCGCAGGTGGGGGGTGAGCAGTTGGTTGCGGCCCTTGAAGCCCTCCCCGCGCGCGGGGGAGGTGAGCGGTTGGTTGCGGTCCTGGAAGCCCTCCCCCGCATGCGGGGGAGGGTTGGGTGGGGGCACTCGCCGGCACAATGGAAAACGGGCCCGAAGGCCCGTCGTGGAAGAAAGGACGCAGCGCGGAGCCACCCGGGCCGGCTGGGAGAGGGCAACCGGCTCGCGGTGTAGCCAGCGCGATGCGTCGAAGGCGTCAGTACCGCGCGTTCTGGGTCCAGTAGCGCTCAATCTGCTGCACCAGTGAGGCCGGCAGCGGCACATAGCCGAGCTGACGGGCTTGCGGGCCGCCGTTGGCGTAGACCCAGCGGAAGAAGTCCTGCGCATTCTTGGCGCCGGCACGGTTCCTCGGTTCGCGGTGCATCAGGATGAAGTTGGTCGCCGTGATCGGCCAGGCGTTCTCGCCCGGGGCGTTGGTCATGACCAGGTGGAAGTCGCGGGTCGAGGCCCAGTCGGCGCTGGCGGCCGCGGCCGAGAAGGTCTCTTCGCTCGGATTGACGAAGTTGCCCGCGGCATTCTTCAGGCGCGAATACGCCAAGCGGTTCTGCACCGCATACGACAGTTCGACGTAGCCGATGCCGCCCTTGATCTGCTTGACGTACGCCGCGACGCCCTCGTTGCCCTTGCCGCCGATGCCGACCGGCCACTTGACCGTCGTGCCTTCGCCCACGCCGTTCTTCCACTCCGGGCTGACCTTGGACAGGTAGTTGACGAAGTTGAAGGTGGTGCCCGAACCGTCGGAGCGATGGACAACGGTGATGCGCGCATCGGGCAGCGCCAGGCCGCCGTTGAGCGCGACGATCGCTGGGTCGTTCCAGCGGGTGATCTTGCCCAGGAAGATGTTGGCCAGCGTGTCGCCGTCGAGCTTCATCGCACCGGCGGCGATGCCTTCGACGTTGACGATCGGTACCACGCCGCCAATCACCGACGGGAACTGCACCAGGCCGGACTTCGCCAGGTCCTCGGGCGAGAGCGGTGCGTCCGAGGAGCCGAAGTCCACGGTGCCCGCCTTGATCTGGGCGATGCCGCCACCCGAGCCGATCGACTGGTAGTTGACCTGCTTGCCGGACGCGGCGCGGTAATCGGCCGACCACTTGGTCATTGCCGGATAGACGAACGAGGCGCCGGCGCCGGTGACATCGTTGGCCAATGCGGGCGCGGCGAATGCGCTTGCCAGCAGGGTGGTCGACAGCGCGAAGGTCGCGACCCGGTTCTTGAGCAGTGCGTACATGAGGTTCCCTGGAGTGATGGACGGCCCACAGCGCCGTGCGGCGTATTTCACGCATGCCGCATGACGCTCCGGCTTCAATCCCGTGACCGTGCGATGACGGCGACCGGGAGCGGGCGCGGCGCGCTCTGAGGGGGCGCTGTCATCGGACTGTCATCGGGTTGCCATCGGCCTGTCAGCGAGCCCGCGCAGTCTGCGCAGCGTCGCTAACGGGCGCTTAACGCCGGAGCGGGTCACGCGGGGCGTGACGCACGGAATGGCGCTTCGACACCTCTCACTCTGTCCACGGGAATCCACCAATGCGTCATTCCATCCTGGCCGCGTCTGTCGCCCTCGCCGTCGCGTCCGTTTCCTTCGCTGCTGCCGCACAGTCCCCGCGCGATGCGGAGGTCGCCGCGCTGCGCGCGCAGTTGGCCGAACTGCAGGCCAAGGTCGACGCGCTGGAAGTGCGCACCGACGCGCAGTCGGACATCAACATCGGCACCCAGGAGAGCCTGGACAAGATGGCGACCACGATGCCGGTCGTCGACACCAAGGGCGGGCTGAAGGTCACCTCGGCAGACAAACAGTTCGAGTTCTCCGCTGGCGGCCGCCTGCATTTCGACGCCTACGTCTTCGATCGCGACCAGGCCTCGACCACCGGCACCACCGAGTTCCGCCGCGCGCGCATCACCCTGCAGGGCAAGGCCTATGGCTGGGACTACAAGTTCGAGCAGGACTTCGCGGCCGGCAGCGGCCTGGATGGCTTCCGCGACGTCTACATCGCCAAGTCGGCGTTGGGCGGAAAGTTCACCATCGGCCACTTCAAGCCGTACCGCTCGATGGAAGAGCTCACCAGCTCCAACGAGATCCTGATGATGGAGCGGCCGTTCGCCTCGGCCACCGGCCTGTTCAACGGCCGTCAGTTCCAGCAGGGTGTGGGCTATCTGCGCGCCGATGGCAACTACACCGCCGGCCTGTCGGTGTTCAACCTGCGCAGCGCCTCGGGCAGCCGCAACGAAGGCGTGGGCGCCGCCGGGCGCGTGACCTTCGCGCCGATCAACACCGCCGACAGCACGCTGCACTTCGGCGGCTGGGTCAGCCAGGAGAATCTCAACCAGGGCTCGGCGGACTTCTCGGCGTCGGCCAACTACGCCGGTCGTCGCGGCCCGTCGCAGACCATCGCCACCACCACCGGCGCCAGCCGCAACCAGGTCACCGCGGTCGGTGTCGAGGCCGCAGGCTCGTTCGGGCCGCTGTTCTTCCAGGGCGAGTACGCCAATGCCACGTTCGGCCAGCCGGTCGGCCCCGACCAGGACGTCGCGACCTGGTATGTGCAGGGCAGCTGGCTGCTCAACGGCGGCCATAAGGCCTACAAGCCGGGCAACGGCATCTTCGCCTCGCCCAAGGTCGCCGACCGCGGGCTGTGGGAGCTGACCGCGCGCTACGACACGATCGAGAACAAGGACGTGCGCAACATGGACGTCAGCAGCTGGATCGTCGGCATGAACTACTACGTCAATCCGAACCTGCGCTTCATGTTCAACTACACCAAGGGCGACAACACGCTCACCGGTGATGAGACCGGGCAGTACGCGCTGCGCACGCAGTTCGCGTTCTGATCCACGCGCGCTGCGCCATGCAAGAGGCCCGCGGCGAACGCCGCGGGCCTCTTGCGTTCCGGGCGACTGCAATCGGCAGCATGCACGCGGCGTGGCGACAGGGAGCGGGGGCGTGCGGGATGCGCGGCGGCCCGCGGCTGCGGTTAGCATGACAGTCCGGCGCCGCAGGGGGCGGTGCCGTCGCCGGCCCGTCCCTGCGCGGGCCTCGTTTCCGCAGTCCCGGGGAGTCTCGTGAGTACGCAATTCAACCGCTTCCGCCCGTTGCAGGCGGCACTGGCCGCCGTTGTCCTGTTACCGACGCTGGTATTCGCCCAAGCCGTCGAGCCGGTCGACCTCGATGTCGTGGCCCGGATCCGCCATGAAGCCTTCCATCGCTCGCAGGCGGCCGCCAATCTCAAGGAACTCACCGAGACCGTCGGGCCGCGGCTCACCAATTCGCCGGCCTATGTGCGGTCGAGCGAATGGGCGCGCGGCAAGTTGGAAGGCTGGGGCCTGTCGAACGTGCACGACGAGGTCTACGACCCGGCGTTCGGCCGTGGCTGGGAGTTCCGCGCATCGCGGGTGGAACTGCTCGCGCCGCGCGCGCTGCCGATCCATGCGCTGCCCAAGGCCTGGACGCCGGGCACCGATGGTCCGGTCGAAGGCGAGGTGGTGCTGGCGACGTTCAAGACCCTCGAGGACATCGACAAGCAGCGCGGCAAGCTCGCCGGCAAGATCGTGTTGCTGGATGAGGCGCGCGCCTACAAGCCGGCCGACAAGCCCGACTTCCGCCGCTACACCGAGGAAGACCTCGGCGAGCTGCAGACCTTCCCGGTGCCGCAGGACCCGGCCGGCGACGCGCAGGACAAGCGCCTGGAGGAGTACCGCAAGCGCCAGGCGCTCAGCCGGGCGCTCAATACGTTCTTCGCCGAGGAAGGCGTGCTGGCGACGCTGTCGATCAGCTCCTGGGACAACGGCATCGTCCGGGTGATGGGCGGCGGCGCGCGCAAGGCTGGTGAGCCGGTCGGCGTGCCGGATCTGGTCGTCGCTGCCGAGCACTACAACCAGTTGGTGCGTGCGGTCGAGCGCGGACAGGCGCCGCGGCTGCGGATTGATGTCGATGCGCGCTTCACCAGCGATGGCGACCTGCCGGCCAGCAACACCTTCGCGGACCTGCCCGGTAGCTCGAAGACCGATGAGCTGGTGATCATTGGGGCGCATCTCGACTCCTGGCACACCGGGACCGGCGCGGCCGACAACGGCGCCGGCGTGGTCGTGATGATGGAGGCGATGCGCATCCTCAAAGCGATCGACGCGCGCCCCAAGCGCACCATCCGCATTGCGCTGTGGGGGGCGAGGAGCAGGGCCTGCATGGCTCGGCCGGCTACGTCTCCAGGCACTTGGCAGCCTATCCCGAGCCGACCGATCCCGAGCAGCGGGCGCTGCCGCAGTCGTTCCAGCGTGGCACCGGGCCGCTGCAGCGCCAGCGCGGCTACGACCGCTTCTCCACGTACTTCAATTTCGACAACGGCACCGGTCGCATCCGTGGCATCTATGCGCAGGAGAACCACGCTGCGGTGCCGATCTTCCAGGCGTGGCTGGCGCCGTTCGCCGACCTGGGCGCGAGCATCGTCACCACGCGCAACACCGGCAGCACCGACCACATCTCGTTCGATCGCGTCGGCCTGCCGGGCTTCCAGTTCGTGCAGGACCCGGCCGACTACTTCAGCCATGTCCACCACACCCATCTCGATACCTACGACCACGTGGTGCCCGACGACCTGAAGCAGGCGGCGGCGATCATCGCCTCGTTCGCTTATCACGCCGCGATGCGCGAGCAGCGGTTGCCGCGCAAGCCGTTTGTCGAACGCGACGAGTGATGCGACAACGCGGGCCGGCCCATGCGCCGGCCCGCGTGTTTTCGGTCGATCGCGCGCCCGATCTCTCCGTCGTTTGGCCCACCATCTTCTCCGCCCAGGCGGACACCGTGAGCGCTCGGGCGGGCGGGCGCGGGCGAGACGGCGGCGTGGTCAGTCCGGTGTGCCCGGTGTCTTGTCCTTGAACCGGCACAGATCGCGGATCACGCACTTCGGACAGTCGGGCTTGCGCGCCTTGCAGGTGTAGCGGCCGTGCAGGATCAGCCAGTGGTGCGCACCGAGCAGAAATTCCTCGGGCACCACGCGCAGCAGCCGGTCCTCGACCGCGCGCACGTCCTTGCCCGGCGCCAGTCCGGTGCGGTTGGACACGCGGAAGATGTGCGTGTCGACGGCAATCGCCGGCTCGCCGAACACGGTGTTGAGCACGACGTTCGCGGTCTTGCGGCCGACGCCAGGTAAGGCCTCGAGTGCGGCGCGATCGTGCGGGACCTCGCTGCCGTGCTGCTCGACGAGAATCCGGCAAGCCGCGATGACGTTCTTGGCCTTGGCGTTGAACAGCCCAATCGTCGCAATGTGGCGCTTGAGGCCGTCTTCGCCCAGGTCGAGGATCGCCTGGGGCGTGTTGGCCACCGGATACAGTCGTCGCGTGGCCTTGTTGACGCCGACATCGGTGGCCTGCGCCGACAGGATCACCGCGATCAGCAGCTCGAACGGGGTGGTGTATTCGAGCTCGGTCTTCGGTTCGGGATCGAGCGCGCGCAGGCGCGAGAATAGCTCGTGGATCTCGGCGCGGGTCAGCGTCGGGCCGCGGCGCCGCGGCGGGGTGGGCTGGGCGTCGGCGCTCATGCGCCGCCGCCTGCGCGCGCCTTGGCGCGGGCCAGAATCGCCGCGGCGCTGGCGGGCAGCGCCGGCCGCGACGGGGCGGCTTCCGTTTCAGTGGCAGGCGTGGCGACGGGTGCCGGCGCGCGTGCCGCCTCGCGCGCAACCGCGCGCCGTGCACGCCGCGCCTCGCGTTCGCGATAGCGCGTGCGCGCGTCCCAGGCCGTCTGCAGACGGGCGCGCGTATCGATCAGCAGCCGGCGCGCCTCGTCGTCGAGTGCAGCCAACGCCGTGTCCGGCCAGGCGGCCATCAGGCCGGCCTCGATCGCGCCGTCGACATCGTCGCGACGCAGCAGGGCGACCAGGTGGTGCGCAGGGGCAGGGCTGGCAGTGGGCTGGCCGGGCATCAATGGTTTCCGAAGCTGGGCTTGCGCCGCTCCAGGAACGCGCGTGTCCCTTCGCGCATGTCCTGCGTCGAGAACGCCAGTCCGAACTGCGCGGCCTCGTAGGCCAGGCCCTCATCGAGCGCGGTCTCGCCGCCGACGAGGACGCAGTCCAGAATGCCGCGCAGCGCCAGTGGCGCCGCCTGCGCCAGTTGTGTGGCCAGCGCCATCGTCTCGGTCTCCAGCGCATCGGCCGGCACCACGCGGTTGACGAGGCCCAACGCCTGCGCGCGCGCCGCGTCGATCGGCGTGCCGGTCAGGCACAGTTCGAGGGTCGCCGCCCGGCCGGCCAGACGCAGCAGGCGCTGGCTGCCGCCAAAGCCCGGAATCAGGCCGAGATTGATTTCCGGCTGGCCGAGTTTGGCGGTATCGGCAGCGATACGCAGGTGACAGGCCATCGCCAGTTCCAGCCCGCCGCCGAGCGCGAAGCCATTGACCATTGCGATCACCGGCTTGGGCATCGTCTCGATGCGGCGCATCGTGCGCTGGCCGCGCAACGCGAAATCGCGCCCCTCGACCGGACGCAGATCGGCCATTTCGGCGATGTCCGCGCCCGCGACGAAGGCCTTCGGGCCGGCGCCAGTCAATACCACCACACGCACCCCGGGTGCCTGCGCGGCGGCCTCGAAGGCCTCGAACAGGGCGTCGAGCGTCGCCGAGTTCAGCGCATTCAGTTTTTCCGGGCGGTGGACGGTGACGACGCGGATGCCGTCGCGATCGTCTATCAGCAGCGGGGAGTCGGACATGCGGGCTCCTGGCGCGGAACCCGGCGCCTGGAACTCGCCGGACCGCGCGCGGTCGGATAGGGAGGTCGTCAGTGGCGGTTAAGCCCTGCGACCGCTATCCTAGCGCGTCAAGAGGGCGGTTCGACCGCCCTTTCTCGTACAGGCGATATCGAAAAATCTGACCTAGCGGAGAACCAGGGAATGAAGTTGCGTTTTATTGCGGCCGCCGTGGCGGCCATCACGTTCAGCGGTTCCGCGTTCGCACAGCAGCAGGCCGCAGCTCCCGCGGCATCGGCGACCGACAGGACCACGCTGAGCTATGCGCTGGGGTTCGATCTGGGCAATCGCCTGGCCGAGACCGGTGAGTCGGTCGACGTCAACACGATCATCAAGGGCCTGCAGGACGGTCACGGCAAGCGCCAGCCGACCTACACCCCCGAGCAGATGGGCGCGGCCTACAACGGCTTCCAGCAGCGCATGCAGCAGAAGATCGTCGCCGAGCGTCGCGCGGCGCTGACCGAGAACGAAGGCAAGGCCTCGGCGTTCCTGGCCGAGTACAAGGCGCGCGAAGGCGTGGTGTCGCTGCCCAGCGGCGTGATGTACCGCGTCGTCGAGGCCGGTTCGGGCGCCAAGCCGACCGCGTCGAGCCAGGTCGAGATCGCCTACCAGGCGCTGATCGTGCCGGTCGGCATCGGCGTCAGCGCCGAGGACAAGACTGCGCCGTTCCGCGTGTCGGAGGCCCAGATCACCGGTCTGCGCGAAGTGCTGCCGCTGATGCCGCTCAACGCGGTCTACGAGATCGTGCTGCCGCCGGGCAAGTTCGTCACCGGGCAGAACGCGCAGGAGATCGCCAAGCAGCCGGTCGGTGTGATGGTGAAGCTGCTCAGCGTTCGCTGATCACGGTTTCGCAAGTGTGTCCCACGACGCCGACGTGCCCCGCACGTCGGCGTTGTCGTGTCCGGGCCCCGCATCGCCAAGCGCAGACGGAGCGTGCGTCGCGTCGCTAGAATGGCGCGATGGATGCTTCCTACCGCGCCGTGCCGACGCCGTGCACCGGCGTGTGCACGCTCGACGACCAGGGCCGTTGCCACGGCTGCCTGCGCAGCACCGAGGAGATCGGGCGCTGGCTGCAGATGAGCGACGCCCAGCGCCGGCACCTGATGGAGGTGGTCTTGCCCGCCCGCCAGGCCGCGCGCGCATGACGCCACCTGTCCTCGCAGCACGCCTGCGCCGGGTGTTGCATCCCCTCGACGGCGCGCCGACCGCGCGCGGCTGGAATGCCGACGAGCTCGAGGGCCTGCTTGGGCCGCAGGCGACCCTGCGCGAGGCCGCGGTGCTGGTCGGACTGGTCGAGCGCGAGCACGGCTTGCAGGCGCTGCTGACACGGCGAACCGACACGCTGCGCCATCACGCCGGCCAAGTCAGTTTCCCCGGCGGCCGGCTCGAGCCCGAGGATGGCGGCCCGCTGCAGGCCGCATTGCGCGAGGCGAACGAGGAAATCGGGCTTGCGCCCACTCAGGCCGCGCCGCTGGGCTTTCTCGATCCGCTGGCAACTGTCACCGGCTACCGCGTGGTGCCGGTGGTGGCGATGCTCGATCCCGATTTTGCGCCCGTGCCCGATCCGGGCGAGGTCGCCGAGGTGTTCGAGGTGCCGTTGGAATTCCTGATGTCGCCAGCGAAGCTGCGCCAGGTCGACATCGTCTTCGCTGGGCGCACGCGCCATGTGCTCGAGTACGAGACGCTGCCCGATGCGCCGACCCACCGCATCTGGGGCGTGACCGCATCGATCCTGTTGAACCTGCGTCGTCATCTGGAGCGCGCATGAGCACGGACTGGGGCACGCTGGTGTCCGCCGAGGCGCTGGCCGTAGCGCTCGGACGCGAGAATCTGCTGGTGGTCGATTGCCGGTTCTCGCTCGCGGCCTCGGCCGGGGCCGTCGATGCCGGCGAACGCGCTTGGCGCGCTGCGCACGTGCCCGGCGCGGTGTACGCGCATCTCGATCGCGACCTGTCGGGGCCGCACGGTCCGGGCCGCGGCCGTCATCCCTGGCCGACGGCAGCCGCATTCGCGCAGGTGCTGGGGCGCTGGGGCTCGATGCCGCCACCGAGGTCGTGGCCTATGACGACGGCGACGGCGCATTCGCCGCGCGGCTGTGGTGGCTGCTGCGCAGCTTCGACCATCGCCGGGTCGCGGTGCTCGATGGCGGTTGGGCACGCTGGACTGCGCTGGGGCTGCCGGTCGAGGCCCCGGTGCGCGTGCCCGTGCCGCGCGAGGTCGCCGGCGCCTTCGACCCGGGCGCGCTGTTGCACGCGGCCGATGACGTGCAGCGCCATGTCGCCGGTGGCGGATTGCTGGTCGATGCCCGCGCGGCGCCCCGGTTCCGCGGCGAGGTCGAACCGATCGATCCACGCGCCGGTCACGTGCCCGGCGCGACCAACCGGCCGTATATGGACAACCTGCTCGACGGCCGGTTCAAGCCTCCCGATGCACTGGCGCGCGAGTTCGGTGCGCTGCTCGACGGCCATCCCCCCTCGGCGCTGGTCGCGATGTGCGGCTCGGGCGTGACCGCCTGCCATCATCTCTTGGCAATGGCGCATGCCGGGCTCGACGGCGCGCGGCTCTACACCGGGTCATGGAGCGGCTGGATCGACGATCCCGCGCGTCCGGTGGCAACCGGGCCGTAGACCCTGCGCTCGTGCGACGCGCACAGTGGGGGTGCGCGACGCGTCAGCGCCCCAGTCGCGCCACCAGGGCACGCAGCCCGGTCTGGGTGTCGGGCGCCTGCCAGGCGGCGAGTTGGCGGTCGAGATCGAGCCGGTCGGGCAGCAGCGCGTCGATAAGATCGGCGCGTGCGATTCGGCGCGTTTCGCGCATCGGCGCCTGCGGCAGGGCCAGCAGCGACCGCAGCCAGCCACAGGCAATAGATACCGTCTCCTCCGGCTCGGCCAAGGCGTCGACCAGCCCGAGCCGCAAGGCCTCGTCCGGATCGACCTGCAGGCCGCCGACGAGCAGGCGCTCGGCCTGGCGCTGGCCCACGGTGCGCCGCATCAGTTGCTGGATGCCGATCGGCGCGACCAGCCCGACCTGGGTTTCGTTGAGACCAATCCCGAACTCGCCGCGCGTCATCACCCGGTAGTCGCAGGCCAGCGCGAGCACGCAGCCGCCGGCCGGTGCGTGTCCGGTGATCGCCGCCGCGACCGGGACCGGCGAAGCCGCGATCGCCCGTACGGCATCGAAGAAACTGTCCCAGGCCGCGCGCAGCGCGGGCGCGTCGAGCGTCAGCAGGTAGGGCACGTCGAGCCCCGCGGAGAAGAACCGCGGCTGGCCCGACAGCACCAGACCGGCGACGCCGTCGTCAGCCGCCGCCTCGACGGCCTCGCGCAGCGCCCGGCACAGCGTCGGGTCGAGCGCATTGACCGGCGCGCGTGCGAGCCGCAGCTCGCGGATCGGCCCATGGACGAGGATCTCGATCGGGGACGGCATCGCGGACCTTCCGGCAGATGGAGCGGCGATGGTAGCCGATGCCGCCGGCGCGACCGACCGGCCGGCCGGCCGCATGCGGCACGTCAGCCCGCGCGTGTGCCTTCCGGGCCGGGCGCGCCACCGCGGCGGTCCCGATCCGCCAGTGCGCGCAGCCTTCGACTCAGGCCAGCGCCTTGGCCCGCACCGACTCGGGCAGCGCCGTTGGCCGCCCGGTCGCGCGGTCGATCCAGACCACGACCACATGGCCATCGGCATGCAGCGTGGCGTCGTCCTCGGACACGATGCGGTGGCCGACGGTGACACTGGTCGTGCCCACACGCTGCGCCGACAACTCGACGACGATGCGCGACGGATAGGGGATCGGCAGCCGGTAGTTCATCTGCACCGCCGCCAGCAACGGCGCAGTGGCGTCGGTGACCCAGGGTTCACCGACCGAGTCGAACCAGCGGATGCGCGCTTCCTCCAGGTAAGTCATGAAGGTGGCGTTGTTGACGTGGTCGAACGCGTCGAGGTCGCGCCAGCGCAACTCGATCGGCACGCGGATCAGCACCTTCGCTTCATTCATGCCTTGGCTCCCTTGGCCTTGGTCGTCTTGCCGGCCCGCTTGGCCGCCGGCTTCGCCTTGGGCTTGGTGTCGGTCTTGCGCAGTTCCGCGCGGACCGCAGCGTCCGCCTCGGCGGCCTTGGTCGAGGCCCCCTTGCGCGGCAGCGGCTTGGGCAGGTGCGCGGTCGACTTGCGGGCCAGCTTGCGCGCCGCCCGCGGCTCGGCGGCCTCGGCCGGCACGGTCTGCAGCAGGCGCGCGAGGAACTGGCCGGTATGCGACTGCGGCATCGCGGCGACCTGCTCGGGCGTGCCTTCGGCGATGATCTGCCCGCCGCGGTGGCCGCCCTCCGGACCGAGGTCGACGACCCAATCGGCGGTCTTGATGACGTCGAGGTTGTGTTCGATCACCACCACCGTGTTGCCGTCATCGCGCAGCTTGTGCAGCACGCTGAGCAGATGCTCGATGTCGTGGAAGTGCAGGCCGGTCGTGGGCTCGTCGAGGATGTAGAGCGTGCGCCCGGTGTCGCGGCGCGAGAGTTCCTTCGACAGCTTGACGCGCTGCGCCTCGCCGCCCGACAGCGTGGTCGCGCTCTGCCCGAGCTTGACGTAGCTCAGGCCGACATCGACCAGCGTTTCGAGCTTGCGCGCGATCGGCGGCAGGTGCTCGAACAGCGCCAGCGCGTCCTCGACCGTCATCTCCAGCACGTCGTGGATGCTGTGGCCCTTGTAGAGGATCTCCAGCGTCTCGCGATTGTAGCGCTTGCCCTGGCACACGTCGCAGGGTACGTAGACGTCGGGCAGGAAGTGCATCTCGACCTTCAGCAGGCCGTCGCCCTGGCAGGCCTCGCAGCGACCGCCGCGCACGTTGAAGCTGAAGCGGCCCGGCGAGTAACCGCGCGCGCGCGCCTCGGGTACCTGCGCGAACAGCTCGCGCAGCGGCGTGAACAGGCCGGTGTAGGTCGCCGGATTGGACCGCGGCGTGCGTCCGATCGGCGACTGGTCGATATCGACAACCTTGTCGAACAGGTCCAGGCCCTCGATCTCGCGATAGGGCGCGGCCTTGTGCGAGGCGCCGTTGATCTCGTTGGCGGCCAGCGAGTGCAGGGTGTCGTTGATCAGCGTCGACTTGCCCGAGCCCGAGACGCCGGTGATCGCGGTGAACAGCCCCGAGTGGATCGTCAGGTCGACGTTCTTGAGGTTGTTGCCCGATGCGCCCAGCAGCCGCAGCTGCATCTTCGGGTTGGGCGTGTGGCGCTTGGCCGGGATCTCGATCCGGCGCTTGCCCGACAGGTACTGGCCGGTCAGCGAGCGCGGGGCCTTGAGCACGTCGTCGTAGTTGCCCTGCGCGACGACCTCGCCGCCATGCACACCAGCGCCCGGGCCGATGTCGACGATGTGGTCGGCCAGGCGGATCGCGTCCTCGTCGTGCTCGACGACGATCACCGTATTTCCCAGGTCGCGCAGGCGGGTCAGCGTGCCGAGCAGGCGCTCGTTGTCGCGCTGGTGCAGGCCGATCGACGGCTCGTCGAGCACATACATCACCCCGACCAGGCCGGCGCCGATCTGCGAGGCCAGCCGGATGCGCTGCGCCTCGCCGCCCGACAGCGTGTCGGCCTTGCGCTCGAGGGTCAGGTAGTCCAGGCCGACGTCGACCAGGAAGCTCAGCCGCTCGCCGATCTCCTTGACGATCTTGGCGGCGATCTCGCCGCGCCAGCCCGGCAGCTCCAGGCCTTCGAAGAACGCCAGCGCCTCGTCGATCGGCAGCACCACCAGCGACTGCAGCGGCCGGTCGGCGACGAACACGTTACGCGCCGAGCGGTTGAGCCGCGCGCCGCCGCAGTCCGGGCATGGACGTTCGCTGATGAACTTGGCCAGCTCCTCGCGCACCGCGGCCGACTCGGTCTCGCGATAGCGCCGCTCCAGGTTCGGCACGATGCCCTCGAACCGGTGCTTGCGCTGGGTACGCGCGCCCGAGTCGGTGATGTAGGTGAAGGTGATCGTCTCTTCGCCGCTGCCCAGCAGCACCGCATCGCGCGAGGCCTGCGGCAGGTCCTGCCATGGCGCGTCGACGTCGAACTTGTAATGGCGGGCCAGCGACTGGATCAGTTGGAAGTAGTAGGCGTTGCGGCGGTCCCAGCCGCGCACCGCGCCCGCCGCCAGCGACAATTCGGGATGCACGACCACGCGGTCGGGATCGAAGAACTCGCTCATGCCCAGCCCGTCGCAGGTCTGGCAGGCGCCCATCGGCGCGTTGAACGAGAACAGCCGCGGCTCGAGCTCGGGCAGCGCGTAGTCGCAGACCGGGCAGCTGTACTTGGACGAGAACAGCTGCGGCGGGATCGACGCATCGTCGATCGCCTGTACCGAGGCCATGCCCTCACCGAGCTTGAGCGCGGTCTCGAAGGATTCGGCCAGCCGCTGCTTCATGTCCTCGCGCACCTTGAAGCGGTCGATGACCGCTTCGATGGTGTGCTTCTGACGCAGCGCCAGCGTCGGCAGCGCATCGATCTCGTACAGCTCGCCATCCACGCGCACGCGCACATAGCCCTGGGCGCGCAGCTGTTCGAACACCTGTGCATGTTCGCCCTTGCGATCGCGCACGACCGGCGCCAGCAGCATCCAGCGCTGCTCCGGGTCCAGGCCCAGCACCTGGTCGACCATCTGGCTGACGGTCTGCGCCTCGAGCGGGTAGCCGTGGTCGGGGCAGCGTGGGCTGCCGACGCGCGCATAGAGCAGACGCAGGTAGTCGTAGATCTCGGTGATCGTGCCGACGGTCGAGCGCGGGTTGTGCGAGGTCGACTTCTGCTCGATCGAGATCGCCGGGCTCAGGCCCTCGATGTGGTCGAGATCGGGCTTCTCCATCACGCTGAGGAACTGCCGCGCGTAGGACGACAGCGACTCGACGTAGCGGCGCTGGCCTTCGGCGTAGATCGTGTCGAATGCCAGCGACGACTTGCCCGAGCCCGACAGGCCGGTAATGACGATCAGCTGGTCGCGCGGCAGGTCGAGATCGATGTTCTTGAGATTGTGGGTACGGGCACCGCGAATGCGGATGGTGTCCATCGCCATCGACGTCAGGTCCGGTTGGAGGGCGGGGGAGGCACGCGCGCGCCCTTGCGGGGCGCGGGAACGGGCAATCGGTCAGACTACCGAGCCGGTCATTTGGGGGCAAATCGGCCGAACGCCAGTGTGACGGGGGCTGGTCGCAGACCATGAGACGAGGCGGTTCAGGTGCCCCTGGCCGATGGATGGCCCGCCCAGGGCGCCCACGGTCGTCCGGTCTGGGGTGGTTTGACCGCAAGCCGCTGATCGCATTACAATTCCGCTTCTGTCCGCCCTCGATGGCGGCAGCGACCACAATAACTACAGAGGAAGTCTGGTCATGAGTTATGCAGTCCTGGTGACGGGCGGCAAGCAGTACCGCGTGATGGCGGGCGAGACGCTGCGCGTCGAGAAGCTCGACGGCGACGTCGGCAGCGAGATCAAGTTCGACAACGTGCTGCTGCTCGGCGATGCCGACGGCGTGAAGCTCGGCGATGCGCTCGCCGGCGCCAGCGTCAGCGCGACGATCAAGTCGCACGGCCGCGCCGAGAAGATCCGCATCATCAAGTTCCGCCGCCGCAAGCACCACATGAAGCGGCAGGGGCACCGTCAGCACTACACCGAAATCGAGATCACCGGCATCGCCGGTGGCAGCAAGTAAGGAGCAGCAGGCATGGCACATAAAAAGGGCGTAGGTTCCTCGCGCAACGGCCGCGACTCCAACCCGAAGTACCTCGGCGTCAAGATCTACGGTGGCCAGGCCATCGAAGCGGGCAACATCATCGTGCGTCAGCGCGGCACCCAGTTCCATCCGGGCAGCGGCGTCGGCCTGGGTCGCGACCACACGCTGTACGCGCTGGTCGACGGCAAGGTCGAGTTCACGACCAAGGGTCCGAAGAACCGCCGCACCGTCAACGTCGTCGCCGCGCAGTAATCCGCGCGACGTTCGTCCGGCACGAAGCCCCGCTCCGGCGGGGTTTCGTCTTTTCTGGCGGGGCAGCCCGCAGGCAAGACGGGATTCGGAAATGGGATGCGGGCGTCGCATGCGCGCACCGCATGGCCAGAGCCGGTCCACGAGGATGGGGCAGGTAGACTGCCGTTGTCCCGCTTTCCCAATCCCACTTTCGAATTCCCCATCATGAAGTTAGTCGACGAAGTCGAAATCACCGTCACTGCCGGCAACGGCGGCAATGGCTGCGTCGGGTTCCGGCGTGAGAAATTCATTCCGCTCGGCGGCCCGGACGGGGGCGATGGCGGTGACGGTGGCAGCGTCTGGCTGGTCGCCGACGAAAACCTCAACACCCTGGTCGATTTCCGCCACCAGACGATGTACCGCGCGCAGCGCGGCGAGAACGGCATGGGCCGGCAGATGTACGGCAAGGGCGGCGACGATCTGGTGATCGTGGTGCCGGTCGGCACCGTCGTGCACAACGTCACCACCGACGAGGTCATCGGCGATCTGACCGCGCATGGCCAGCGGCTGCTGGTCGCACGTGGCGGCAAGGGTGGCCTGGGCAACATGCACTTCAAGAGCTCGACCAACCGCTCGCCGCGCCAGTCGACCCCGGGCGAGGGCGGCGAGGAGCGTACGCTCCGGCTCGAGCTCAAGCTGCTGGCCGATGTCGGGCTGCTGGGCTTTCCGAACGCCGGCAAGAGCACGCTGATCCGCGCGGTCTCGGCGGCGACGCCGAAGGTCGCCGACTATCCGTTCACCACGTTGTATCCGAACCTCGGTGTGGTCAGTGTCGAGCCGGCGCGCAGCTTCGTGATCGCCGATATCCCGGGCCTGATCGAGGGTGCGGCCGACGGTGCGGGGCTGGGGGCACTGTTCCTGCGCCATATCCAGCGCACCCGGCTGTTGCTGCATCTGGTGGAGATCGCGCCGCTCGATGGCAGCGATGCGGTCGATCAGGTGCGCGCGATCGAGCACGAGCTCGGCAAGTTCGATGCGGCGCTGCTCGACAAGCCGCGCTGGCTGCTGATCAACAAGGCCGACACGCTGCTGCCCGAAGAGGCGCAGGCCGAGGCGGCGCGGATCATCGAGGCGCTGGCGTGGACGGGCCCGTGGTTCCTGATCTCGGGTCTGGCCCACGAGGGCACGCGCGAGGTGATGCTCAAGGTGCAGGCCGCGCTCGACGAGCTCGATCGGCAGGCGCGCGAGGCGGCCGACGCGGTCTAGGCGTCTGCCCGCAGTCGCCCCTTCGAAGCCCGGCCTATGGCCGGGCTTTTCTTCGTGCATTAACAGGGAAAACCGGGGTCAGAGTGCAATTTCGCCTTGCGAAATTACACTCTGACCCCGGTTTTGCTCTGACCCCGGTTTTGGTTTTGCGAGCAAGCAAGCAGAGCGGGCTCGCCCATGGCGTGCTGCACGCGGCCCGGACGGCCGGTGCTCTGCCGCAGGCATTGGTTGCGTTCGGCTTTGGGGGCGAAGCGGTGTTGCCCGCAGGGAGGCGTCGCGCGCTGTCGTTGCGCGCTTCGGGGAAGAGCGCTGCAATCGAGCCAACGGGAGTCGGGGGTCCCTGGTCTCAGCGAAGACCAACAAAAAAACCCGGCCGGAGCCGGGTTCTTTTCGCATCGGCCGCCGAGGCGACCGGGCAGGGCTCAGGCAGCGGCCTTGAGCGCCTTGATGCGGGCCGACAGGCGGCTCTTGTGGCGGGCGGCCTTGTTCTTGTGGATCAGGCCGCGCGAGCTGAAACGGTCGAGGATCGGCTGGGCGACATTGAATGCCTCCTGCGCGCCGGCGGCGTCGTTGGCGTCGAGCGCCTTGAGCACCTTCTTGACGGCGGTGCGGAGCTGCGAGCGCTGGGCGGAGTTGCGCGCATTGCGCACGACGGTCTGCTTGGCGCGCTTCTTGGCGGACTTGATGTTTGCCACGATGGATTCCTGGAAGCTGGACGTGTGAAAATCCGGCTTGGCCGGACCAATGGAAATTTGAGCAGGAAATTATGGTGCTTTCATATACTTGCGTCAACAGGCCCGGCCTGAACGGGCTGCGGCGGTGACCGCGCCCGATCCGGCGGCCGCTGCGCCCAAGGCCCGAGGCGGCCTGCTGCGCTCGAGCGCAGTGTTCAGCGCGATGACCCTGCTGTCGCGCATCGCCGGCTTCGCCCGCGACATGCTGCAGGCGACCCTGTTCGGGACCGGCGGGGCGATGAGCGCCTTCATTGTCGCCTATCGCATCCCCAATTTCCTGCGCCGGGTGTTCGCCGAGGGCTCGATGGCGATGGCCTTCGTGCCGGTGCTCAACGAGATCAAGGAGCGGGGCGACCGCGCGGCGCTCAAGTCCTTCGTCGACCACATGGCTGGCGCGCTGTGCGCGGTGGTGCTGGTGGTCTGCGCGGTGGGCATGCTGCTGGCGCCGCTGGTCGCGCGGTTGTTCGCGCCCGGCTGGGCCGATCAGCCCGAGCTGCTGGCGCAGACCGCGCAGATGCTGCGGATCACGTTCCCGTACCTGTTGTTCATCTCGCTGATGTCGCTGGCGGCGTCGATCCTCAACAGCCACGGCCGCTTCGGCTTGCCGGCGTTCACGCCGGTGCTGCACAACCTGACGATGATCGCCGCGATGCTGTGGCTGGCGCCGCGCTTTGCGCTCCCGCCGCAGGGGCTGGCCTGGGGCGTGCTGATCGCCGGTTTCCTGCAGTTGGCGCTGCTGTGGCCGGCGCTGGGCCGGCTGGGCCTGCGGCCGCGGCTGCGGCCGGGCTTCGGCCATGCCGAGGTGCGCAAGGTCGGCCGGCTGATGCTGCCGACGCTGTTCTCCTCGTCGGTCGCCCAGGTCAACCTGATCGTGGGCACCGCGTTCGCCTCGCTGCTGGCCAGCGGCAGTGTCGACTGGCTGTACTACTCCGACCGGTTGATCGAGTTCCCACTCGGCCTGTTCGGCGTTGCGCTGGGCACGGTGATCCTGCCGCACCTCTCGCGCCGGCACGCGGCCCAGGATGCGCGGGGCTACAGCCAGTCGCTGGACTGGGGCCTGCGCATGGCGCTGTTGGCGGGCGTGCCCGCTGGCCTGGGCTTGTTGCTGCTGGCCGAGCCGATCACCGCGACCGTCTACAACTACGGCGCGTTCGGGGCCCATGACACGCGGATGGCCGCGGTCAGCCTGACCGCGATGAGCCTGGGCGTGCCGGCTTTCATGCTCAGCAAGGTGCTGGCCCCTGCGTTCTACGCCCGCCAGGACACCAAGACACCGATGCGCGCGGCGATCTGGACGGTGGCCGCCAATGTCGCATTGACCATCGCGCTGACCACGCCGCTGTGGTTCTACGCGGTGCCCGGCGCGCACGGCGGCATCGCGCTGGCGACGGCGCTGGCGGGGGTGGTCAATGCGGCGCTGCTGTGGCGGTACCTGCGCCGGCGCGCGATCTTCGTGCCCGAACCGGGCTGGGGACGCTACCTGCTGCGGTTGGCTGGCGCCTGCGTGGCGATGGCCGCGGTGGTGCTTGCACTGCGCGGCTGGATCGGCGAGTGGACCGCGATCAGCGGCTGGCAGCACCGGATCGCCTGGCTGGCGCTGGTGATCGGGGCCGGCGCAGCCGCCTACGGCATCGCGATGGTGGCCTTGGGCTTGCGGCCGCGGCACTTGCGGCACTGACTGTCGCAGCGAGCGGGTCCATGCGGTCCGCGGCGCAGTGGCCGCGCCCGCTATAATCTCCGGTCACCTTCCGGAATGCGGTGCCTGGCGCCGCTTCCGCCCCGACGAGACGCCATGAGCAGGCTGTTCCGCGACATCGCCGGCGGGTCCGAGTGTGCCGACGGCAGCGTGGTCTGCATCGGGGCGTTCGACGGCCTGCACCTCGGGCACCAGGCGCTGGTGCGCCACGCGGTCGCGCGCGCGCAGGCCCTGGGCGTCGCGGCCGCGGCCTTGAGCTTCGAACCGCTGCCGCGCGAGTTCTTCGCCGCCGACACGCCGCCGCCGCGGCTGGGGCCGGTACGGGCGAAGATCGAGGGCCTGCGCACGCTCGGTGCCGACGTCATCGGGCTGCTGCGCTTCGATGCGCGGATGGCGGCGATGTCGCCCGAGGCCTTCGTCGAGCAGGTGCTGCTGGCGCGACTGGGCGCACGCGAGGTCTGGGTCGGGCCGGGCTTCCGGTTCGGGCATCGACGTGCCGGCGACCTGGCGACGCTGCAGGCGCTGGGGCGCGAGGTTGGCTTCGTCGCAGGCGAGATCGCGCCGCTGGTGATCGACGGCGAGCGGGTGTCGAGCACGCACATCCGCGCCGCGCTCGTGGCCGGCGATTTCGTCCATGCCGCCCGCTTGCTCGGACGGCCGTACGCGGTCTCCGGCCGGGTGGTGCGTGGCCAGCAACTCGGCCGCACGCTCGGCTACCCGACCGCGAACCTGCGCTTCGGCGGCAAGGTGCCGGCGCTGCGCGGCATCTATGCCACGCGCGTGCACGGCGTCGGCGATGCCCCGTGGCCGTCGGTGTCCAGCTTCGGCACCCGGCCTACGGTCGGGGGCGTCGAGCCGCTGCTCGAGGCCCACCTGTTCGATTTCGACGGCGACCTCTACGGGCGCAGGATCGAGGTCGAATTCGTCGCGCGACTGCGCGATGAGGAAAAGTTCGACGACCTGCCCGCCCTGGTCGCGCAGATGGATCTGGACGCCGTGCGCGCCCGGGCCCTGCTCGCCGAGGCGACCGCCGGCGCCCCTCCACGACAAGAACCGCAACGACAGGACGACGCGTGAGCGCCCAGGCCGACAATTCCCCGAACCCCTACAAGTCGACGATCCACCTGCCGGCGACCGACTTTCCGATGCGCGGCGACCTGCCCAAGCGCGAGCCGGCGATGCTGGCGCGCTGGGAGGAGGGCGGCCTTTACGCCCAGTTGCGCGAGCATGCGCGCGGCCGTCCGCTGTTCATGCTGCACGATGGCCCGCCATACGCGAATGGCACGATCCACCTTGGCCATGCGGTCAACAAGATCCTCAAGGACATCATCGTCAAGTCCAAGGGCATGGCCGGCTTCGATGCGCCCTATATCCCGGGCTGGGACTGCCACGGCCTGCCGATCGAAATTGCGATCGAGAAGAAGTGGGGCAAGGTCGGGGTCAAGCTCGATGCGGTGGAGTTCCGGCACAAGTGCCGCGAGTACGCCAACGAGCAGATCGACATCCAGCGCCGCGACTTCAAGCGCCTGGGCGTGATCGGCGACTGGGACAACCCCTATCGCACGCTGGACTTCCGCTTCGAGGCCGACGAGATCCGCGCACTGGCGAAGATCGTCGACAACGGCCATCTGACCCGTGGGGTCAAGCCGGTGCACTGGTGCTTCGACTGCGGTTCGGCGCTGGCCGAGGCCGAGATCGAGTACGCCGACAAGGTCTCGCCGGCGATCGACGTCGCCTATGTCGCGCGCGATGGTGCGGCGTTCGCGCGCGCCTTCGGCGCCACGCTGCCGGCCGGTGTCGAGGTCGCGCTGCCGATCTGGACCACCACGCCGTGGACACTGCCGGCGTCGCTGGCAGTGTCGCTGGGCGCCGATCTCGAGTACGCGCTGGTCGAAGGCCCACGCACGCAGGACGGACACCGCCGTTGGCTGGTGCTGGCCGATGCGCTGGCCGAGAACGCGCTGCGTCGCTATGGCGTCGAGGGCGACATCGTCGTGCACGGCCGCGTGGCCGGCAGCGCGCTCGAGCACCTGCTGCTCGGCCATCCCTTCTATGCCGAGCGCGATGTGCCGGTGATCCTCGGCGAGCACGTCTCGGCGGAGGACGGCACCGGCGCGGTCCACACCGCGCCCGGCCACGGTCAGGAGGACTACGTCGTCGGCAAGGCCTACGGCTTGCTCGAGCGCTACAGCGCCGCGCAGCTCAACCCGGTCGATGGCCGCGGCGTCTACCTGCCATCGACCCCGCCGATCGGCGACACCGCGCTGGCCGGGCTGCACATCTGGAAGGCCAACGACGTCATCGTCGACGCGCTGCGTGCACAGGGCAGCCTGCTGGCGCTCGCGAAGCTCGAACACAGCTACCCGCACTGCTGGCGCCACAAGACGCCGATCGCGTTCCGCGCCACCCCGCAGTGGTTCATCTCGATGGAGCAGGGCGGGCTGCGCGCCGATGCGCTCAAAGCGATCGAGGGCGTGACCTGGTACCCGGCCTGGGGCCAGGCGCGCATTGCCGGCATGGTCGAGGGCCGCCCGGACTGGACGATCTCGCGCCAGCGCACCTGGGGCGTGCCGATCGCGCTGTTCGTGCATCGCGAAACCGGCGAACCGCATCCGCGCACGGTCGAGCTGATGCGCGCGGTCGCCGACCGCGTCGAGCAGCACGGCGTCGACATCTGGTACACGCTCGATGCGACCGAGCTGCTCGGCAGTGAGGCGGCCGACTACGACAGGATCACCGACATCCTCGATGTCTGGTTCGACTCGGGCGTCACCCACGAAGCGGTGCTGCGCGCGCGCGGGTATCCCAAGCCGGCCGACCTCTACCTCGAGGGCTCGGATCAGCACCGCGGCTGGTTCCAGTCCTCGCTGCTGACCGGCGTGGCGATCGACAAGGCGGCCCCGTACCGGCAGTGCCTCACGCACGGCTTCACCGTCGACGAGCACGGCCGCAAGATGTCCAAGTCGTTGGGCAACGGCATCGAGCCCCAGGACATCATGAAGACGCTGGGCGCCGACATCCTGCGCCTGTGGATCGCATCGGCCGACTACAGCAACGAGATGTCGCTGTCGCAGGAGATCCTCAAGCGCACCGCCGACGCCTACCGCCGCATCCGCAACACCGCGCGCTTCCTGCTCGGCAACCTCGCCGGGTTCACGCCGGCGGCCGATCTCGTCGCGCCGCAGGACATGGTCGCGCTCGATCGCTGGATCGTGCATCGCGCCGCCCAGTTGCAGGGGCGCATCGAGGATGCGTACGCGCGCTACGACTTCGCCGAGATCGTCCAGGCGCTGTCGAACTTCTGCAGCGTCGACCTGGGCTCGCTCTACCTCGACGTGACCAAGGACCGCCTGTACACGATGCCTGAGCACTCGGTCGGGCGGCGCAGCGCGCAGACCGCGATGTACCACATCGCCGAGGCCTTCGTGCGCTGGATCGCGCCGGTGCTCAGCTTCACCGCCGACGAAATGTGGGGCTATCTGCCCGCGCCGGCGCAGGGCACGCGCGAAGCCAATGTGCAGTTCGCGACCTGGTACACGGGCCTGACCCTGCTCGATGGCGACGCCGACTGGGGGCCGCAGGACTTCGAGCGCGTGTTGGAACTGCGCGAGCGCGTGGCCAAAGTGCTTGAGCCGATGCGTGCCAGCGGCGAGATCGGCGCCGCACTCGATGCCGAGATCGAACTGCGCTGTGGCGTCTCGGATGCCAACTGGCTCTCGCCGGTGGTCGACGAACTGCGCTTCCTGCTGATCAGCGGCGACGTCACAATCGTCGACGCCGGCGACGCGACCACGATCGGCGTGTCGGCGCGCGCGACCGACAAGCCCAAGTGCGTGCGCTGCTGGCAGCGCCGCGCCGATGTCGGCGCGCACGCCGAGCACGCAGGGCTGTGCGGCCGCTGCGTGGAGAACATCGTGACCGACGGCCGCGATGGCGGCGGCGAGACCCGGAGGTGGTTCTGATGGCCCGTCCCGTCCCCAACGCCCTGCCGTGGCTGACGCTGTCGGTGGTGGTGATCGCACTCGACCAGTTGACCAAGTGGTGGGTGCTGACCTCGCTGCCCGAATACACCGCGATCCCGGTCATTGAAGGATTCTGGAACTGGTACCGCACCTACAACACCGGCGCGGCGTTCAGCTTCCTGGCCGATGCTGGCGGCTGGCAGAAGTGGTTCTTCACGATTCTGGCGATCGTCATCAGTTGCGTTCTGGCTGTCTGGCTGGCCAAGACCCCGCGCCGCGATTGGCGCACCGCACTGCCGTTCGCGCTGGTGATCGGCGGCGCACTGGGCAACGTCATCGACCGCCAGATCCATGGCCACGTGGTCGATTTCATCCAGTGGCACTGGCGCGACCACTACTGGCCAGCATTCAACCTCGCCGACGCCGCGATCGTCGGCGGCGCGATCGGCATTGCCCTGTTCGGCTTCTTTCCCGCCAAGAAGAAGTAGCCCCGCCTGCTTCGCCCCTTCCCCCGCTTGCGGGGCATTGCACCCTTTACGGGTGGAAGGCTGGGATGGGGGCGCGCTTGGTGCGCATCGGTCCGGGAGGTCGCCAGCGCAGCCAACTGCCCGGGGCGGGGGAAGGCGCTAACCGCGCCACGCGAACGTTCAGCGTGGCGCAGAAGACACGCCGTCCTGCCGCCGTTCCGCTTCCGAACCGCCGCCTCCGGTAGACTGCGCATCTCATGGATATCGTCCTCGCCAACCCCCGCGGCTTCTGCGCCGGCGTCGACCGCGCGATCGAGATCGTCAAGCGCGCGATCGAGACGCTCGGCGCGCCGATCTACGTGCGCCACGAAGTCGTGCACAACCGGTTCGTGGTCGAGGACCTCAAGCGCCGCGGCGCGATCTTCGTCGAGGAACTCGACGAAGTGCCCGACGGCGTGACCGTGATCTTCAGTGCCCACGGCGTCTCCCAGGCCGTGCGCGAGGAAGCCGCCCGGCGCCGACTCAAGGTCTTCGACGCGACCTGTCCGCTGGTGACCAAGGTGCACTTCGAGGTTGCGCGCCATTGCCGCGCCGGCCGCGACGTGGTGCTGATCGGCCACCAGGGCCATCCCGAAGTCGAAGGCACAATGGGCCAGTGGCGCGCCGAGGCCGGCGCCGGCAGCATCTACCTCGTCGAGGACGAGGCCGATGTGGCCGCACTCGACGTCGGCCAGCCCGAGAACCTGGCCTACACGACCCAGACCACGCTGTCGGTCGACGACACCCGCGGCGTCATCGCCGCGCTGCGCGAGAAGTTCCCGGCGATCCAGGGCCCGAAGAACGACGATATCTGCTACGCCACGCAGAACCGCCAGGACGCCGTGCGCGATCTGGCGAAGGAATGCGACCTGGTGCTGGTCGTCGGCTCGCCCAACAGCTCCAACTCCAACCGCCTGCGCGAGCTCGCCGAGCGCGACGGCGTGGAGGCCTACCTGATCGACGGCGCCGACGAGATCGACCCGCGCTGGGTCGAAGGCCGCCACCACATCGGCGTCACCGCCGGCGCCTCGGCCCCGGACGTGCTGGTGCAGGGCGTGCTCGACCGCCTGCGCGAGCTGGGGGCCAACGGCATGCGCGAGCTCGCCGGCGAGCCCGAGAGCATGGTCTTCGCCCTGCCCAAGGAACTGCGCCTGCGCCTGGTCGATTGACGGCTGGCCCGGCGCTCCCTAGAATTCGCGTCCCATGCCGGAATAGCTCAGTTGGTAGAGCGGCGCATTCGTAATGCGTAGGTCGTAGGTTCGATTCCTATTTCCGGCACCAGCGTCATCGAAAGCCCCGGCCTTGGTCGGGGCTTTTTGTTGTGCTTGCTCCGGTCTTGCGCCTGTTGTCCAGAGCGCAGTGGCGCGGCGCGATGGCGCGCAACCTGACCACAGATGACGCGTTGGATCGGTACACATGCAGACACACACACGCACTGCACTGCGTCCGATTTCGACACGATTGGCCCACGGTGATAGTGTCGAGCGCATCCGGCTGGTCAAGGGACAGCCATAGCAGACGCAATCTTGGCGCAGCGGCGTTGTGGCCGCTGCTGGCCGAGTGCAAGGGCGGACTCGGCTTGCAGGAGGGCGGGCTTGGAGACAGACGATTGGCGCGGTGCGCGCCGTGACGATGCCGCCGCGGACACGCGCCGCGTGCTGATCCACACCGTGGAAGGCGATTTCCATGCAGCCGTGGTCGGGCATGCGCTGCGGTTGCGGGGACACGAGGTCGTGCGCTGGCGCGGCGATCACTATCCCGAGTTCAGCGCCAGCACGGTGCGCTTCGGGGGCGACGGCATGCGCGGAACGCTCGTCTGCGACGGGCGCACGGTGTCGTCGGATGCGGTCGATGTGGTCTGGTATCGCCGGCGGCGTCTGGTGTCGTCGCCGGATTACGTCGACCCCCGTGATCAGGCGTTCTGCACCGAAGAACTGCGGATGGCGGAGCGCTCGCATCCCGAAGCCTTCGCCGATGCCTTCTGGATCAACCCGCCGGCCGCGTCCCTGCTGTGCGAGGTCAAGGCGCATCAGTTCCGTCATGCGCTGGCGGCCGGCCTCACGGTGCCGCGCACATTGATCAGCAACGACCCGGTGACGATCCGGGCCTTCATCCTCGAGGTGGAGGACTGCATCTACAAGCCGCTGGGCGGCTACATCTGGAAGGAAGACGGGGCGAGCCTGAAGACCTACACCGCGAAGGTCGAGGTGAATGATCTTCCGTCCGATGCGTTGCTGCGTGCGACGCCGGGCATCTTCCAGGAGAAGGTCGCGAAGGCCTATGAGGTCCGCGCGCAGTTCTTCGGACATAGCTGCTTTGCGATCAGGATCGACTCCAACACGCTCGAAGGCGGTGATCTGGATTGGCGACTCGATCAGAGATCGATCCGGCGTTGCGAGTCGGCGCAGTTGCCGGCCAAGGTCGAGGCGGCCTGCATCGCGCTGATGGCGCGACTGGGCATCGTGAGCGGCGGATTCGACTTCATCGTCACGCCGGAGGGCGACTGGCAGTTTCTGGAGGTCAATGAGGCGGGCCAGTTCTTCTTCATCGAGTCCTGGTGCCCGGATCTGCCGGTGCTCGATGCGTTCTGCCAATTCATCGAAACCGCGCGTGCGGATTTCAGGTATTTGGCACCCGGGAAGCCGACAACTTTGACGCAGGCCACGGTTTCGGCCCACGCGCACGGGCTAATCTCGAAATGACTTTCGCAGTCCAAGGATCGCAGGAGCCGCTCAGCGCGGCCTCTTTCGATGTCGCGGCGGTACGTCGTGGCAATGATGTGATGTGTCCCATCCAATCATGAGGAGTGGTTATGTCCAGGAAGTCCGAAGAGCGTACGGCCGCGGCCGTGGAAGGCCGGGTGTTGGCGCGTGTGCTGTCCCGCGAGGAAATTGCGCACGTCAGTGGCGGGGCTGGCCCGTTGGCCGAACCGACCGATTCGTGGGTCGACCAGGGCACCTGCACGCCCAAGAGCGATCCGCCGTTGGTGTCGGATCCGCATCTGTGAGTCCATCGTGCGTGCGCGTCTGACGATTTCGCGGGCGCCTATCCTGGCGGCGATCCAATCGTCGCCGGGGTTTTATGGTCTGGAGTAATGGCATGCAGGCGCGTCTTGCGGGGGCGTTGCTGGTGTTGGCCTGCGATGCCGCACTGGCCGCGACGGGGACGCCATCGCCGTCGGATCCCTATATCGAGTTCCTGTGGTCCAAGACGCCCGAGGGCGCGCTGGCCAGACAGGAAACGCGTTCGTTCGTGCTCGGCGAGCGCTTCGGGCACCAAGTCTGCGTCGCGGTGCTCGATGCCGACGCCAAGACATCGGGGCTGACGATCGAGATGCGTGACACGGCGGGGCGCGTGGTCGCGCAGCAGGCGCATCCGGATTTCGATGGCAGCAAGCGCTGCTTTCCTGCGCAATTGCCGCCGGACGCGATGCCAGGGAGGTGGCGTGTGGTGGTCTACCTGGATGGCGCTGCGGCGCCGGCCGGCACCCGCGAAGTCGAGGTGTATCCGACGCTCGATGCGCTGATCGCTGCCACGCCCCAGGACATGCCCTATGTGCTGGGGCGTCCCAACTACGACGCGACGATCGCGCCCGAAGCGTTTGTCGGTGAGCTGGCCTGGGTCATGCACATCGCGCCTGACGGCAGCGTCGACCGGGTGGAGATCGAGCGTGCCGAGGGCATTGGTCTGAAGATCCGCGATCGCGCCATTCGTGCCGGCGAGATCTCGCTGTTTCCGCCGCGCTCGGGGCCCGACTCGACTTCGACCTTTCGTCGGCAGCTGTCGTTCCGGAACGACGAGTAGCCAATCTCTCTGGCGCACGGGCAGGCTGCTTGAGGCGTCGTCGCCACGTCCGCCGCAGTTTCCGCGCAGCATCGCAGATGCAGTCGCCGAGCCGGGATGCCCACGGTGCCCAAGGTCAGCGGCATCGGGTCGCATTCCCTGTATCGGCCGGCGCCGCGACAATGCGCAACCTGTCCACGTCTTCGCCGAGATGATTCGTTCCCTGTACCTCGCCGGACCCGACGTGTTCCGGCCCGATGCCCGCGCGCGCGGGCTCGAGCTCAAGGCGCTGTGCGCGCGCTTCGGCATCGAGGGCTTGTATCCGCTCGATCAGGACGTGCCGGCGACGCTTGTCGATCCGGGCGAGCAGGCGCGGTGGATTTACCGGGCCAACATCGGCCTGATCGAGCGCGCCGATGCGGTGCTCGCCAACCTGGATTTCTTCCGCGGGCCGGAGCCCGACAGCGGCACCTGCTTCGAGGTCGGCTATGCGGTCGCGCGCGGCAAGCCGGTGTACGGCTATATCCCCGAGGGCGGCACGCTGGCCCAGCGCATCCGCCAGCGCCATCCCGAGGCGATCGGACCTGACGGCGTGCTCGATGTGCACGGCTGGAATATCGAAGAGTTCGGGCTGCCGCTGAACCTGATGCTGTCGGTGCCGGCACCGCTGGTGGTCGGCGATGCGGCGATGGCGTTGGCGCAGTTGACGCGTCGCGGCGAGACGCCGCTGATGCCGGCGGAGGCGCCACGCGCGTCTGAACGCCCGGGCGGCGTCACCAGTCCCTAGGCGAATGCGCCGGGGCTCAGGCCACCGCCACGCGATTGCGCCCGGCAGCCTTGGCGCGGTAGAGCGCGCTGTCGGCATCGCGCAGCCAGTCGGGCGGCGAGCCGAACTCCGGGCGCGTCGTCGATACGCCGATGCTGGCCGTGCATGCCAGCGTCGGATGGCCGTCGAAACCGAGGGCGGCGATGCCGGCGCGGACGTACTCGGCCACCGCGGATGCGCGCGCCGGCCCGGCCGGGGCGAGCAGGATCGCGAACTCATCGCCACCGATCCTCGCCGGCGTATCGGTCGCGCCAGCGGCGGTGCGCAGCACATCGGCCACCCGTCGCAGCACGAGATCGCCGACGCCGTGGCCATAGTGGTCGTTGATCGACTTGAAGGCGTCGATGTCGATCATCAGCAATGTGGCCGGATCACCGTGCCGATCGAAGCGCGACAAGGCATCGCGCACCCGGACGTCGAAGTGCCGCCGGTTGGGCAGGTCGCTGCCCGAATCGGTTCGGTTGCTGCGTTCGAGCTCGCGGTTCTGTCGGGCGATCGTCCTGCCCAGCCGGTAGGTCACCAGGCTCAACGCGATGGGGTAGCCAACCAACAGCGGAATGCACGCGAGGAGGGTGCGCGACGAGGTCTCCGGCGCGAACGGATAGCCGGCGAGCGCCCAGCCGGCCACGAAGGCGAGCGCGAACACGATGGCGGCTCGCCAGAACAGGCGCCATCCGCCGGCGGCCAAGCGATCGGAGGCCAGCACCGACGCGATGGCCACCGTCGGCAGCAGGTTGACCGCGATCGCCGCGATCCACAGGCCACCGGCCGCCGCATCGATGAGGAGATTGCGGTACTCGGTGGCGACAGGGTCTTCCGCGCGTCGCGAGAACAGCCAGGCCAGTTGAGGCCACAGCATGGCGTTGAATGCCAGCACTGCCCAGAGCCACGCCGGCGCTTCGCGTTCGGCCAGGACCGAGGCGATCGGCAGCGCACACAGCGCCGCACCGAGCATCCGCATACGGCGGATCCGGGACGGAAACAGCAGAGCGGCGGCACGCGCCCGGTGGTGGAGGTCGTCGCGGTCGGGCATCGGGAGCGGCCCCCCGGGGCCCGTTGTCCGAGGCGATTGTAGCGGTGCCCGATGGCTGCGTGCGGGTGTGTGCGTCTCCGTTGCTGCGACCGCCCTCGGCTATCCTGCCGGGCCCCGCAACGGACCGATCGTCGATGGCCAAGCCCGCCGCCAAAGCCCGAACCGCCTTCGTGTGCAGCGAGTGCGGCGCCGACTACAACAAGTGGCAGGGGCAGTGCAGCGCCTGCGGCGCCTGGGACACGATCGCCGAGATCGTGCTCGAGAGCGCGGCGTCGGTCTGCTCGCCCGCGGCGCGCCGCTCGGGTTGGGCCGGCAAGGTCGATGCGCCCAAGGTCATGGCGCTCAAGGATGTGCAGCAGGGCGAGGACGTGCGCGTGTCGACCGGCATCGGCGAGTTCGACCGGGTGCTGGGCGGTGGTCTGGTCGAGGGCGCCGTGGTGCTGGTCGGTGGCGATCCCGGCATCGGCAAGTCCACGTTGCTGCTGCAGGCGCTGGCGCGGATGGCGCATACGCTGCCGGGGCTGTACGTCACCGGCGAGGAATCACTGGCGCAGGTCGCCGGGCGTGCGGTCCGGCTGGGACTGTCGCTCGACGGCCTGCACGCATTGGCCGAGACCGGCATCGAGCGCATTCTCGAGCACGCCTCCAAGCTCAAGCCCGGGCTGATCATCGCCGACTCGATCCAGACCCTGTGGACCGAGTCCCTGACCGCAGCCCCCGGCTCGGTGAGCCAGGTCCGAGAGTCGGCCGCGCGCCTGGTGCGCTATGCCAAGGAGACCGGCACCGCGGTGTTCCTGGTCGGCCACGTGACCAAGGAGGGCGGCATCGCCGGCCCGCGCGTGCTCGAGCACATGGTCGACGCGGTGCTGTATTTCGAGGGCGACAGCGGCAGCCGCTTCCGGGTGATGCGCGCATTCAAGAACCGCTTCGGCGCGGTCAACGAACTGGGCGTGTTCGCGATGGGCGAGAAAGGCCTCAAGGAGGTCGCCAACCCGTCGGCGATCTTCCTGTCGGGGGCGGGCGCGCAACAGCCGGGCAGTTGCATCATGGTCACGCGCGAGGGCACCCGGCCGCTGCTGGTCGAGGTGCAGGCGCTGGTCGATGCCTCGCCGCTGTCCAACCCACGGCGTGTCGCGGTCGGCATGGAGGGCAACCGGCTGGCGATGCTGCTGGCGGTGCTGCATCGGCACGGCGGCATCATGACCGGCGACCAGGACGTGTTCGTCAACGTCGTCGGCGGCATCCGCGTGCAGGAGACCGCGGCCGACCTGCCGGTGCTGCTGTCGGTGCTGTCGTCGCTGCGCGACATCCCGCTGCCGGAGAAGACCATCGCTTTCGGTGAGGTCGGCCTGGCCGGCGAGATCCGGCCGGTGCCCAATGGCGAGGAGCGCCTGAAGGAGGCCGCCACCCACGGCTTCGTGCGTGCGATCGTGCCGCGCGCCAATGCGCCCAAGGCCGGCGCCTACAAGGGCATGGAGATCATCGCGGTCGAACGGCTGGCCGAGGCGCTCGAGCATGTCTGAGTGCCGGGTCGGGCGTCCGGCCTCAATCGACTGAGCGCCGGTGATGCCGCTTGCCCGCGTCGTCTCGATCGCGCTGCATCCGTTCGTCGTATTCGCGACGCTCGCGTTGCTGGCGGCCTGGCGTGCCGATCCCGCCTCGCTCGGGCGTACCTCGCTAGGGCTCGTCGCCGGGGTCGCGATCGTCGCGGCCTTCATCTGGCAACGGCGACGGGGTGGGCATTGGGAAACGGTCGATGCCTCGCGGCGGCAGGAGCGGCCGCTGCTCTATGTGCTGCTGCTGGTCGTTGCCGGCGGCTATTGGCTGTGGATGGGCGGTCGCGGTTCGGCGACCTCGACCGGTGTGCTCGCGGCCGCACTGATGCTGTGCGCGGCAGGTCTCGCCAACCGCTGGATCAAGCTGTCGCTGCACATGGCGAGCCTGGCGTTTGCGGCGGTGGCGATCTGGCCGCTGTTGCCCGTGGTCTCGCTCGCAGGGCTGCTGGCGCTTCCGATGCTGGGCTGGTCGCGGCTGCGCCTGGCGCGGCACACGTGGCCCGAGACGATCGGCGGCACCGCGCTCGGGTTGGCGAAGGGCCTGGCGCTGCTGGCCGTTGGCTGACAACGCGCGCGCATCGCGCGCGCGTGCTCAGTGGCCGCCGGAGGCTGCGCCGCCGATCTTCGCCGCGAACGGGGGCCGCGCCATCCAGACGAACGCGATCACCAGCAGGAACAAGATGCCCAGCAGATGGAAGATCTCGTTGAAGCCGATCTGGGTCGCCTGCTGGGCGATCATCTGATCGAGCATCATCGCGCCGCGCTGCACATCGCCCTGGCCGAGCGCGGCGACCGTCTGCTGGATCGCAGGATCGTGTGCGGGGATGTGCTCGGTCAGCTGCGCATGGTGGATGGTGCTGCGCTGGTTCCAGGCCCAGGTGGTCAAAGATGCGGCGAAGCTGCCGCCGAGCGTGCGCACGAAGGTCGCCAGGCCCGAGCCGGCGGCGATCTCGTGCGGTTCGAGATCCGACAGCAGGATGGTCAGCACCGGCATGAAGAACAGCGCCACGCCCAGGCCCTGCCACAGCTGCACCATCGCGACATGCTGGAAGTCGACGTCGAGATTGAAGCCCGAGCGGATGAAGCTGGTGAAGGCCATCACCATGAACGCGAATGTCGCCAGGATGCGCAGGTCGAAGCGGGTGGCGTACTTGCCCACCAGCGGCGTGAGCAGCACCGGCAAAATACCGATCGGTGCGGTCGCAAACCCCGCCCAGATCGGCGTGTAGCCCAGGTTGCGCTGCAGCCACAGCGGCACCAGCAGGCCCACGGCGAAGAAGGCCGAGTAGCCAAGCACCATCGCCAGCGTGCCGAAGGCGAAGTTGCGATGTCGGAACAGCCGCAGATTGACGATCGGGTCCTTCTCGGTGAGCTCCCAGATCAGGAACACCGCCAGGCCCAGCACCGAGGTGATCGCCAGCCACACGATCTTGGTCGACTCGAACCAGTCTTCCTCGTTGCCCAGGTCGAGCAGCGTCTGCAGCGCGCCGACGCCGATGATCAGCGTGATCAGGCCGACGTAGTCCATCTTCGGCTTCTCGAGCTTCTCCGGTCGCCCGCGTAGCTGGCTGGCGACGACGAGGCTGGCGAAGATGCCGATCGGCACGTTGATGAAGAAGATCCATTCCCAGCTGTAGTTGTCGGTGATCCAGCCGCCGAGAATCGGGCCGCAGATCGGTGCGACCACGGTGACCATTGCCAGCAGTGCGATCGCCTGTCCGCGTTTGGCTGGGGGATAGATCGAGATCAGCAGAGCCTGGGTCACCGGATACATCGGACCGGCGACGAAACCCTGCAGCGCGCGGGCGGCGACCAGAAATCCCATGCTCGAGGCCAGGCCGCACAGCAGCGAGGCGATCACGAACGCAAACGTCGCCCACACGAACAGCTTGCGCTCGCCGAAGCGCCGGGTCATGAAACCGGTCAGCGGCAATGCGATTGCATTGCTGACCGCGAACGAGGTGATGACCCAGGTTGCCTGGTTCGAGCTCGCGCCGAGGTTGCCGGCGATCGTCGGCAACGAGACGTTGGCGATCGTGATGTCGAGCACCTGCATGAACGACGCCAGCGCAAGGCCGATCGTCGTCAGCGCCAGGTTCGGCGGACGGAAGGCGGAGGCAGCGGCCGGGGCAGGCGCGCCCGGCGCATCGGCGGTGGTTGTGGACATGACGGCCTCGGTGCCGGGAGTCGGCTCAGCGGCGGGCGGCGAGCTGGGGCAGGTTGGCCTCGATCGTGCGCGTGATCAGCGCATCGGCTTGGGCTTGTTGCTCGGCATAGGCGTCGGTCGACAGCAGCGGCGCGGCACGCTTGGCCTGCGAGGTGGCCAGCACCGGGCCGGTCTGGTCGCGCACCGCGACATCGACATGCATGCTCAGGCCCAGGCGCAGCGGATGCTCGGCCAGCTGCGCGGGATCGAGTTCGATGCGCACCGGTACACGCTGGACGATCTTGATCCAGTTGCCGCTGGCGTTCTGCGCCGGCAGCAGCGAGAACGCACTGCCGGTGCCCATGCCCAGACTGGCGACCTTGCCGGCGTAGTGCACGTCGCCGCCGTAGAGATCGGCGCGCACCTCGACCGGCTGGCCGATGCGCATGCCGGTGAGCTGGGTCTCCTTGAAGTTGGCCTCCACCCAGACCTGCTCCAGCGGCACGATCGTCATCAGCGTGTTGCCCGGCTGGACGCGCTGGCCGAGCTGCACCTCACGGCGGGCGACGTAGCCCGACACCGGCGCAACGATGGCCATGCGCTGCAGGTCGAGCCAGGCACGGCGCAGCTGCGCGGCGGCGGCCTGGACCTGCGGCTGGCTGGCGACCTCGGTTGCGTCGACCAGCGCGCGGCTGCGCGAAAGTTGACCTTGCGAGGCCGACAGCGCGGCTTCGGCTCCGGCCAGCACGTCGCGGGCGTGGGCCAGTTCCTCGCGCGAGACCGCCCCGCTGGCGACCAGGCCTTCGCGGCGGCGCACGTCTTCGCGGGCCTGGCGCACGGCGACCTGTCGCGCCGCCAGCTCGGCCTGGCCGGATTCGACGCTGCTGTAGAGGCCACGCACCTGCCGAACCGTGCCGGCCAGGTTCGCGACCGCCTGATCGTAGGCGACCTGCGCGTCGTTGGGATCGAGGTGCACCAGCGCCTGGCCGGCCTCGACGCGCATGCCTTCGTCGGCATCGATCGAGACCACGGTGCCCATCGTCTGCGGCACGATGCTCACGACGTTGCCCTGCACATAGGCGTCATCGGTGTCCTGGTGCCAGCGCGCGACGAGCAGGTACCACGCCGCCCAGCCGACCCCGGCCAGGATGGCGACGGTGGCCAGGATCGTGAGCGCACGGCGGCGCTTGCCATTCTTCTGCGGCGGGGTGGCGGTGTTGGATTCGGAGGTCATGGCGTGGTCGCCCCGGCTTGGGTCTGCGTGGAAAGGGTGGGCGCGGCGAGCGTCAGGCCGCCGCCGAGCGCGCGGTCGAGATCGACCGCGGCGCCGAAGCGCTGCGCGCGCAGCGTCGCGAGTTGCTGTTCGAGCTGGAACAGCGGCCGCTGGGCGGCGAGCACATCGAGCTGGTTGCCGATGCCGGCGCGGTAGCGGGTGTCGGCGAGCGCGAACGCCTGACGGGCGGCCTCGGTCGCATCGGCGACGGTGTCGATCTGCGCATCGAGCGCGCGCGCCGTTTGCAAGGCGTCGGTGACCTCGCGCAGCGCGACGACCAGCGTCTGGTCGTAGCTTGCGACCGCGGTGTCGTAGTCGGCGTCGCGCTGGGCGAGGCCGGCGCGCAGCCGACCGCCGTCGAAGATCGGCAGGCTCAGCGCGGGGCCGCCGAAGCCGAGCACCGCATCGCTGCCGAATAGATCCGAGAGGTTGCCCGCGGCCAGGCCGACGAGCGCGCTGAGGTTGACGCTGGGCTTGAAGGCGGCCTTGCCGGCGTCGACGCCGCGGGCGGCGGCCTCGACGCGCCAACGCGCGGCGACGACATCGGCGCGATGGCCCAGCAGCTCGCTCGGCAGTACCGCGGGCACGCCCGGTGGCGGCGCCTGCAACAGCTGCGGGCGGGCGATGTCGAGGCCGCGGTCGGGACCCTTGCCCAGCAATGCGGCCAGCGCATTGCGCGCCGCATCGATCTGCTGCTGCGCGGCCTGCGCCTGCTGGCGCGCGATGCCGATCGCGGTGTCGGCATTGCGCAGTTGCAACTGGTTGTCGAGACCGGCCTCCACGCGCTGGTGCGCGAGGTCGCGCAACCGGCTGGCGCGCTCGATCTCGCGCTGCGCCACATCCTGCGCGTCGAAGGCCTGCGCCAGCGCGATGTAGCCGCGCGCGACATTCGACGACAACGTCAGGCGCGCGGCCTGCGCATCGACTTCGGCAGCGCGCGCCTGCCCAGCAGCCGCCTCGAAGGCCGCGCGCTGGCCGCCCCACAGATCGGGCGCCCAGGCGAAGTCGAGCATCAACACGCCACTGGCTTTGAAGTCGCCGCCGATCGGGTCGGGCGCCAGAGTTTCCGGCAGTTGCACACCGCTCACGCGCGCGCTGGTGCCGAGGGTCGGCCGGCGCTGCGCATCGGCCAGGCCGGCTTGCGCCTGGGCGCTGCGGGCGCGCGCATCGGCGGCGGCCAAGGAGGGGCTGTCGCGCAGCGCCTCATCGATCAGCGCATCGAGCTGCGGATCGCCGAACGCGGTCCACCAGTCGCTGCGTGGAAAGTCGGCAGCGCTGAGCGGTGTGCCGGCGAGGCTCCGGCCTGCAGCGAGCGTGTCGGCATCGCTGGGCGTGAGTTGCGGCGCCAGGCCGCGACTGCTGGCGCAACCTGCGAGCAGCAGTGCGGCGACAATCGGCAACACCGCAGCCGGCGCCCGTCGCCGGGCGCGTGTCGTGGGAGAAGGCATGGTCACTGTCCCGGGAAGGAGAGGTTGTCGCGAACTTGTTCGAGAAGCCGGATGAACTGCTGCCGCTGGGCGTCGTCGATGCCCGACATCGCGCGCTCGCGCACGCGGTTGCCGCATTGGTCGATGTCGCGCCAGATCGCCTCGCCCTGCGCGCTGAGGCGGATGCGCACAACACGGCGGTCGTCGGGATCGGCATGGCGCTCGACCAAGCCCCGGTCAATCAGTTTGTCGATCAGACGGGTCATCGCACCGGGATTGAGCTCGGCCGCACGGGCGAGATCGGTCGCGTTGCTGGTGCCCAGCGCCAGCTTCTTGATCGTGATGTATTGGCTGAAGCTCAGTTCATGCCCGGCCTGGGCGAGCTCGTCGGCCATGCGCGTCCACATGGCATCGCGGACCTGCCGGAACAGCAGGCCCAGCGACGAACCGCTGGCGGAGGCGCAAGGGCGGGGAGGAGACGACATGGCGGCGCATATTCCTCGCCGCTGCAATTGTTGTCAAGGCAAGTATTGCCGCCGCAAGCGCTGTTCAGGCAGGCGGCTGGTATCGGTTCAGGCGTTGACCCGTCGGTCAGGGAGCAGGTTGGATGTCGTAAGGCTGCCGGAACTGGCGCAGCGGCTTGGCCGGGTTGGGCCCGATGCGGTAGAGCTGGGCGGCCGCTTGGCCCGCGGTCCGCAACCGCGTCGCGGCCAGCCCTTCGGCGACTTCAGTCTGGACGTCTACGACTTGGCCGTCCGGCCCAAAGCCCAAAACCCAGACGAACCGGCCCACATAGTCGGCCGGCGCGAGGTCGTCTGGATAATCAGTACGTCCGTGGACGTACATGCGGTCGCCTTGTGCGAACGCAGCCGAGGCCAGGGACTCGGCCACCTCGATCGTGGTCTGCGCCGCGATCTGCCCGTCGAAACGCAGGACGATGCGACGCAGGCCGGGTGTCACGCCCAGCGCGGCGAGATCGATCGTGCCGCAGCGGACGAACTTCGATTCCGTTCCAGGTTCGGTGGCTGACCACAACGTGTGGCGGCCGGCGCTGTCGTCGATCTCCAGCCGAACATCGACCGCCCGCTGCGGAAAGCCCTGCGTTTTCCAGCAGGCCAGGTGCGGCGCCTCCGGATGGCGCAACAGGCCCTGGGCGACCGGACGAGCGCCGGTGCCCGCAACCGGCGCGTTCCAGAGAAACTCGATGTGGCCGAAGATTGGCGAATGCGCCTCGTCATCTGCGGCGGCGGTCGAGATCGAAGCGGCGAGTGCGAAGGCGGCCATCCATGTGCGCATGCGAGTCTTCCGGATCGGTCGGCTGGGCTCAGCCCGGACGCCGTAGCACCAGCTCCAGCACGAACTTGCTGCCGAAGAACGCCAGCACCAGCAGCGCCATCGCCGCCAGCGTCCAGCCGACCGCGCGGGTGCCGCGCCAGCCATGACGCCAGCGGCCCAACAGCAGCGCGCCGAAGGCCAGCCACGACAGCACGCTCAGCACGGTCTTGTGGATCAGGTGCTGGGCGAAGAAGTCGTCGACGAACAGCACACCGGTGACCAGTGTCGCCGTCAGCAGCGCGAACCCGACCCAGATCGTGCGGAACAGCAGCGATTCGAGCTCGGTCAGCGGTGGCAGCGCGCGCAGCCAGCGATGGAATTCGCGTCGGCGCAGTGCGCGTTCCTGCGCCCACAACAGCATCGCGAGCAGGGCGGCGATCGCGAGCGTGGCGTAGGACAGCAAGGCGCACCAGGCGTGCAACTGCAGGCGCCAGTCCGGGACGCTGGACGCGACGTGCGCGCCCCGGCCGTAGGAGATCAGCGCCGCGGCGGCGATCGGAAACACGATCACGCCCAGCGCGGCCATGCGTCCGCGGATGTCGTAGAGCATCGTCAGCACCGCCATGCCCAGACCGACCAGCGACAGCGCGGCGTAGAAATGCAGCTCGGTGCCCACGTCGCGCCACACCAATATGTGCGCGGCGGCATGCAGCGCGACGGCGGCGACGGCCGGCACCGCCCACCACGCGTTGCCGGGCGCAGGGTCGCGCCCGACACCGTGCACGAGCGCCACGGCAGCGGCCAGGTAGAGCAGGGCTGCGATGAGAACCATTGTCATCGCGGAAGTGTCGCACAGGAACGCCCCAAACGCGCCTGCCGCCGATCGACGCGGGCCGGGGCGCGCGGGCGTGCGGGCTATAATCGCCGACCGTTTCGACCCAGCCCGAGTCCCGCATGTTCGAGTCCCTGACCCAGCGCCTGTCCGGCACCATCGAGCGCCTGCGCGGGCGCGGCCGCCTGACCGAGGAGAACATCCGCGAGGCGACCCGCGAGGTGCGCATCGCACTGCTCGAGGCTGATGTTGCGCTGCCGGTGGTGCAGGCGCTGATCGAGCGGATCAAGGTGCGCGCGGTCGGGCAGGAAGTGCTCAAGTCGCTGACCCCGGGCCAGGCGCTGATCAAGGTCGTGCGCGACGAGCTGACTGCGGTCATGGGCGCGCAGGCGACCGAACTCAATCTCGCCGTGCCGGCACCCGCGGTCGTGTTGATGGCCGGCCTGCAGGGCGCGGGCAAGACGACCACGGTCGGCAAGCTGGCCAAGCTGCTGAAGGAAAAGCGCAAGAAGAAGGTCATGGTCGTCAGCGCCGACGTCTATCGTCCGGCCGCGATCGAGCAGCTACGCACGCTGGCCGAACAGGTCGATGTGCGCTTCTTCCCGTCCGAGGCCTCGCAGCAGCCGGTCGACATCGTGCGCGCGGCGATCGCCGATGCGCGCAAGTCGTTCATCGACGTGCTGCTGGTCGACACCGCCGGCCGCCTGGCGATCGACGAGGCCATGATGACCGAGATCAAGGCGCTGCATGCCGCGGTCAATCCGGTCGAGACGCTGTTCGTCGTCGACTCGATGACCGGTCAGGACGCGGCCAACACCGCCAAGGCCTTCGGCGAGGCGCTGCCGTTGACCGGCGTGGTGCTGACCAAGACCGACGGCGATGCCCGCGGCGGCGCGGCGCTGTCGGTGCGCTACATCACCGGCAAGCCGATCAAGTTCGTCGGCACCGGCGAGAAGGTCGACGGGCTCGATGTCTTCCATCCCGAGCGCGTCGCCAGCCGCATTCTCGACATGGGCGACGTGCTGTCGCTGGTCGAGCAGGTCGAGCACCAGGTCGACAAGGACAAGGCGGCCAAGCTCGCGCAGAAGGTCGCCAAGGGCAAGAAGTTCGACCTCAACGACATGAAGGACCAGCTTGAGCAGATGCAGAACATGGGCGGCATCGGCAGCCTGATGGAGAAGCTGCCGGGCCTGGGCCAGGTGCCCGAGCATCTCAAGCAGCAGGTCCAGCAGAACAAGGAAGTGCCGCGGATGATCGCGATCATCGACTCGATGACCAAGAAGGAGCGGCGCAACCCGACCCTGCTCAATGGCTCGCGCCGCGCGCGCATTGCTGCCGGCTCGGGCACGACCCCGGCCGACGTCAACAAGCTGATGAAGCAGTACATGCAGATGGAAAAGATGATGGGCAAGATGGCCCGCGGCGGCATGAAGGGCATGATGCGCGGCCTGCAGGGGATGATGGGCGGCATGGGCCGCATGCCGTTCCGGTGAGCACGGGCGCGCACCCGGCGCGCCAGCGGGCCGACGCGTTCTGTGCGCGCTTCGGCCTGCGGATTCCGGTCCTGCTGGGGCCGATGGCCGGCGCCTGTCCGCCGGCGCTGGCGGCGGCGGTGGCCGACGCCGGCGGCATGGGCGCGATGGGCGCGGTGCTGTCGCAGCCGGCCGACATCGAGACGTGGATGCGCGCGTTCCGCGACCGCACCGCGGGCCCGGCGCAGGTCAATCTGTGGATTCCCGATCCGCCACCGGCGCGCGATGCGAACGCCGAGGCGGCGACCCGGGCGTTTCTCGAACGCTGGGGGCCGGTGGTGCCGGCCTCTGCCGGCGACGCCACGCCGGCCGATTTCGATGCCCAGTTCGATGCCTTGCTGGCCGCGCGACCGGCGGTCGCCTCCACCATCATGGGCGTGTTCTCCCCGGCGCAGGTCGAACGCCTGAAGGCGGCCGGGATCGCCTGGTTCGCCACCGTCACCACGCTCGATGAGGCGCGGCAGGCGCAGGCCGCCGGCGCCGATGCGGTGGTCGCACAGGGCGCCGAGGCGGGCGGACACCGCGGCGCGTTCGAGGCCGCCGAAGCCGAGCACCGCATCGTCGGGTTGTTCTCGTTGTTGCCGCGGCTGGCCGATGCCCTCGAGGTGCCGGTGATCGCCGCCGGCGGCATCGCCGATGGGCGCGGTGTCGCCGCCGCATTGTTACTCGGCGCGAGCGCGGTGCAGATCGGCACCGGCCTGTTGCGCACGCCCGAGGCGGCCATCGCGCCGGCGTGGGCGGACGCACTGGCGAGCGCCGAGCCGGAGGCCTGCTGGCCGACTCGGGCGTTCAGCGGCCGGCTCGGCCGTGCGCTGGCGACCGGCTACGTGCGCGCAGCCGCGGCCGACGGCGTACCGCCGCCGCGGCCGTACCCGGTGCAGCGCGGGCTCACCGCGCCGATGCGCGCCGCCGCGGCCCGCGATGGCCGTCTCGACGCGATGCAGGCCTGGGCGGGGCAATCGGCCTGGTTGGCGCAGGCGCGGCCCGCCGGTGAGCTCGTGCAGGGCTGGTGGCGCGACGCGCAGGCGTTGCTGTGACACGCGCCGCGCTTGCTGTCAGCCACTGGATCGACGGCCGGCCGGCGGAGACGGCGGACCTCGCCGCGGCCCTGGTCAACTACGGGCATTTCTCGACATTGCAGGTGCGCGGACGCGCGGTTCAGGGGCTGGACCTACATGTGGCGCGCCTGCAGGCCGCCAACCTCGAACTGTTCGGCAGCCCGCTGGCGTCGGACGCGCTCCTCGGCGCGATGGCCTCGGCGCTGGTGGCCGCTGGCGTCGACGATGCGACAGTGCGCATTGCGGCGTTCTCGCGCGATATGCCGGCCGTCGAGCGCGGCGAGGCGGTGCCGACGGTGCTGCTGGTCGCGTTGTCGCCGCCGCGCGCGCCGCCGGCCGCGCCGCTGCGGCTGGCCTCGCATATCCATGTCCGTACGCTGGCCCATCTCAAGCACGCCGCCACGTTGCCGCTGTTGCATGCACGCCGGCAGGCCGCGCTGGCCGGCTACGACGATGCGCTGCTGGTCGATGCCGACGGCACTATCGGCGAGGGGGCGCTGTGGAACGTCGGCTTCGTCGCCGGCGACACCGTGGTGTGGCCGATCGCGCCGGCGTTGCGGGGTACGAGCGAGCGTTTGCTGCAGCGCGCGCTCGAGACCGCGGGCATCGCGCAGCGCCACGCCCGTGTCGGCCTAGCCGATTGCGCGGGCTTCGAGGCTGCGTTCGCCTGCAACAGCGGCGGGCTGCGTGCGGTGGCGTCGATCGACGGCTGGCGCTTCGATGCCGACTCGGCGGTGCTCGGGCGTCTGCGCGCGCTGCTCGCCGCGCAGCTCTGGATGCCGCTCGGAGGCGCGCGCTGACCGGTGCTTGCGCCGGCAGCCGCCGCTTCCGCTATAATCGCCGGCTTACCTCGCCACCCTGGCGACTGGGCAACACAGGAAGCAAAGCAATGGTCAAGATCCGTCTGACGCGCGGCGGCGCCAAGAAGCGTCCGTTCTACCACATCATCGTGACCGACTCGCGCAGCGCGCGCGACGGCCGCAACATCGAGCGCGTGGGCTACTACAACCCGGTCGCGACCGGCGGTGAGCAGCGTGTCGTCCTCGACACCGAGCGCGTCGACCACTGGGTCAAGAACGGCGCCCAGATGAGCGACAAGGTCCGCGCCCTGTACAAGGAAGCGGGCAAGGCTGCGGTCGCCGCTGCCTGACCCATAGGCCGCGCCTGCGGGCGCGGCCATGCCGAGATGAACGACCCGACGCGCCAGCCTCCCCAGCGGATGATCCAGCTGGGCAAGGTCCATGGCGCGTTCGGCGTGCGCGGTGAAGTGAAGCTCGAATCGTTCACCGAGCCGCGCAGCGCAATCTTCCGCTACCAGCCCTGGGTGCTGCGCGACGGCCGCGGGGGCGAGCGCACACTGTCGGGCGCGCGCGGTCGCGAGACGCCCAAGGGCGTGGTCGCCACGCTGCCCGACATCGCCGACCGCGATGCCGCCGAGGCCGCACGCGGGCTCGAGGTCTGGGTACCGCGCGAGGCGCTGCCGCCGCCTGCACCGGGCGAGTATTACTGGGTCGACCTCGAAGGCCTGCGCGTGCGCAATGTCGACGGCGTGGACCTGGGGACGGTGTCCCATCTGTTTTCGACCGGTGCCAACGACGTGCTGGTCGCCCAGGGCGAACGCGAGCGCATGATTCCGTTCGTCGTGCCCGACTATGTCGTCTCGATCGACTTCGATGCCGGTCTGGTGACGGTCGATTGGGACGCGGACTTTTGAACGCCGCGCTGCGCGATTGGTGAGCGGACGATCCAGGTCGTGGCCTGCGAAGCCGCGCCACACCCCGGATCGGCAGTCGCAGCCGTCTCGTCGTTCGTGATCGGGAGGGAACGTCATGTCGTCCGAAGCGCAAACGCATCCCGCCTCCCGAGCCGCCGAGCACGGTGCCATCCGCATCGATGTCGTCAGCCTGTTTCCCGAGTTCATCGACCAGGCGGCCGCGGTCGGCGTGGTCGGGCGAGCGCGTGAGCGCGGGCTGGTCGCGCTGCAGGGCTGGAATCCGCGCGACTATGCGCAGGGCAACTACCGGCGGGTCGATGACCGGCCGTTCGGCGGTGGGCCGGGCATGGTGATGCTGATCGAGCCGCTGCAGGCTGCGCTCGCCGCCGCGCGTGCGGCCGATCCGGCACCGGCGCGCACGATCTACATGAGCCCCCAGGGCCGGCCGCTGACCCAGGCCAAGGTGCGCGAGTTGGCCGCGCTGCCGCGGCTGATCCTGCTGTGCGGCCGCTACGAAGGCGTCGATGAGCGGCTGCTCGAGGCCGAGGTCGACGAGGAGTTGTCGATCGGCGACTACGTGCTGTCGGGCGGGGAACTTGCCGCGGCGGTCGTCGTCGATGCGGTGGCCCGGTTGCAGGACGGCGCGTTGAACGACGCCGATTCGGCGGTGCAGGACAGTTTCGAGGGCGACGGTCTGCTCGACTGCCCGCACTACACCCGGCCGGTGAACCATGCGCTGGGCCGGGTGCCCGACGTGCTGCTGTCGGGCAACCATGCCCAGATCGCCGCCTGGCGCCGGCAGCAGTCGCTGGGGCGCACCGCCGAGCGGCGGCCCGATCTTCTCGACGAGTCCGCGCTGGGCAAGGCCGACCGGCGTCTGCTCGCAGCCTGGCGGGCCGAGCGGAACCGGGATCCGGACGCCTGAGCGCTGCGGCGACGGCAGTGGCATTCGCCGAGCGCCTGGGCTTATAATGCGCGGCTAACCGAAACAACGGGCCATCGTGCCCGCCATGCCAGAGCGTGCGTCCACGTGCACCACGCCTACAACGACTCCAACAGGCCAAGACCATGACCACCAAGCCCTCTCTTAACACCCTGCTGCAGGAATTCGAAAGCGCCCAGACCGCGCGCGAGCTTCCCGACTTCGGCCCCGGCGACACCGTCGTCGTCAACGTCAAGGTCAAGGAAGGCAACCGCGAGCGCGTGCAGGCCTACGAAGGCGTGGTCATCGGCAAGAAGAACGCCGGTCTGAACTCGGCGTTCACCGTGCGCAAGATCTCGCACGGCTACGGCGTCGAGCGCGTGTTCCAGAGCCACAGCGCGCAGATCGAGTCGGTCGAAGTCAAGCGCCGCGGCAAGGTCCGCGCCGGCAAGCTGTACTACCTGCGTGGCCTGGAAGGCAAGAAGGCCCGCATCAAGGAAGACCTGTCGGCCTCGGCGAAGGCCAAGAACGAGAAGGCACGCGCCGACAAGGCCGCGGCAGCGGCTGCTCCGGCCGCCGAGTAATCCGGCTCGCTCCGATGTCGCACGACGGCCGCCGCAAGGCGGCCGTCTGCGTTTGGGCGCTCCACGAACAGGGCCTCTCAATGCGCGCATCTGCCATTCGCCGGATCCCGGCGCAGTGTGCCGGCACGGGCCCGACGCTTTTCCGGTCTCGCCGTCGCATCCGTCCAGCGTCTGTTGGTGCCGGGCCACGATTGGGCGCGGCTCCGCACAAGTGCCCAGGCCCGGCCCACGTCGGCGCCGCGTAGGTCCGGGCGTCGATACGCGCAGAAAAAAAGGGCGCCGGATCTGCATCCAGCGCCCGCCAAGTCGTGCGCGATCGCGCGCTGCGCTCAGTCGTAATCGGTGTCGAGCAGGCGGCCGGTGCGCGCCGAATACTCGAGTTCGACGATACGGCCGTCGTTCTGGCGGATCTCGACGTCGTACGCCCCGTCGTCATAGGCCACTTCGAGGATGCGGCCCGGATGACGGCGCTGGGCGTCGGCGAGGATGCGGTCGAGCGAGGCGATGTTGCCCCGGGAACCGGGGTCGGCCTGTGCGGCGGCAGCGGCATGCAGACGGTCGTCGCGATCGTCGCGGGTCTGCGCCAGTGCGGCGGGCAGCGCGACGGCGATGCCGGCGGCGGCGATCAGGCTGGCGATGGCGATACGGTGCGTCATGGGATGTCCTCGTGTGGATGGCGGGTCCGGTCGGCGACCGGTTGCATCGCAGTCTCCCGATCGCGGCTAACCGCGTTCTGATCGGACCGTTCACCGAATCGTTAAGCGGTCTGCCCACACTGGGGCATGTGCCGTTTTCTGCTTCCGCTCCCGCTGCTGCTCGCCGGCCTGTTGGCCGTGCCCCTGCATGCCGATGTGCCCGACGCCCGCCGCAGCGCCGACTATGCCCGCGACGGCGTGCGCAGCGGCGCGTTCGTCCGCCTCGAACGGCTGCTGGCCGATGCCGAGCGTCGCTTCCCGGGGCGCGTGCTCGAGGTCGAGCTCGACGAGGACGATGACGAATACGAGATCGAGATCCTGATGGAGGACGGCCGCGTCGCCGAGCTCAAGTACGATGCGCGCACCGGGCGCCTGCTCGAGGTCGAGATCGACGACTGATGCGCATCCTGCTGGCCGAGGACGACACCGAACTCGCCGCGCGGGTGGCCGCCGCGCTCGCCACGGCCGGATTCGCCGTCGATCGCATCGACGACGGCACGCAGGCCGAGTTCCGCGGCCAGACCGAGGCCTACGATGCGGCGGTGCTCGATCTGGGATTGCCCGGTCTGGACGGCATCTCGGTGCTGCACCGCTGGCGCGAGGCCGGACTGACCCTGCCGGTACTGGTGCTGACCGCGCGCAGCCGTTGGCACGACAAGCTGGCCGGCTTCAACGCCGGCGCCGACGACTATCTGACCAAGCCGTTCCAGATCGAGGAACTGGTGCTGCGCCTGCAGGCGCTGATCCGCCGCAGCGTCGGCCATGCCTCGCCGCGACTGCGCTGCGGCGCGCTCGAGTTCGACGCGCATGCCGGTCGCTTCGCGCTCGACGGCGATCCGTTGGCGTTGACCGCGCGCGAGTACCGCATTCTCGCCTATCTGATGCATCACGTCGGGCGGGTGGTCAGCCGGGCCGAACTGGGCGAGCACGTCTACGACAACGGCTACGATCCCGATTCGAACGTGCTCGACGTGCTGGTCGGGCGCATCCGCCGCAAGCTGGGCGTCGCGCTGTTGCACACCGTTCGCGGACAGGGCTTCCGGCTGTCGGAGACACCGTGACCGCGGCGCGCGTATTGTCGCTGCGCTGGCGGCTGTGGCTGGCCGGTGCCTTGGGTGTGGCGATCTCCGCCGCGATCGCAGGCGGCCTGCTCGGCGCGATGTTCGCGCGCTCCGGCGAACGTGCGCTCGACCGTCGGCTCGATGACGACTTCGCGACCCTTGCCGGCTTGATCCAGGCGCGCCCCGATGGCGGTTGGCAACTGCGCCGCGCGCCAGCCGACGAGCGTTGGACCCGGGTGTTCTCCGGCTGGTACTGGCGGATCGGCGACGGCGGCGAGGCGATCGGTTCGCGGTCGTTGTGGGACAGCGATCTGCCGGCGATGCCGATCGCGCGCGGACCGGCCGTGCGGTTCGAGGCCGAGGGCCCGCGCGGGCAACAACTGCGCGTCCGCGCCCAGCAGCTGCGTCTGCCTGATGTCGCCGCCTCGATTCCGGTCTATGTGGCCGCCGACCGCAGTGATGTGATTGCCGAGACGCGCGAGTTCCGGCGCACGGCGATGCTCGCATTCGCCGGCGCGGCCGCCGTGCTGCTCGCGTTGCTGGCCTGGCAGGTGGAGTGGGGGCTGCGACCATTGCGCCGGATGCGCGGCATCCTGCAGCGGGTCCGTGACGGCGATGACGTGCGCTTTTCCGTCGATCGCTGGCCCGCCGAGGCGGCACCGCTGGCCGAGCAGATCGACGAACTGCTCGACGAGCACGCACGCCGGGTCGCGCGGGCGCGGCATGCGGCCGAGGATCTCGCCCATGCGCTCAAGACGCCGCTGGCGGTGCTGTCTGCCGAGGCGCAGGCGCCGGGCGACGACATCGCCGGCGTGGTCGCCGCGCAGGTGCAGCGCATGCGCGGCGAGGTCGAGCGTCGGCTGGCTGGCGGCTTCGCCTTCGACGCGCGCCAGCGTACCCTGGTGGCGCCGGTGGTCGAGGCGCTGCGCGCGCTGTTCGCACGCGGCGCGGGCAGTCCCCTGGCGCTGGTCGACGATGTCGCGCCGGACCTGGTGTTCGCGGGCGCGCGCGAGGACCTGGAGGAGATGCTGGGCAACCTGCTCGACAACGCAGTGAAATGGGCACGCACCCGGGTACACGTCCACGCATGGCGCGCGCAGGCGCGCCTGTGGATCGCCATCGACGACGATGGCCCCGGGATGCGGCCCGAGGCGATGGCACAGGCGATGCGGCGTGGTGTGCGCCTCGACAGCCGGGTGCCCGGCCATGGTCTGGGCCTGTCGATCGTCGACGGCATCGCCGCCGGTTATGACGGACGCCTGGTGCTCGACAATCGCCCGGGCGGCTTCCGCGCCGCGCTTGATTTGCCGGCCGGCGGACCGATATCGGGCGCATGAGCGAAGCCCGTGTTGCCAGTACCGCCGACAGCGTCCGCCTCGATCTCTGGCTGTGGGCGGCACGCTTCTTCAAGACCCGTGCCCTGGCCAAGCAGGCGATCGAGATTGGCAAGGTCGATGTTGGCGGCCAACGGGCCAAGCCCGCGCGTGCGGTGCGCCTCGGCGACGCGCTGCGTGTGGCGCGGGGCGAGGAAGTGTTCGAGGTCGTCGTGGCCGGGCTGTCGGACACGCGCGGACCGGCCAGCGTGGCGCAGGGCCTGTACACCGAATCCGAGGACTCGCGCGCTGCACGTCTGGCACGTGTCGCCGAGCAGCGCGCGCAACGCGCCGGTTATCGCGCGCCCGAACACAAGCCCGACAAGCGTGCACGGCGGTTGATCCGGGCCTTGGGCGATATCGACGCGCTGTAGCTCCGGCGCGCCAGGAAGGCAGGACCATGTCCGAACGTGCAACACGGCTGCTGCGTCTGCTCGATGACCTGCGACGACGGCGCCGGCCTGTTCCCGGACGCGAGCTGGCCGACCGGTTGGGCATCAGCCTGCGCACGCTGTATCGCGACATCGATGCCTTGCGCGGACAGGGCGCCGAGATTCAAGGCGATCCCGGCCTGGGCTATCTGTTGCGCCCCGGCTTCCTGCTGCCCGCGATGATGTTCTCCGATGAGGAGCTCGAAGCGTTGGTGCTGGGCGCGCGCTGGGTCGGCAGCCACGCCGATCCGGAGCTGGCGGCCGCGGCCACCCGCGCACTCGACCGCCTCGTCGGTGTCTTGCCTGCTGCATTGCGCTTGCAGGTGGAGACCAGCGGTCTGTTCGCCCCGCACTGGGCGCCATCGGAGCCCGAGCCTTGGCTGCCGATCCTGCGGCACGCGATCCGGGGCGAACGCGCGCTGCGGATGCACTACGCCGACGCCGCAGGACGCGACAGCGAGCGCACGATCTGGCCGTTCGCGATGGCCTTCCTGTCCGATACCCGCCTGCTTGCCGCCTGGTGCGAGACGCGCGGCGATTTCCGTCATTTCCGTGCCGACCGGGTGGTGTCGTTGGAGGACACCGGGGTGCGTTACACCGTGCGTCGCCACGAACTGCTGCGCAGATGGCATGCCCAGCGGCGTGCCGTGCAGCACATGGCGCCGGCCGGCGATGACGCTACTGACAGCCGCTGACAGCGGGGCCGCGGAGACTGGCGGTTCCTTCCAGACCGAGCAGGCCCGATGACCGACACACTGACCTTCTATACCCATCCGATGTCCCGCGGCCGCGTGGCCCGCTGGATGCTGGAGGAAACGGGGCTGCCCTATGAAGAGGTGCTGCTGGAGTACGACACCAGCATGAAGTCGCCGGCGTACCTGGCGATCAACCCGATGGGCAAGGTGCCGGCGATCCGCCATGGCAATACGGTCGTAACCGAAAACGCGGCGGTGTGCGCCTATCTCGCCGAACTCGTCCCCGACAGGCAACTGGCGCCACCGCCCGGTTCGCCCGAGCGGGGCAGCTACTACCGCTGGCTGTTCTTCCTCGCCGGGCCGCTCGAATCGCTGCTCACCGCGCAGGAAACCGGCGCACTGGCATCGGCGCGCGCGGCCGGCTACGGGAATCCGGACGACGTGATGCGGACCTTGGAGCAGGCGGTGACCGGCAGGACGTTTCTGGTCGGCGAGCGATTCAGTGCGGCGGATCTGTATATGACCGCGATGCTGGGCTACTACATGCAGATCGGCGCGATGCCATCGCGGCCGGCCTTCGTCGAGTTCGCGCGCGTCCACGCCGCACGTCCGGCGGCGCAGGCGGCTGCGAAGCGTGACGATGCCCTGGCTGCGCGGGTGCCGGCAGGCAGCTGACAGCAGATCCCAGGACGGCCGCATTGCGCGGCCGTCCTGGGGCACCTGCGTGGTGACCGATCAGCGTAGATCGAACCGATCGAGTGCCATCACCTTCGTCCAGGCCGCGACGAAGTCGTCGACGAACTTGCCCTGGGCGTCGTCGCTGGCATAGACCTCGGCCAGTGCGCGCAGCACGGCATTGGCGCCGAACACCAGGTCGACGCGGGTGCCGGTCCACTTCAGTGCACCGCCGCGACGGTCGCGGCCTTCGAACACGTCACGCGCTGTGGTGCGGGGCGACCAGGCGGTGTCCATGTCGAGCAGCTGGACGAAGAAGTCGTTGCTCAGCACGCCGGGCCGGTCGGTGAACACGCCGTGCCGGGTGTCGTCGACACCGATGTCGAGTACACGCAGGCCGCCGATAAGCACGGTCAGTTCGGGGGCGGTCAACGTGAGCAGTTGCGCTCGATCGATCAGCAGCGCTTCGGCGGGAATCGCTGAAGCGCCGGCCAGATAGTTGCGGAAGCCGTCAGCGTGCGGCTCGAGTACCGCGAACGACGCGACATCGGTCTGTGCCTGGCTCGCGTCGGTGCGACCGGGCGAGAACGGCACGGCGATCTCGCGGCCGGCCGCCATCGCGGCGTGCTCGACGCCGGCATTGCCCGCGAGCACGATCAGGTCGGCCAGCGACACCTGCTTGCCGCCCGGCGCGTCGAGGTTGAACGCGCGCTGGATACGCTGCAGCACTTCGAGGACGCGGGCCAGTTGATCGGGGCGGTTGACCGCCCAGTCCTTCTGCGGCGCCAGGCGGATGCGTGCGCCGTTGGCGCCGCCGCGCTTGTCGCTGCCGCGGAACGTGGACGCGGACGCCCACGCAGTGCCCACCAGTTCGGAGACCGTCAGGCCCGATGCCAGCACCTGCGCCTTGAGCGTCGCCACGTCGGCCTCATCGATCAACGGATGCTCGGCCGCAGGCACCGGGTCCTGCCAGATCAAGGCTTCCTTCGGAACCTCGGGGCCGAGGTAGCGTGCGCGCGGGCCCATGTCGCGATGGGTCAGCTTGAACCACGCGCGAGCGAAGGCGTCGGCGAAGGCCTGTGGGTTCTCGAGAAAGCGCCGCGAGATCTTGCCGTACACGGGGTCGAAGCGCAGGGCCAGGTCGGTGGTCAGCATCCGCGGTCGGTGCTTCTTGGCCGGGTCATGGGCGTCGGGCACGATGTCGCCGGCCTCGCGGGCGACCCACTGGTGCGCACCGGCGGGGGACTTCTCCAGTTCCCACTCGAAGCCGAACAGATTCTCGAAGAAGTTGTTGCTCCATAGCGCCGGTGTCGTGGTCCAGGTTACTTCCAGGCCGCTGGTGATCGTGTCGCCGGCCTTGCCCGAGCCGAAGCTGCTGCGCCAGCCCAATCCTTGTTCCTCCAGGTTGGCAGCTTCGGTTTCTGCACCGACATGCTCGGCTGGACCGGCACCGTGGGTCTTACCGAAAGTGTGGCCGCCGGCGATCAGCGCGACCGTTTCCTCGTCGTCCATCGCCATGCGGCCGAAGGTGTCGCGGATGTCGTGCGCCGCGAGCAATGGGTC